>NZ_QKMQ01000002.1:0-393888 GCF_003208145.1 Pseudomonas sp. RV120224-01b | reverse complement strand
GTGCCATCGGCATCGATGGCCAGATTGCTCGGGCTGTCTGGCGCGGTGGTCAGTGGCACATCGTATTCGAGGGCAACGGAGGCGTTGCCACTGGGATCGGTCTGCACCAGGCTCAGCTGGTCACCCGGTTGTACCGCCGGATCAAGGTTGATGAGGAAGGTGCCATTGGCCCCGACCACCCCGGTACCGATCACGGTGCCGTTGGCATCGCGGACTTCGACGGTGGCACCCGGTTCACCTCGGCCGCTCAGGGCCAGGCCGCCACTGCCGACCAGGATGTCGCTGACTGCACTTGGCGGGGTAATGTCGGGTGCTGTGAATTCAAGCGGGATCGAGCTGTTGCCGGCAGCATCCACCAGGCGTATGTCCAGCGCTTCGCCGTTGGCCTGGGCGGGCGACAGCGTGACGCTGAACAGCCCGTCGGCACCGACCAAGCCTGTGCCAATGATGTTGCCAGCGGCATCACGCACCTGCACGGTGGTCCCCGGTTCACCGCGGCCAGTGAGGGTTACGCCGCTGGCAAGGGCGAGGTTGGTGGGCTGGTCTGGGGCGGTCGTATCAGGTGTCTCGACGTCTGGCGCTGAAATACTGGCCGAAGGCGAGGTGTTGCCGGCTGCGTCCTTGGCGCTGACCTCCAAAGCCTGGCCTTCGGTCTGTGGCGGTTGCAGGGTGATGCTGAACTGGCCGTCTGCACCGGCCACGGCTGAGCCCAGCAGCACCCCGTCGGCCCCCCGCACCGAAACCGTAGAGCCGGGTTCTGCACGGCCGGTGAGGGTGGTGCCCTGTTCATTGATGGCAAGGTCGGCAGGTGCAAGCGGCGCAGTCACGTCCGGGGCGGTGACTGTGCCAGGCGTCGAGACGTTGCCGGCGCCATCGGTCAGGGTGACTTCAAGGTTTTCGCTGTTAATCTGCGGCGGGTTCAACGTCACGTCGAAGGTGCCGTCGGCACCCACGGTGCCGCTGCCGATCAGGTTGCCGGCAGCATCACGGATGCTCACTGTGGTGCCTGCTTCACCACGGCCGGTCAGGCGCAGGCCATCCGGCGACACCAGCAGGTCAATGGGCGTGGCCGGTGCGGTGGTATCGGGGGCCGAGCCACCACTGCTACTGCCACTGTTGTTATCTGCCGCTGCTGCCGCGCCGCCGACACCGAGCAGGCTCAGCCCGGCAATCGCCCAGGTTGGCATGGCACTACCGGCGGTGCCGATACCCGCAACCAGGTCGTCCAGCGAGGTCACGTCCTCGAAGGTAAAGCCGGTGAAGGCCGTTGCATCGTATTGCGCGTGCCACAGGGTGCCGTCTTCGCCGACGAAGACAATATCGCTGCCGACCCCGGCCTGGTCCACGGCGAAGAAGTTGCCGATGGTGACCTTTTCACCCGACTTCAGGGTGATGATCAGGTCTTGCCCGCGTTGGGTAACAGTGGCCACCTTGTCGGGGGCTACCGGCATCTGCACGACGCCTGGCCCTTTGAGGTTGATATTGCCCCAGGCGCTCTGAGTGGCGACTTCGGTTTGCTTATCGGCGACGACGATGTTGTCCATGGATGCTCCCTGCTGGTATCCGGATCCCCCGGCCCGAACCGTTCGAGCCACAACCTGCGTCACAGAGCCCTTGCTGGGGCGTTCCGCGCAGTCTCGACCAGGCAGTCGAAATTCGGGTGGTTAGGGAGATATAGCAGCCAGGCGGGAAGCAACCAGATGGCTTTCTGGGTTAATCCTTTTGTAGGTGAGCCTCAGCGAAGCCCCAGCCGGCGGGCCAGCCGGCTCAGGTTTGCGCGGTCCAGGCCCAGCTCGCGGGCCGCTGCCGCCCAATTATCCTGGTGCCGTTGCAGGCAGGCTTCGATCACTTGGCGCTGGTAGAGGTCGACCGCTTCGCGCAGGCCGCCTTCAGGCAATGGTGCCAGTTGGGCAGGGGCTGCGGGGGAGGGCAGGGCGTTTGGGGTTACGAGCACCGCGCGCAGGTCCAGGTCGACGGCTTCAAGCGTGAGAATGCGTGGCCGGTCGGGGTGCTGGCCCAGTGCCTTGAGGGCCGAGCGGCCGATCAGGTGTTCCAGTTCGCGCACGTTGCCTGGCCACTCATAGGCCAGCAGCGCGGCCTGGGCTTCGCTACTTAGGCGCAGGCTGTTCAGGCCCAGGCGTGAACGGTTCTGTTCGAGGAAGTAGCCAGCTAATAACAACACATCTCGCCCACGTTCGCGTAAGGGCGGTACGTGCAACGGGTACACACTGAGGCGGTGATAGAAGTCGGCGCGGAAGTTGCCATTGCGTACTTCTGTGGCCAGGTCACGGTTGGTGGCGGCGATCAGGCGCACGTCCACACGGTGCTCGCGGTCCGAGCCCAGGCGCTGCAGTTGGCCGCTTTGCAGCACACGCAACAGTTTGGCTTGCACCGTTAGCGGCAGTTCGCCCACTTCGTCGAGGAACAACGTGCCGCCGTTGGCCAGCTCGAACTTGCCCCGGCGCTCGCCGTGCGCGCCAGTGAAGGCGCCGCGTACGTGGCCGAAGAGTTCGCTTTCCACCAAGGTATCGGGCAGGGCGGCGCAGTTGAGGCTGACCAGTGGCTTGTCGGCCCGGTTGCTGGCCTGGTGCAGGGCCTGGGCCACCAGTTCCTTGCCAACGCCCGTTTCGCCAGTGATCAGAACAGTCAGGTCGCTGCCGCCGACCAGGCGGATTTCCTCCACCAGGCGCTTATGCGCCGGGCTCTGGCCAATCAGCTCTTTATCCTGGCCGCTGGCCTGGCGGTAGATTTCGGCCCGCAGGTGTTCGTCTTCGGCGCGCAGGGCCAGGTGCTCAATGCGTTCGGCCACGGTAACGGTAGCGGCGGCCAGGCTGGCGAAGGCTTGCAGGGCATCCAGCTCCAGGCTCTGGAACTGCCCGGGGGTGAGGGCATCGAGGGTGACCAGGCCCCAGGGGCGCTCATCAACCATCAACGGGCAACCCATGCAGTCGTGCACTTCCAGGTCGGCATCGGGGGCGTTGACCAGGCCATCGTAAGGGTCGGGCAGTTCGGAGTCGCTGGCGAAACGAGTGGGCTCCGGGCGGCTGAGCAGTATCTGGAAGCGCGGGTGCTCGCTGACCCGGAAGCGTCGACCCAAGGTGTCAGGGCTCAGGCCATCCACCGCCAGCGGCACCAGCCATTCACCATCCAGGCGCAGCAGCGCGGCGGCATCGCACGGCAGTAGCCCGCGCATGGCTTGCAGCAAGCGGCGGTAGCGCTCCTGGTCGGGCAAGTCGCGGGAGAGGTCGCTGACCAGGGGCAGCAGGGTGGTGAGCAATGGCTTTGCGGTCATAAAGACTCCTATGGGTCGATATGACTATACGACGAGGTGGGTCGTTTTGACATGATTGGCGTCAACCTCCTGATTTTACTGGCGATAAAAGTTGGCACGATTGCTGAAATACCCAAGGCAGTCATTTGAAGCCACAGGCTCAGGAGTTGTCGCAATGCTCAATGCCGAACAACGTGCAATCATCAAGGCCACTGTACCCCTGCTGGAAAGCGGCGGCGAAGCGCTGACCACCCACTTCTACAAGATGATGCTCAGCGAGTACCCCGAGGTACGCCCGCTGTTCAACCAGGCCCACCAGGCTAGTGGCGACCAGCCACGTGCTTTGGCCAACGGTGTGCTGATGTATGCGCGCCACATTGACCAACTGGAGCAGCTGGGGGGATTGGTAGGGCAGATCATCAACAAGCACGTTGCCCTGCAGATTCTGCCGGAGCACTACCCGATCGTCGGCAGCTGCCTGCTGCGCGCCATCGAGGAAGTACTGGGCAAGGAAATCGCTACCCCTGAGGTGATCGAGGCCTGGGGCGCGGCCTATGGCCAGCTGGCCGACATCCTGATTGGCGCTGAAGAAAGCCTCTATAAACAGAAGGAAGAAGCCGAGGGCGGCTGGCGTGGTACCCGCGAATTCCGCCTGGTGCGCCGCGAGCAGGAAAGCAGCGAAATCGTTTCGTTCTACTTTGCCCCGGTGGATGGTAAACCGGTGCTCAAGGCCGAGCCTGGCCAATACATTGGCCTGAAGCTGGACATCGACGGTGCCGAACAGCGCCGCAACTATTCGCTGTCGGCGCTGTGCGATGGCAGGGAGTACCGCATCAGCGTCAAGCGCGAGGTGGGCGGCAAGGTGTCCAACTACCTGCACGATGAGCTGGTGGTGGGCGATACCCTGCAACTGTTCCCGCCTGCGGGCGACTTCACCCTGGCGGCCAGCGACAAGCCGCTGGTGCTGATTAGCGGAGGCGTGGGTATTACCCCGACGCTGGCCATGTTGCAGGCGGCGCTGCAAACCCGGCGCGAGGTGCATTTCATTCACTGTGCGCGTAACGGCGCGGTGCATGCCTTCCGTGAATGGGTCGATGGCCTGGCGGCGCGTCACCCGCAGCTCAAGCGCTTCTACTGCTATGCCGAGCCGGAGGGGGGCGCAGCGGCGGATGCTGTGGGCTTGCTGAGCGAAGACCTGCTGGCCGAGTGGCTGCCGCAGGCGCGTGATGTGGATGCCTACTTCCTTGGGCCCAAGGGGTTCATGGCGGCGGTGAAGCGTCAGTTGAAAGGGCTGGGTGTGCCGGAGCAGCAGAGCCGTTACGAGTTCTTCGGGCCGGCGGCTGCCTTGGAATGATGTAGCGCCTGTATCGGCCTCTTCGCGGGCAAGCCCGCTCCCACAGGTACTGCACAGGCTTTGAAAGCTGCGCTATCACTGTGGGAGGGGGCTTGCCCGCGAAGAGGCCGGTACAGGCAGTACACACCTTCTGCCTATATATAAGGAAAGATGAAACCGGGCTCGCCGCTTTCATCATTAATCCTCCGTTAATCACGGTATCCTTCACTCCCGGGTGTCGAGGGGCTTGCCCCTGCGCGGCACCCGGGCAGCCGCTTTTTTGCCGCCCGGCGTTGAACCGACGCCGTTGCGGTCGGTCTCAGCCTCACCGGATAGCCCTGCGCAGTGCTACCGCGCCGCTCCCTCGGCATGCTCACAGGCCATGCCCAGCGTGTAGACTTGCGCCCAGGCAGGCGGACCACGCTGCCACTATCCATCGAAGGAACCGGCAATGAACGAACAAACATCGCGCCTGAATCGGGAACGGCGCTTTCTGGTGCTGTTGGGCCTGATCTGCCTCTCGCTGATCGGCGGCGCCCTCTATATGCAAGTGGTACTGGGCGAGGCGCCTTGCCCGCTGTGCATCCTGCAGCGTTACGCGCTGCTGTTCATTGCCGTGTTCGCGTTCATCGCCGCCGCGATGCCCGGGCGCCGTAGCCTGACCTTCTTCGAGGTGCTGGTGGTGCTCAGTGCCATTGGCGGAATCATTGCGGCGGGCAACCATGTGTATATACTCGCCAACCCCATGGTCAGTTGTGGCATCGACACCCTGCAACCGATCGTGGACGACCTGCCACTGGCCAAGCTCTGGCCGCTGGCGTTCCAGGTCGACGGCTTCTGCAGCACGCCGTACCCGCCGATCCTCGGTTTGTCACTGGCGCAGTGGGCACTGGTAGCGTTCGTGCTGACCGCCATTCTGGTTCCGCTCGGTATCTACCGCAACCGACGCCAGGCTTAGACAAAAGTCCCGAATTGCATGGGGGCTTTTACGCCGCATGAGAAGAGGGAAAAGTTGCTCGCCGCTTGACCTGGATCAATCCCGAAGCCTTGTAGAATGCGGCTTTGAGGCCTGGCAAGCGGGGTGCGACAAACTGTCGCGAAGTTGAATTATTGAGCATCATTGTTACGGATTCTGTAAAAGACTGTTGCTCAATAAGTCATAGTCAAGGGTTGGCGACCTAACTACAATCGCCCCCAATTTCCGTTCGGCACTGCTTGCGAGTCGCAGGATTGAAGGAAGCCCCAGCGCTCCTTTTTGCTGACTTCGTCAAGTTTCGCCCAACGGCGATACCGGGCGGACCCCCCTCCGCGTTTTCCCGCACCAAATGGACTTGGTCTGAAGTACAGGCCTGTTGCCTACGAAACCATAAGCACCGCTAACACGCTCGAAGCCAAGGTCCTGCAGTCGGACCCCAGGCAGGAGCGAGTACGGGCGCGAAATGCCTCACTTGGCAGGACGAAGTGTTGGCTACCAAAACACAAATTGCATTGAAGCAAGCTGATCTAGAGGTCGTGAGATGAGTAAAAAGCGTTACCCCAGACTGTTTGGCATATTGCCCTTTTTAGGCATGCTTTTACTCAGTGGGTGCAACTGGACCCTGCTCGACCCGAAGGGCCAGGTCGGCATTGAGCAAAAGAACCTGATCCTGATCGCTACCGGCCTGATGCTGCTGGTGGTAATCCCTGTCATCATCATGACCCTGGCGTTCGCCTGGAAGTACCGTGCTTCCAACAAGGCAGCCACCTACACCCCTGACTGGTCGCACTCGACCAAGATCGAGGCCGCGGTGTGGATCATCCCGATCCTGATCATCATCGCCCTGGGTTACGTCACCTACCACTCCACCCACAAGCTGGACCCATACCGTCCACTGGATTCCGATGTGAAGCCGGTGCAGATCGACGTGGTCGCGCTGGACTGGAAGTGGCTGTTCATCTACCCGGAGCAGGGCATTGCCACGGTCAACAAGATCGTCTTCCCGGCTAACACCCCGGTCAACTTCCGCGTCACTTCCGACGCCGTGATGAACTCGTTCTTCATCCCGGGCCTGGGCGGCCAGATCTACGCCATGGCCGGCATGACCACCAAGCTGCACCTGATCGCCAACGAAAACGGCGAGTTCGACGGTATCAGCGCCAACTATAGCGGTGCTGGCTTCACCGGCATGAAATTCAAGGCTACTGCCACCTCCCAGGAAGACTTCGACAAGTGGGTCGCCGAGGTCAAGCAGTCGCCGAAGAAGCTGGACAAGGCCGAATACGACGCCTTGGCCAAACCAAGCGAAAACAACCCAGTCGCGCTGTACAGCGAGGCTTCGCCTGAGCAGTTCCAGCTGATCGTCGACAAGTACGAAGGCATGAACCGCGGTCGTAGCCACGAAGAAGCAGGCAGCAAAGACCTGGCCACAACCAAGGGTGTGGAATCGAGTATGCAACCAGCTGCCGGTGCAGAGGAGTAAGAGATGTTCGGTAAACTAAGCCTGGAGGCGATACCCTATCACGAGCCGATAGTCATGGTGACGCTTGCCATGATCGCGCTCGGCGGTATCGCTGTCGTCGGTCTTATCACCTATTTCCGCAAGTGGACCTACTTGTGGAGCGAGTGGCTGACTACTGTCGACCACAAAAAGATCGGCGTGATGTACATCATCGTCGCGATGATCATGCTGCTGCGCGGCTTTGCCGACGCCATCATGATGCGTACCCAGCTGGCTGCCGCAACCGGTGGCTCCGAAGGCTACCTGCCGCCTGAACACTATGACCAGATCTTCACCGCTCACGGTGTGATCATGATCATCTTCATGGCGATGCCGTTCTTCACCGGCCTGATGAACCTGGCGGTTCCTCTGCAGATCGGTGCACGTGACGTTGCCTTCCCGTTCCTGAACTCCCTGAGCTTCTACCTGCTGCTGGCAGGCGTGCTGCTGGTCAACATCTCGCTGGGCGTTGGTGAATTCGCCAAGACCGGCTGGGTTGCCTATCCGCCGCTCGCGGGCATTCAGTACAGCCCTGGGGTGGGCGTTGACTACTACATCTGGGCGCTACAGCTATCCGGATTGGGTACAACGCTTACCGGCGTGAACTTCCTCGTCACCGTGATGAAGATGCGCGCACCTGGCATGAAGCTGATGGACATGCCGATCTTCACCTGGACCTGCACCTGGGCCAACGTACTGATCGTTGCTTCGTTCCCGATCCTGACTGCTGCACTCGCGCTGCTGACTGTTGACCGTTATCTGGACTTCCACATTTTCACCAACGAGCTTGGTGGGAACCCGATGATGTACGTCAACCTGTTCTGGGCGTGGGGTCACCCTGAGGTTTACATCCTGATCCTGCCGGCCTTCGGCGTGTTCTCGGAAGTTACCTCGACGTTCTCTGGCAAACGCCTGTTCGGCCACCACTCGATGATCTACGCATCGGGCGCGATCGCCATCCTGGGCTTTGCGGTATGGCTGCACCACTTCTTCACCATGGGTGCCGGCGCCAGCGTCAACACCTTCTTCGGCCTGGCGACGATGCTGATCTCCATTCCGACCGGTGTGAAGCTGTTCAACTGGCTGTTCACCATGTACCAAGGCCGTGTGCGCTTCACCGCACCGATGCTCTGGACCCTGGGCTTCATGGTCACCTTCTCCATCGGTGGCATGACCGGCGTACTGCTGGCCGTTCCAGGTGCTGACTTCGTCCTGCACAACAGCCTGTTCGTTATTGCGCACTTCCACAACGTGATCATCGGTGGCGCGGTATTCGGCTACATCGCCGGTTTCGCCTTCTGGTTCCCGAAAGCCTTCGGCTTCACCCTGAACGAGAAGTGGGGCAAAGCTGCCTTCTGGTTCTGGCTGTCGGGCTTCTACGTTGCGTTCATGCCGCTGTACGCCCTGGGCTTCATGGGCATGACCCGTCGTCTGAACCACTCCGACAACCCACTGTGGGAACCCTACCTGTACGTAGCCGTTGTCGGCGCCGTGCTGATCCTGTTCGGTATCGCTTGCCAGCTGATCCAGCTGTACGTATCGGTTCGCGACCGCAACCAGAACCTGGACGTGACCGGCGACCCATGGGGCGGCCGTACTCTGGAATGGTCCACTTCGTCGCCACCTCCGTTCTACAACTTCGCTCACATGCCTGAGCAGGTTGGCCTGGACGCCTGGCACGAAACCAAGGAAAGCGGCAAGGCTTACAAGCCAGCGACCAAGTTCGACGCTATCCACATGCCGAGCAACACCTCCACCGGTTTGTTCATGGGCCTGTTCCTGACCGTCTTCGGCTTTGCCTTCATCTGGCACATCTGGTGGCTGGTTGGCGCAAGCCTGGTTGCAACCATCGCTGTCTTCGTTCGCCACGCTGCACGTGACGACCAGGGCTACATGGTTCCAGCCGAAGAAGTGGCGCGCATCGAAGGCGAGCGTATGAAAGCGCTGGCCAAAGCAGGTGCTCTGCCTGCCGGCGCACGTGTCGAATCGTTTGAGCGGGTGTAATCAATGTCCAGTCAAGTAATGCACGGCGGCGCTGCTCATGGTCACGACCATGGGCATGACGACCACCACCACGACTCGGGCCAGATGACCGTACTGGGCTTCTGGCTGTACCTGATGACCGACTGCATCCTGTTTGCGTCGCTCTTCGCTACCTACGCGGTGCTGTCCGGCAGTTTTGCCGGCGGCCCGTCGGGTCATGACATCTTCCAGCTCGATTTCGTAGCTGTTGAAACGCTGTTCCTGCTGCTGTCCTCGATCACCTTCGGCTTCGCCATGCTGAAGATGTTCGATGGCAAGAAAGCAGGCGTACTGGGCTGGTTGGCTGTGACCTTCCTGTTCGGTGCAGGCTTCATCGCGATGGAAATCTATGAATTCCATCACCTGATCAGCGAAGGCTTCGGCCCGCAGCGCAGTGGCTTCCTGTCGGGCTTCTTCGCCCTGGTAGGCACCCACGGTCTGCACGTGACTGCTGGTCTGATCTGGATGGCAATCATGATGTACCAGATCAACAAGCACGGCATCACGCCGACCGCCAAGACCCGCATGAGCTGCCTGAGCCTGTTCTGGCACTTCCTGGACGTGGTCTGGATCTGCGTATTCACCGTCGTTTACCTGCTGGGAGTTCTGTAATGGCTAACGCACACGACACTCATCACGAAGGTAACCACGGCAGCGTCAAGTCGTACATGATCGGCTTTGTACTGTCGATCATCCTGACCGCGATCCCGTTCGGCCTGGCCATGACCGCCAGCCTGCCGAAGAACCTGACCGTTCTGATCATCGTTGCCATGGCCGTGATCCAGGTAGTTGTTCACCTGGTTTACTTCCTGCACATGGACCGCTCGAAAGAGCAACGCAACAACGTATCGACGTTCCTGTTCACCACCCTGGTGATCGCTCTGCTTGTCGGCCTGTCGCTGTGGATCATGTTCAGCATCCACTTCGAAATGTTGGCCAAGTGAGGTAAGACTGCATGTCCGTTAAGCACTTTATCCAAATCACCAAACCGGGGATCATTTTCGGTAACGTGCTTTCCGTGGCAGGCGGTTTCTTCCTTGCCTCGAAGGGCCATGTGGATTTCGCCCTGTTCCTGGCGGTGGTGATCGGTACTTCGCTGGTGGTGGCGTCCGGATGCGTGTTCAACAACTGCATCGACCGTGACATCGACCACAAGATGGAGCGCACCAAGAACCGCGTCATGGTGCAGGGCGGCATGTCGCTGCCCTTCGCACTGATCTACGCCACCCTGCTCGGGGTGGCGGGTTTCAGCCTGCTGTATGTCCAGGCCAACCCGCTGTCGGCGTTCTGTGCGCTGATCGGCTTCATCGTCTACGTCGGTTTCTACAGCCTGTGGCTGAAGCGTAAATCGGTGCACGGCACCTTGGTCGGCAGCCTGTCTGGTGCCATGCCTCCGGTGATCGGCTACTGCGCCGTGAGCAACAGCTTCGACCTGGCTGCAGTGACCCTGCTGGTGATGTTCAGCCTGTGGCAGATGCCGCACAGCTTTGCCATCGCCATCTTCCGCTTCAAGGATTACAGCGCTGCCAACATTCCGGTCCTGCCGGTGGCTCGTGGCGTCCTGGCGGCGAAGAAGCAGATCGTGCTGTACGTGCTGGCCTTCGTGCTCGCCACCTTGATGCTTACCCTCGGCGGTTACGCCGGCCTCGGCTACCTGGCCGTGGCAGCAGCCATGGGCCTTTACTGGCTGTACATGGCATGGGGCGGCTACAAGGCCGAGGACGACAGCAAGTGGGCCCGTAAAGTGTTCGGCTTCTCCATCCTCACCGTCACTGCCCTGAGCGTGATGATGGGCGTGGACAGCCAGACTGCTGCGGACGTGCTGATGACCTACGCACGCTGATCGAGGCGAGTGCTTCACCAAAAACCCCGGCCATTGTGCCGGGGTTTTTTTGTGCCTGTTCCGGCCCTATCGCCGGCAAGCCAGCTCCCACAGGTACTGCGCAGTTCCCAAGGCCTGTGCAGTACCTGTGGGAGCTGGCTTGCCGGCGATAGGGCCGGCCCTGAAAACATAAATTTCTTATTTTCAAAAAATACATCTGAAAAATTCTAACAAAACAGGAAATTGTCCTTTACAGGTATCCTGTTTCGGCACTATCTTCTGATCCAGGCCGCCACATCGGCCAACGTCGCTCGGACGGTTCCGGGCGCTTACGTACTCAGAGGAAGCCATGGCCAACCCAGGTTCGCCGCGCCGCTTTGCGCGCATCGATCGTCTCCCCCCTTACGTCTTCAATATCACTGCCGAACTCAAGATGGCTGCCCGCCGCCGTGGCGAGGACATCATCGACCTGAGCATGGGCAACCCCGATGGCGCCACCCCGCCGCACATCGTCGAGAAGCTGGTGCAGGTTGCCCAGCGTGAAGACACCCACGGCTACTCCACCTCTCGCGGTATCCCGCGCCTGCGCCGGGCCATTTCCAACTGGTACAAGGAACGCTACGAGGTCGACATCGACCCGGAAAGCGAAGCCATCGTCACCATCGGCTCCAAAGAGGGCCTGGCGCACCTGATGCTGGCCACCCTCGACCAGGGCGACACGGTACTGGTGCCCAACCCCAGCTACCCGATCCATATCTACGGTGCGGTCATTGCCGGTGCCCAGGTGCGTTCGGTGCCGCTGGTGCCGGGCGTGGACTTCTTCAACGAGCTGGAGCGGGCGATCCGCGAGTCGATCCCAAAGCCGAAGATGATGATCCTCGGTTTCCCGTCCAACCCTACTGCCCAATGCGTGGAGCTGGACTTCTTCGAGCGCGTGGTGGCGTTGGCCAAGCAGTACAACGTGCTGGTGGTGCACGACCTGGCCTACGCCGACATCGTCTACGACGGCTGGAAAGCCCCGTCGATCATGCAGGTGCCCGGCGCCAAGGACATTGCGGTGGAGTTCTTCACCCTGTCCAAAAGCTACAACATGGCGGGCTGGCGGATCGGCTTCATGGTCGGTAACCCCGAGCTGGTCAGTGCCTTGGCGCGGATCAAGAGCTATCACGATTACGGCACCTTCACCCCGCTGCAGGTCGCTGCCATCGCTGCGCTGGAAGGTGACCAGCAGTGCGTGCGCGACATCGCCGAGCAATACCGCCAGCGTCGCAACCTGCTGGTAAAGGGGCTGCACGAACTGGGCTGGATGGTCGAGAACCCCAAGGCCTCGATGTACGTGTGGGCGAAGATTCCGGAGCAGTATGCGCACCTGGGGTCGCTGGAGTTTTCCAAGAAACTGCTGGCCGAGGCCAAGGTGTGCGTGTCGCCGGGGATCGGCTTTGGTGACTATGGCGATGACCATGTGCGCTTTGCCCTGATCGAAAACCAGGATCGCATTCGCCAGGCCATTCGCGGGATCCGGCAGATGTTCCGGGCCGATGGGGTGGCCCGCAAGTAAACCTGTTGGGGCCGCTTTGCGGCCCTTTCTCGACACGAGGACGCTCTACCGGGGCCGTGCAAGCCCGTCGAGAGCGCAGGTTTTTCTGGGCAAAAAAAAAGGCCGCTGGAAGCCACAGCGGCCAATCGAGACGTTAGATCAAGGAGCTTCAAAATCTACGTCGGTGAACCTCGCAGGCCTGAAAGGCGGGGGGGGAAGAGCCCTTCATGCCGGCCAGTGAGTTAAGAATAAGCGCTTGATCCTGTAGGAAAAATAGCTGCTTATGACATTCACCTTTACGTATCGGGCAATAGTGCTGCAGGCGCTCACGCGGCCGGCGAATAGCCCATGCGCCAGCTGGTCTCTCGGGCCGCCGCCAGCAGCCGTTGCGCCGCCGGCCCATGTTCGTCGGCATGAAAAATCGACGTTGGCCCGACCACGGTCATCACGGCCACAACCTGCCCCAAGGCATTGAACACTGGTGCCGACAACGCATCCACACCTGGCATCAGCAGGCCGTGCACATGGTGCAGCCCACGGTCGCGAATGCCGGCCAATACCGCCTGGTAGTCCTCTGCATTGTGGTGCAGGGCGGCCAGCTCGCGGTCGCGCAACTCCACGGTCTCGCGCTCGGGCAGGTAGGCGGCGAACACCAGGCCGGTAGAGGAGGTAAGCAGCGGTAGCACCGAGCCGATTTGCGTGACCACGGTGACCGCACGCACTGCCGGTTCAATGCTGACCACGGTCGCGCCCTGGTTACCCCACACGGCAATGAAGCAGCTCTCGTTCAGTTCATCGCGCAATTGCGACAGCGGCAGGGCGGCAATCTTCAACACATCGATGCTGCCCAGCGCCGCCAACCCCACCCGCAATGCTTCGCGACCCAAACCGTAATGGTTGGTGGCGCTGTCCTGCTCCGCAAAGCCACTGGCAATCAACGCCTGCAGATAACGGTGCACCTTGCTCGCCGGCATTTGCACATGTTCCGCCAGGCGTGACAGCGAAGTGGAAGGAGAGAGCTCTGCAAGCGCCTTCAGGATGTCGGTGCCGACCTCCGCCGAGCGGACTTTCTGCTTGCCGTTGTCGGCGGGGGAGCTGGCTTTGGTCATGGATATCTGCTTCCGGATTCTTCAAGTCGGGCCTTTATAGCTTGACGCCAAGCGCGGGGCAAATTACGTTATTCGTAATCTGATTACGATAAAAACAATGCAGACGCGCTGCCACCCCACACCGGGCCAGCAGCCAGCTGCCCGCAACGGCTCGGCCAGAGCCCGGAGGCATCGATGAATCGCGACACCTCACCCGACCTTCACTACCTCAGCGGCTTCGGCAACGAATTTGCCAGCGAAGCACTGCCAGGGGCTTTGCCGGTCGGGCAGAACTCGCCACAGAAGGCGCCCTATGGGCTATATGCCGAATTGCTCTCGGGCACGGCGTTCACCATGGCCCGCAGTGAGCTACGCCGTACCTGGCTTTATCGTATTCGCCCGTCTGCACTGCACCCACGTTTCGAGCGCCTGGCGCGCCAGCCGCTGAGCGGGCCGTTGGGTGGGATCAACCCCAATCGCCTGCGCTGGAGCCCGCAGCCGATCCCTGCCGAACCGACCGACTTCATCGAGGGCTGGCTGCCGATGGTGGCCAACGCTGCGGCGGAAAAGCCGGCCGGTGTGAGTATCTACATCTACCGCGCCAACCGTTCCATGGAGCGTGTTTTCTTCAACGCCGACGGTGAACTGCTGCTGGTGCCGGAGCTGGGCCGCCTGCGCATTGCCACCGAGCTGGGCGTGATGGAGGTCGAACCGCTGGAGATCGCGGTGATTCCTCGCGGCATGAAGTTCCGTGTCGAACTGCTCGATGGCCAGGCCCGCGGCTACATCGCCGAAAACCATGGCGCGCCGCTGCGCATCCCGGACCTGGGCCCGATCGGCAGCAATGGCCTGGCCAACCCGCGCGACTTCCTCACCCCGGTGGCGCACTACGAAGAAGCCGAAGGGCCGGTGCAACTGGTGCAAAAGTTCCTGGGCGAGCACTGGGCTTGTGAACTGCAACATTCGCCGCTGGACGTGGTCGCTTGGCACGGCAGCAACGTGCCTTACAAATACGACCTGCGCCGCTTCAACACCATCGGTACCGTCAGCTTCGACCACCCGGACCCGTCGATCTTCACCGTGCTGACTTCGCCGACCAGCGTACATGGCCTGGCCAACATGGACTTCGTGATCTTCCCGCCACGCTGGATGGTGGCCGAGAACACCTTCCGTCCACCTTGGTTCCACCGCAACCTGATGAACGAGTTCATGGGCCTGATCAACGGTGCCTACGATGCCAAGGCCGAAGGCTTCCTGCCGGGTGGTGCTTCGTTGCACGGGGTGATGAGCGCCCATGGCCCCGACGCCGAAACCTGCGAAAAGGCCATTGCCGCCGACCTGGCGCCGCACAAGATCGACAACACCATGGCTTTCATGTTCGAGACCAGCCAAGTGCTGCGCCCGAGCCAGCAAGCCCTTGAATGCCCGCAATTGCAGGCCGACTACGATAGTTGCTGGGCCACCTTGCCGAGCACCTTCAACCCGAACCGGAGATAACCCATGAACCACACTGCCAATGCCCGTAGCTGGGTCGAGCACGCCAACGGGCACAGCGACTTCCCGCTGCAGAACCTGCCGATGGGTATTTTCAGCCGGCCGGGTGAAGCCAAACGCTGTGGCGTGGCCATCGGTGACGCAATCCTCGACCTGGAAGCGGTGCTGGCTGCCGGCCTGTTCGACGGTGCTGCCAAGTCTGCCGTCGAAGCCACCCGCGGTGGCGCGCTGAACGCATTCTTCGCCTTGGGCCGCAGCGCCCGTGTGGCGCTGCGCGAGCGTTTGCAGGCGCTGCTTGGCGAGCACAGCGAGCACCAGTCGGCGTTGAAGAAGGCGCTGATCCCGGCCAGCGACTGCCAACTGCATGTGCCCGCGCAGATCGGTGACTACACCGACTTCTACGTCGGCATCGAACACGCCAAAAACGTGGGCAAGCTGTTCCGCCCCGATAATCCGCTGCTGCCCAACTACAAGTACGTGCCGATCGGTTATCACGGCCGCGCCTCCACCATCCGCCCATCGGGCACCGATGTGCGCCGGCCCAAGGGCCAGACCTTGCCGGCCGGGCACACCGAGCCGAGCTTCGGCCCTTGCGCACGCCTGGACTACGAACTGGAGTTGGGCATCTGGATTGGCCAGGGCAATGACATGGGGCAGGCGATCCCGGTAGGCGATGCCGCCGAGCACGTGGCTGGCCTGTGCCTGCTCAACGACTGGTCGGCGCGCGATATCCAGGCCTGGGAATACCAGCCCCTGGGGCCGTTCCTGTCCAAGAGCTTCATCACCACCATTTCCCCCTGGGTGGTCACTGCCGAGGCGCTGGAGCCGTTCCGCTGCGCCCAGCCGGCGCGCCCGGAAGGCGACCCACAGCCACTGTCGTACCTGCTGGACAAGCGCGACCAGGCCGCCGGTGCCTACGATATCGAGCTTGAAGTGCTGCTGCTGACCCAGCGCATGCGTGAGCAGGGCGTTGCCCCACACCGCCTGACCCTGAGCAACACCCGCAGCATGTACTGGACCGTGGCGCAGCTGGTGGCGCACCACAGCGTCAACGGCTGCCAGCTGCAACCAGGCGATCTGTTCGGTTCGGGCACCTTGTCGGGTGCCACGCCAGGTTCGTTCGGCAGCCTGCTGGAGATCACCGAGGGCGGCAAGCTGCCGGTGGAACTGGCCAGCGGCGAGGTGCGCAAGTTCCTCGAAGACGGCGACGAAATCATCCTGCGTGCACGTTGCACGCGCGACGGCGTGGCCAGCATCGGCTTCGGCGAATGCCGTGGCACGGTCATCGCGGCCAACTGAGGAGAGGCGGGCATGGAGCTGTACACCTATTACCGTTCCACCTCGTCCTACCGGGTGCGCATTGCCCTGGCACTGAAGGGGCTGGCTTACCAGTCCCTGCCGGTCAACCTGTTGCAGGGTGAGCAGCGTGGGGCGGGCTATGTTGCCATCAACCCACAGGGCCGCGTACCGGCCTTGCGCACCGATGGCGGTGAATTGCTGGTGCAGTCACCGGCAATCATCGAGTACCTGGAAGAGGTTTATCCACAGCCCGCGTTGCTGCCGGCCACGGCCGAGGCGCGTGCCAAAGTGCGCGGTGTAGCGGCAATCATTGGCTGCGACATCCACCCGCTGCACAACGTGAGCGTGCTCAACCGGCTGCGCCAGGCCGGGCAGGACGAGGGGCAGGTCAATCAATGGATCGGCCACTGGATCAGCCAAGGGTTGGCAGCAGTGGAGCAACTGATTGGTGATCAAGGCTTTTGTTTCGGTGATCAACCGGGGCTGGCGGATGTGTACCTGATCCCGCAGCTGTATGCCGCCGAACGCTTCAACATCGACCTGAGCAGCTTCCCGCGTATCCTGCGGGTTGCCGCACTGGCCGCCGGGCATCCGGCGTTCACACAGGCCCACCCCGCCCAGCAGCCGGACAGCCCGGCTCAGTGAAGCGAACGGTTCGCCGCCGGAAGCTTGCCGATGCGTTCGGACAGCTTCAGGCGCTGGGCCGGATCTTCTGTCAGTAGCAGCGCATGCTCCAGGTCGAAGCGCTCGGCCTGTGGGCAATCCAGATGCTGGTACAACGAGGCGCGGGTCATGTAGTCACTGACCTGCACCGGCCCCAACTGCATGACCCGTTCAGCATCGATCAACGCCGCCAGGTGGTTGTCGTTGCTGATGTGCAGCTGGCGCAGGTTGCGGGACAGGCGTTGCAGCATCTGCAGCGGGGTGGTGCTGCGCATGTGCTCGGCCGTCAGCGCAACATGCGGCCCGAATTGGCGGGCCAGCAGCTCACGGCAATCGTTGGGGTACAGGCGCCGGCCACCGCAGGGGTCGAGCAGGTGGTCGGCACCCGGTACACGCAGCAGGAAATGGCCAGGAAAGCCCACACCCTCCAGCGGAATGGACAGGCGCCCGGCCAGCTCCAGGGCGAGGATGGCCAGGGTCAGCGGTTGGCCACGGCGGCGTTGCAGCACCTTGTCCATCATTGCTGCCTGCGGGCGCAGGGGGTGGTACTCATCCTGCTGGAAGCCCAGCGCATTGAGCTGGCGCAGCAGCGGCTGGGCCAGTTCGCACAGTGGCAGCATCGGCAGGTTGGTGCTGATATCGCGCTGCAGGTCTTGCAGCACGGCAAGGCTGGCCACGGGCTCGACACTCCGGTCGTGCTCGGCGGCAATCCACAATGCGGCTTCCAGCAGGGCGACAGGCTCGCGTTCCAGGCAGGCCAGGCAGGCTTGACGTGGCTTCATGGGGCTTCTCCACACACGCTTGAGTATTAGCCGTGGCGCGCGGTTTCGTCCAGTGGTCCGGCAGCGGCATCAGCTTCAGGGCGGTGCCTATACTGGAGGGAGCACCTCATGGGGGGCCTGTCGATGTTCGCTCTGATGCAAAGCACGCGTACCCAGTCCTTGCACCTGTTCAACGACCCGCCTACGGGCCTGAAAGCGGTTGTGGCGATCCACAGTGAGCAACTGGGCCCGGCCATGGGCGGGTGCCGGTACCTGCCTTATGCCGATGACGAAAGCGCCATGACCGATGCCATTCGCCTGGCCCAGGGCATGAGCTACAAGGCGGCGTTGGCGGGCTTGCCACTGGGCGGTGGCAAGGCGGTGATCATGCGCAACCCGCATGTGGAAAACCGCGCCGCACTGTTCGAGGCCTTTGGCCGCTTCATCGATACCTTGCACGGGCGCTTCATCATCGCGGTGGACAGCGGCACCTCGACCCTGGACATGGACTGCATTGCTCAGAGCACACCCCATGTGACCAGTACCACCGCATCGGGTGATCCCTCGCCACATGCGGCGATGGGGGTGTTCGCGGGTATTCGCGCCACCACCTCGTTCCGGCTGGGCAGTGATGACCTCAGAGGCCTGCGGGTAGCGGTGCAGGGCTTGGGCAATGTCGGTTTTGCGTTGGCGGAGCAACTGCATGCGGTGGGCGCGGAGTTGCTGGTCAGCGACCTGGACCCAGGGCGTGTGCGGCTGGCGATGGAGCAGTTCGATGCCAAGCCTGTGACCAACGATGCGTTGATCAGCACCCCTTGCGACATCTTCGCCCCTTGCGGGGTGGGGCCAGTGCTGAACGGGCAAAGCGTGATGCAGTTGCGTTGTGCGGCGGTGGCGGGGGCGGCGAACAACCAGCTGACCACCTTGCAGGTGGCCGACCAGCTGGAGTCGCGCGGGATATTGTATGCGCCTGACTACGTGATCAATGCCGGTGGGTTGATCTACGTGGCGCTGACTCATCGTGGCGAGGATTTGGGCACCATCACCGCGCACTTGGCGCGGATACCGTCACGGCTGACCGAAGTGTTTGGCCATGCCCAGGCGGAGAAGCGTTCGCCGGCGCGGGTGGCGCAGATGTTGGCGGAGCGGTTGTTGTATGGCTGATGGGCTTTGTGTTGTTAGCACTGGCCCTATCGCCGGCAAGCCAGCTCCCACAGGTACTGTGCCGTCATCAAAGTTGGCGCTGTACCTGTGGGAGCTGGCTTGCCGGCGATAGGGCCGGTGAAGGCAATCACTCAACTGCTGGCGCTTCCAGCAACTCGGCCAACGCATCCGGCTGGCTCTTGAACGCCCGGGCAAACACATCGCGGTTCTTGGCCATGTAGATACCGGCTTCCTCAACCTGCTGCTCAGTCAGCGACGGCACTGCCTTGTGCAGCACTTCGGCCAGGCGCTCGGCCAGTTCGAGCATCTTGTCGTGACGGTCTGCTTCGGCCTTATCCATGAACAAGCGCTCCGGGTCGCGGCTGCTGCGGTACACCACTTCGACGGCCATTCATCACCTCTATGCCTTTTGCTGGTTGTGTTGCAGTTTACTGTATGCGCATACAGTAATGGCATTGCCATCATCGCGCAACCTGATTCTTCAGCCTGACCCACACGTGCCTTGCGGCAATCGGTCGCCTTCCAAGCCAAGGGCCTGGCCCTTTAACTGCATGGCACAAGCGTCACACCGGTGACGCATCATCCTTAAAGACGTATCGGGGAATGGAACATCGTGAACATCAAATGGGCAGACAAGCTACGCAAAGGCCTGCATGGTTCGGCCGACTCGCTGGGCAACCTGTGCGTCGAGGCCTTCCATTACCTGGCGCTGTTCGGCATTGGCGCGATTACCGCCTATGCGGCGGTGGTCACCTTCCTGGACATGCTTGGCAAGGGCGGGGTCAGTGTCGATGACATTCTGCTGCTGTTCATCTACCTGGAACTGGGGGCGATGGTTGGCATCTACTTCAAGACCAACCACATGCCGATCCGCTTCCTTCTGTACGTGGCGATTACCGCGCTGACCCGCCTGCTGATCGGCGATGTCTCGCACCACAAGGCGCCGGACGAAGGGCTGTTGTACCTGTGCGGGGGCATCCTGCTGCTGGCGTTCTCGATCCTGGTGGTGCGCTACGCTTCGTATCGCTACCCCTCGACCAAGGTGCTGGATGCCAACGGCAAGGAAGTGGAGGAGGGCAAGTAGCCCTCAGTTGGCAACGAAGTGGCGCGGCTCGTGACGGGCGTCGCGGGTCAGTGCGGCCAGCACCTGCATGGGGTTCTGGCTGAATTCGATGGCCAGGCCCAGGCGAATGCTGTCGATCACCCGCTGCAGGCGCACCGGGTCGTTGCGCTGGGCCTGGGAGACGAGGCGCCTGGCGACCACACCGGCATCGTCGGACAGGGTCAGCATGATGCTGCCGTCGAGGTTTGTGATGCTCAGGTTGACCCGGTATTCGGGGGCGAATGCAGCACTGATTCGTTCGAATGGGTTGTTCATGCTCTTGCTTCTGCAGCGAATGAGTGCAGAAGTTGACTGGCAACGCGGCGGGTTGGTTCACTGCCGTTGATCGCTACAAACAAAAACGCCCGGCTTCAGGCCGGGCGTTTTGCATTGCCGATCAGGCGTCTGGGTCACTCAGTTCCAGGGCGCCGCGCTTGCTGCGCAACTTGCCGTAGAAGTGTTCCAGCGCGTGGTTGAGCTTGGTGGCGGCACCGTCGACTGCCTGGTCCAGCGAAGTGGCGGTGTGGGTCACGGAAATCGGTTGGTGGCCTTTTGGGCGAGCCTCCATCTGGCAGCGTTTGTCATGCGGTCCGGGCTTGGCGCCGTTCTCGTCGCGCAGGTGAACCTCGATGCGGGTGAGGTCTTCTTCGTAACGTTCCAGCGAGTTCTGCAGTGTGCTGCGGACCCACTGATCCAGCCGGGCGTTGCCTTCGAAATGGTTGCTGCTGTTGACCTGGATTTGCATGATTCAATCCTTATTCAGCTTGCTCGCATGGAGGCGCGCCTAGGCCCTTGAGACCCTTGGAATTTCTGCGCCTCTTGACTCTAAGGTCAGGCAACTGCGGAATGAATTCAAGCCCTTTTTGAAAATAAATTTCTTGTTGCAAAAGGGGGCTACAAAGCGGCCCCCCATTTGCTGCAGGTCAGAATTCCACCGACGTCTGCACATACAAAGTACGTGGTTCACCCACATACTTGCCCTTGTTGTTGTCATCGTAAGAGCGCGTGTAGTACTCGCGGTTGAACAGATTCTTCACCCCGACTGCCACCTTGAGGTTCGACAACTGCGGGCCAAAGTCGTACCCGGCGCGGGTGCTGACCAGCATGTAGCCCGGAATGCGCCCGGTGCTGCCATCGGCGCTTTCGGTGCTGGTGTTGGCGTTGTCGGCGTACTGGCTGCTCTGGAAGCTGCCGTCCAGGTTCAGCTGCCACGGGCCCTCGGTGTAGCCCACGCCCAGGTTGCCCTTGTGGCGCGACGAGAACGGCACCTGGTTGCCTTTATTCGGCCCGTCCTCACGGATGGTGGCGTCGACGAACGCATAGCTGGCATGCACGTCGAAGCCGGCCAGGGCCGGGCTCAGGCCGTCCAGCGCATAGCGGACGCTGGTCTCGATACCCTGGTGGCGGGTTTCACCACGGGCGATCACCGAGTCGTTGGTCTGGTTGCTTTCATACTGGTTGTCGAAGTTGATCAGGAACGCGCCGATCTCGGCCTGCAGGTCGCCGTTGTCGTAACGGGTACCCACTTCCCAGGTGCGCGCTTTTTCCGGTTTCACTTCGCCACTGCTGACCCGGTTGGGCATCTGGCTGTACTGCACGCTGCCAAACGAGCCTTCGGTGTTGGCGTACAAGTTCCAGCTGTCGGTCAGGTGGTACATCACGTTCAGGGCTGGCAGCGCAGTGTTGTAGCTGCCCTGGTAGCGCTGGCCATTGAGCTTGTTGCTCTGTTCGGAGTCGATCATCTCGTAGCGCACGCCCGGGGTGATGGTCCAGCGGCCGATGTCGATGCGGTCATCCAGGTAGATGGCGTGAGCTTCGGTGCTGCCACGGGTGTCGCGGTCGTTGCGGCTGGCGGTGGTGGGCAGGTTGCCGTTCACCGGCTCGCGGAAGCGCAGTTCGTGGCCGGCTTCGTTGACGTAACGGTAGCCGATGCCCAGCTCGTGCCAGCTGTCGCCCAGGGCCACGCCCTGCGAGAAGCGGGTTTCGATGCCACGCACCCAGTACTCGCGTGGCGACAGCGAGACGAAGCTGCCCTGGTCCAGGTAGCCGCTGCGCAGGGTCTTGGTGAAGAAGCTGTTGACGCTGAACTGGCGGTCGTCCTGCTTGTAGTCGTAGCCGAAGTTGAACAGGGTGCGGCGGCCCCAGAACTTGTCTTTCAGGCGCGTGGACTGGTAAGGGTCGGCGTCGAAATCGGCAGTGCTCAGGCCGCCAGGCATGTCTGCCTCGCCCTCGTAGTACTGGGCCATGGCGTGCAGGCTGTTGGCTTCGTCCAGTTGCAGCTTGCCCTTGAGGATCAGGTCGTCGATCTGCGTGTCGCTGTGTTCGCGCCAGTCCCCTCCACGGGTACCGGAGTACAGCAGGGCGCCGCCCAGGCCGTTGTCGTTGGTGCCACCGACCAGCAGGTTGGCGCTGTTCTTGAAACCGTCGTGGCTGGAAGACGGGCTGATCTGGTTTTGCATGGCGGCCTTGAACGTGGCCTGTTCAGGGATCGCCCGGGTGACGAAGTTGACGATGCCGCCGACGTTCTGCGGACCGTAGCGCACCGCACCGCCGCCGCGCACTACGTCCACGGCGTCCATGTTGCCCATGCTCAGCGGTGCCAGCGACAGCTGCGGCTGGCCATACGGCGCGAAGGGCACCGGGATGCCATCCATCAGCACGGTCGAGCGCGATGCCAGGCGCGGGTTGAGGCCGCGGATGCCGAAGTTCAGCGCCAGGTCGTGGCTGCCGGTACCGTTGTTGTCGGGGGCGTTGACCCCGGGGATGCGGTTGAGCACTTCGCGGGCGGTGGTAGCACCGTTGCGTTCGAATTCTTCGCGGCGCACGACGTCACGGGCGCCGGGGTGCTCGAATACGTTGTCCTGCTGCGCCTCGGCCAGCCAGTCGCCGACCACGGTGGAGGCCCCTAGCTCGACTGCGGCGCCGGCAGCAGGGGCTGCGATGGGCTGCAGGCTGAACGCGTTGTCGGTTTCCTGCCGTACTTGCAGGCCGCTGCCGCGCAGCAGCATGTCGAGGCCCTGGCGCACGTCGTACTGGCCGTCCAGGCCCTGAGTGTTGATACCTTGGGTCAGTTGCGAGCCGAACGAGATCAGTGCACCGCTTTCGCGGCCGAACTGGTTGAGGGCGTCTTCAAGCGAACCGGCGGCGATGTGGTAGCTGCGGGTTTCGGCATGGGCGGCGGGCATGGCCAGGCCGAGGGTGGTGGTGAGCAGCAGGGCGTGAACGAACGGGCTGGGGCGCAACGGCATGGGTCGGGTCCTGAGAGAGGGGTTCTGCCATGTCTGTCACGCGAGGTTGGGAAAATGGCTCAGTCGAAATGAAAATATTTTGCCTGTACGGGCCCTAACTGATTTTTGGCTCGACCGTCACCCAATAGCGGGTGAACTGCCGCACACGCACCGGCAATGCCACCTCCAGCATCTGCAGGATGCGCTCACTGTCATCCAGCGGATACGACCCGGAAATGCGCAAGTCGGCGACCCGCTCGCTGCATCCCAGTTGCCCATGGCGATAGCGCCCAAGTTCGGCAAGGAAGTCTGCCAGGCGCATCTGCGACGCCACCAGCATGCCGTCGACCCAGGCGCCGACATTGCGGTCGAGTGCCGACACCGAGCGCCAGGCGCCGGTGAAGCGTGCCTGTTGCCCGGCCATGAGCGGCTGCCCGTCTGCGCTTGCCCCGCCTTCGAACACCGACACCAGGCTATACCCGTCGAACTGGCGTACGTTGAAGCGCCCGCTGTCCAGGTGCAATACACCTTCACCAGTACGTAGCCGCAAAGGCCGTGCATCGCTGGCCACTTGCAGTGCCAGTTCGCCTTCGAACAGTTGCACCAACCGCTGCTGCCCGTCGAAACGCACATCGGCTGCGCTGCGGGTGTTGAGTTGCAGCACGCTGCCGTCGCCCAGTTGCATGCGTCGGCGCTGACCGACCGGGCTGCGGTAGTCGGCCATCATCCCGGGAAGGGGGTTGTGCTGTTGCAGGCCAAGCCCCGTGGCACTGGCCACGCCCACCAGCAGCAAAGCTTTGAGCGCCCGGCGTCGGGCAGGCGAATGCGGGGCTTGCAGCGTTGCGTGCACCACTGGCGATGACACACCGCGCAGCCGCTGGTTCACTTGTTGGATATGCGACCAAGCACGCTGGTGCTCTTGGTCGGCCTGCAACCAGCGGTCGAAAGCCTGCTGTTGCGCTTGGCCGAAATCATCGCCTTGCGACTCGATCAGCCAGTGCACGGCCTGCTCGGCCACTTGCGGGGAAAACGAGGCGTTCACAGGGCGAAGTAGCAGCGCATGGCCGCCTTGCTCAGGTAGCGCTTGACCGTGGCCAGGGAGATGCCCAGTTCCCGGGCGATTTCACCTTGGCCCATGCCATCGACCTGGGCCAGCAGGAAGGCGCGTTTGACCAACGGCGGCAGGTCGTCCAGCAGGCGATCGAGTTCCAGCAAAGTCTCGAAAATGATCGCCTTCTGCTCCTCGCACGGTGCGACTTCTTCCGGCACCTGTGCGAGCGCTTGCAGGTAGGCGCGCTCCAGTTCCTGGCGGCGGAAGTGGTTACACAATACGCGCTTGGCGACGGTGGCAAGGAACGCTCGCGGCTCCACCAGCTGGGGCGCCTCGCGCGCCTGGAGCAGGCGCATGTAGGTGTCCTGAGCCAGATCGGCGGCGCTGTGCGGGCAGCCCAGACGGCGACGCAACCAGCCGGTGAGCCAGTTGTGGTGTGCGTGGTAAAGGCCTTCGACCGTCGATGTAAGCGCGCTGGTCACCGTGATACTCCGGCGCATGACAGCGCAACTGGTAGTAAGAATTGTTCGCATTGTAGGGGTGGCCGTCTGTTTCGGCAATCGTCACCTGTCAGCAGGCTTTGCTTATGAGAATTGAAATCATTAGTATTGCAACCCCGAAAACGCCCGGACCTTCGCCATGACGCGCAAAACCGCCGGCCTCCCGCTCAGTTACCGGCTGGGCGTTGCCTCACGCAGCCTGGCCGCGCTGCTGGGCGGCTATTTGCTGGCGTCGATGGCCAGCGTCTGTATTGCCTTGGTGGCGCCGTTGCCCAAGGTCGATGCCACGCTCACCGGCCTGTTGCTGTCGTTCGTCTTCTACCTGCTGGCGTTCATCTGGTGCTTCGCCTGCCGCAACGCCTGGCGTGCCTGGCTGGGTGTACTGGCGCCAAGCCTGTTGTTGGGCCTGATCAGCGGCGTCGCCTACTGGATGAAAAACCCATGAAAGAAGGCTTCCGCCAGGCGATGGCCTGGTTGCACACCTGGACCGGCCTGATCTTCGGCTGGCTGCTGTTCGCCATCTTCCTCACCGGCACGCTGTCGTATTTCAAGGAAGAAATCACCCACTGGGCGCAGCCCGAAGTGCGCAGCCATGCCCTGGATCCGCTCAACAGCCTGGGTGTGGCCCAACGTTACCTGCAGGACAATGCCGGGCATTCGGGCACCTGGTTCATTCGCATGCCCAACGCGCGCGAGGCCGCCTTGAGCGTGGGCTACCGCGACCCCAATGGCGGGCCACGCGGGTTCGTGAGTAAAACCCTCGATACCCAGACCGGTCAGCCGGTTGAGGCGCGCGACAGCCGCGGTGGCGAGTTCTTCTACCGCTTCCACTTCCAGCTACAGATGCCTTACCCGTTCGGCCGATGGCTGTCGACCTTCTGCGCGTTCATCATGCTGTTGGGGCTGGTTACCGGCATCATCACCCACAAGAAGATCTTCAAGGAGTTCTTCACCTTCCGCCCCGGCAAGGGCCAGCGCTCCTGGCTGGACGGGCACAACGCGATCGGTGTGCTGGTGCTGCCATTCCACCTGATGATCAGCTACAGCAGCCTGGTGCTGTTCATGTACATGGTGATGCCGGCCGGCATCATGGCCAGCTATGGCAATGACACCGACAAGTACTTCAACGACCTGTTCGGCCGCGACGATGCGCCCAAGGCGGCCCATGTGGCTGCACCGCTGGTGCCGTTGCCCAGCCTGTATGCCCAGGTGCAGGCACTGCAACCCGGCGCGCGTATTGGCAACATCCAGGTGCAGAACCCGGGCGACAGCAATGCCCGTGTCACCTTCACGCAATCGTCTGCCGACCATGTGGCGTATAGGCGCAGCGCCAACTGGACCTTCGATGGCGCCAGTGGCGAATTGCTGAGCCAGGGCAAGCCAGAGAGCGGGGCTATGATGACCGCCTTCAGTTTCGCCGGGCTGCACATGGGCAACTTCGCGGGGCCTTGGTTGCGCTGGCTGTACTTCTTCTTTGGTGTGGCCGGTACTGCGGTGATCGGCACCGGGCTGGTGATGTGGTTGGGCAAGCGCCAGCTCAAGCACGCCAAGAGCGAGCGCATACCGGGTGAGTTGCGCCTGGTCGAGGTACTCAATATCGCCAGCATGAGCGGCTTGCTGCTGGCGGTGGCAGGTTTCTTCTGGGCCAACCGCCTAGTCCCGATAGGCGTCGAAGGCCGGGGCGACTGGGAGGTCAATGCCTTCTTCATCGCCTGGGGCCTGTCGCTGGTGCATGCGGTACTACGCAGCGGGCGCAGGGCCTGGGGCGAGCAACTGGCGTTGGGGGCGCTGGCCTTTGCCTTGCTGCCGCTGCTCAACGGCCTGAGTACCCACCGCGGGCTGAACCATTCGCTGCTGGAGGGTGACTGGGCCATGGCCGGCTTCGACCTGACTGCCCTGGCCACCGGCCTGTTCCTGGCCTGGCTGGCCGGCAAGATGCTGCGCAGCCCCAAGCCGGTTACCAAGCGCCCACGCGCAGCAAAAAAGCCGGGCACTGAAACAGCGGAGGCGAGCTGATGCTGGGTAACGCACTGATCGCATTCGCAGGCTTTGTCGCCCTGTGCCTGGCCATGGAAAAACACTTCAGCGACCTGCTCGGGCGCAAGCCGCGCCCTGGGCAATTGCGGCTGTTGCGTATCGCCGGTTGGTTGCTGCTGATGCTGTCGCTGGTCCTCAGCGTGCACCTGCGTGGTTGGGCCCATGGGCTGGTGGAGTGGACGGCGGTGATGATGGCCGGGGTAACCCTGTGGGTGTTCGGCCTGCCTTACCAGCCGCGGCTGCTGCTGGGCCTGGCCGCCGCCAGCGTGGTGCTCGGCCCGTTGCTGGCCGTGTTTGCCGTGTGAAGCCGTGAGCGAGCAGGGGGACATCATCGAGCCCGACGCCGACAGTGCCGGCGGGCGTGCACGTTTCGTCCAGGTGTTCCAGGCCCAGCGTGCACGCATGGAGGCGCTGGTCAGCCGGCGCGTCGGCTGCCGCGCCACGGCATCGGACCTGGTTCAGGAGCTATTTTTGCGCTTCTGGCGGCGCCCCGAAGTGAAGGTCGAGGCGCTGGACACCTACTTGCTGCGATGCGCTGGTAATCTCGCCATCGACCACCTGCGCAGTGAAGGCAGCCGCGAACGCGTGGCCGAAGCCGCGTTGCCGGTGGACGAAGTGGCCACGGCCCAGGCGCCAGAGCAGGCTCTGGAAGTGGACCACGACCTGCAACGCATCGAAGCCGCCTTGCGCGCGTTGCCCGAGCGCACCCGGCAAATCTTTTTGCTCAACCGCATTCACGGCTGCAAGTACGGCGAAATCGCCAAGGCCATGCAACTGTCCCAGAGTGCCGTGGAAAAGCATATGATGCGCGCCCTTGAAGCGTGCAAGGCCAGTGTTGCCGAGCCCGCGCCCATTCCACGCCGGCCAGGGAGCGCCCGTCGATGAGCAGCATGCCCCCCATTACCGAGGCGCAATCCCAGGCCGCCCTGCAGTGGCTCAGCCGCATCAACGAGCAGCCCGCGCAAGCCGAGGGGGCGGCGTTCAAGCGCTGGTTGCTGGCCGACCCTGTTCACCGCGCCGCCTATGAACAGGCTCAGCTGTTGTGGCAGAAAAGCGCCGGCCCGGCGCAGCGGTTGGCCGACGAAGAGCAGCAAGCCCTGCAACGTTACCTCGATGCCATGGCCAGGCCGCCGGCCCGTGGTCCGTGGCGGCATGTGGCGGCGATGGCGATGGCGGCCTGTCTGGTGCTGGCCGTGGGTGTTGCTGGTGGTTGGCACCCGGGGTACTGGTTGCAGGACCTGCAGGCTGACTACAGCAGTGCCGGGCAGATTCGCCAGGTAACCTTGGCTGACCAGTCGCAGGTCACGCTGGATGCCGGTAGCGCCATTGCTGTCGATTTCGCCAAGGGGGAGCGCCGTGTGCGGTTGCTTCATGGCGCGGCGTTTTTCCAGGTGACGCATACCGGCGAGCCGTTCCTGGTCGAAGCTGCCGGTGGCGAAGTTCGAGTGCTCGGCACCCAGTTCGAAGTGCGCGAGCAGGGTGAGGGCGCCCAGGTGACGGTGCGCAGTGGGCGTGTGGGGGTTAGCCCTGTGCAGGGCACGTTGGCGCGTGAACTGACTGCCAACCAGCAGGTGAGCTACAGCGCAGGCAGGATCGACGACACCCAGGTTGTGGACAGTGAAAACCGCCTGGCCTGGCGCCAGGGCTGGTTGAATTACTACCAGGTGCCACTGGCGCAGGTGGTGGAAGACCTTGGGCGCTATTACCCGGGGCGCATTCTGTTGCTGGATGGTGAACTGGGGCAGCGCAAGGTAAGCGGCAGCTTCCCGGTGACCGAGCCGCTGTTGGCACTGGATTCGCTGGGCAAGGTGATGGGCTTTTCGCGGCAGACCGTGCTGGGGCGTTTGACCCTGATTCGGTAGTCGCCTGTGCCCGCGAAGAGGCCGGCACAGGCAAAATATTTTTCAGAAAGCGGGTGAGGTAACAGGACGTGGCATCCGTGTAATGAGTGGAAGTGCGATTCATTCGCAGTCATCACCCTCTCACAGGTCAGCGTCCATGAAGTTCACCCCGCGTTGCGTCCCTCTCTGGTTCGGCCTTGCCATGCTCCCGGCCGTTGCTGTCGCTCCCCTGGCCAGTGCCGCCGAGCAACAGCAGACCTATGCCTTCGCCCAGCCGGCCCAGCCCTTGGCCCAGGCGCTCAACGCCTTCAGCCGCACCACCGGCCAGAGCGTGGTCTACACCCTGGAACTGCCGGGCGTGCAGGCGCCGGCACTGAACGGCCGATTCAGCGCCGAACAGGCCCTGCAACAGCTGCTGGGCAACGCCGGGCTGGCCTGGCGCCGCGTCGATGCACGCACGCTGACCCTCGAAACCGCAGATACCTCCGGCGCCCTCAACCTGCAGGCCACCACCGTGACCGCGCAAATGGACGTGTACAGCTATCAACCGCCGGCCACCGCCTCGATCATGCGCGGGCAGGGCCCGAACCAGGACATTCCCCAGGCCATCAACGTGGTACCGGCCCAGGTCATCCGCGACCAGGCCCCGCGCAACCTCGACGATGCCCTTTACAACGTCAGTGGCATCACCCAGGGCAACAACTTCGGCGGCACCTCTGACACGGTGATGAAGCGCGGTTTTGGCGACAACCGCGACGGTTCGATCATGCGCGATGGCATGCCTATCGTGCAGGGCCGCAGCCTCAACGCCAGCACCGAGCGGGTCGAAGTGCTCAAGGGCCCGGCCTCGCTGCTGTACGGCATCCAGGACCCGGGCGGGGTGATCAACGTGGTCAGCAAGCGCCCGCAACTTGAGCAATACAACGCCCTGACCGTGCGTGGTTCCACCTACGGCAGCGGCAAGAACGGCAGTGGCGGCGGGTTCGACAGCACCGGCGCGCTGGGCGACAGCAACTTCGCCTACCGCCTGATCGTCGACCACGAAGACGAAGACTACTGGCGCAACTACGGCGTGCACCGCGAATCGTTGGTGGCGCCGTCGCTGGCCTGGCTAGGCGAAGACACCCAGGTGGTGCTGGCCTACGAGCACCGCGAATTTCTCTCGCCCTTCGACCGCGGCACCGCGTTCGGCAACAACGGCCACCCGCTGAACATCCCCGCCACGCGGCGCTTGGACGAGCCGTTCAACGACATGGAAGGGCGGTCTGACCTGTACCGCCTGGAAGTCGACCACCAACTGGCCGATGACTGGAAGCTGCACTTTGGCTACAGCTTCAACCGCGAGACCTACGATGCCAGCCAGGTACGCGTGACGGGTGTGAATGAAGAGACCGGCACACTGTCGCGAAGCATCGATGGCACCCACAACGCCATGAGCCGTGACCAGTTCGCCACCTTGAGCCTGGCGGGCAACGTGGAAATGGCCGGTATGCAGCACGACCTGCTGTTCGGCGTCGACCATGAAGACCGCAAGATTTTTCGCGGTGACCTGATCCGCCAGACTGCACAATCCACGTTCAGCTATGTCAACCCGGTGTACGGCCAGGAAGTGGAAGGCACCAGCGTAGGTGCCAAAGAGAGTGACCAGACCGACAAGCTGCGCACTGACGCACTGTTCGTGCAGGATGCGCTGCACCTGGATGAGCACTGGATCCTTGTGGCGGGGGCCCGCTTCCAGCAGTTCGACCAGTACGCCGGGCGCGGCCGCCCGTTCCATGTCAACACCGACATCAGTGGCCAGGCTTGGGTACCGCATGCCGGAATCGTCTACAAGGTTGACGACCAACTGTCGTTCTATGGCAGCTACAGCGAGTCGTTCAAGCCCAACTCCACCATCGCGCCGTTGACCGGCAATGTTGTGCTCGACTCGTCGGTGGCACCGGAAGAAGGCAAGTCGTGGGAGTTGGGGGCCAAGCTCGACATGCCGGGCCGTATCACGGGCACCCTGGCGGTGTTCGATATCACTAAGCGCAATGTGCTGGTTTCGAACTTTGACGCCATCAGTAAAGAGACGGTGTACAGCAACGCCGGCGAGGTCAGTTCGCGTGGCGTTGAACTCGACCTGACGGGGCAGCTCAGCGAGCGCTGGAGCCTGATTGGCAGCTATGCCTACACGGATGCCAAAGTGACCGAAGACCCCGCCCTGCAGGGTAACCGCCTGCAGAACGTGGCCAAGCACAGCGGTTCGTTGTCGGCCGTTTACGACTTCGGCAGCCTGTTCGGCGGCGACAAGCTGCGGATGGGCGCAGGTGCGCGTTATGTGGGTGAGCGCGCGGGCAACTCGACCAACACCTTCGACCTGCCGTCGTACACCGTGGCTGATGCGTTCGCTAGCTACGAGACCAAGCTGGATGAGCACAAGGTGCGCCTGCAGTTGAACGTGAAGAACCTGTTCGACAAGGTGTATTACAGTTCGGCGGTGAATCAGTATTTTGTTGCTGTTGGCGATGCGCGTCAGGTCAGCGTCTCCAGTACTTTCGAATTCTAAGCTGGGTGAGTAGATTGGAATTACCGTTCTCGGTGATGATGCTTTCTCGAGTATCATTACCGAGAACGGCAGGGTTGTGCTGTTGTTGCCTACACCGCGCTGCTTTATCGTTGGGGTGTTGAGTCATGATTCCAGGTCGAGCTCGAAATATCCTTTGTGAATTTTGTAATTTGATCCAACGCTCTCGGCATTGAATTCGACAATGAATTTGCCTTGTTTGGTCAATGAGACGAAACCATGGTAATCAGTCAACCATAACGCCTCCAGAACGCTTCCGATTGCCACGCCGGACTTGCCTGCCTGTAATTCGTCCACTGTGATTATCGGATATTTACCTGTCTCTCCAAGGTCCAGCGGAACATTTAAAACTAAGAAATGCAAGGCTGGTATAATAGTGCCAATTATCCGAGTTGCCTGTTCGTCTCGTTTAACTTCAGCAGTGCCTGTCTCTGTTCGGGTTGTTTCGCCTGGCTTGCTCCATTCAAGTGTGAATATAGGTGACCTCTTATTACGTTTTTTTCGGTTGTCCATGGTGCTACCCTTGAAGAATTTAGAATTGTTTAGTTCGGGGCTACGCGCAAAGAGTAGGGCCGCAGCGATATGGCGGCAACTAGCATAATTATCAGGTCCGTGCCTTGAGTGACGAGCTGACGTTGCCTTTCAATGAGCAGATGGTGTTAGTGCTCGAAGGCCGCCCGATATTCCCCTGGCGTCGCCCCCAGCGCCTGCCGGAACCTGTTGCTGAAATGGCTGGCACTGGCAAAACCACACAGCAAGGCGACATGCCCCAGCGGTAACTGAGCCACGCGCAGCAACCGGCAAGCGTGGTGAAGTCGCCGGGCCAGCAGGTATTGATGGGGTGGTACGCCAAAGCTTGTGCGGAACATCCGGGCGAAGTGGTATTCCGAGAGGTTGCAGCGAAGGGCCAACTCGCCAAGAGTGATGGGCTGGTCCAGGTTCGCCTCGATGTAGTCGATCAGTTGCCGGCGCAGACTGGGCGCGATTCCGCCCTTCAAGCGCAGACCTTGGCGTAGGCCCACCTGGCTGAGCACCGCATGGTCGACGATTTCATGGGCCAGGCTGCTGGCCAGCAAGCGCTCGCCGGGCTCGTCCCAGCTCAGGTTGATCAATTGGCGGAAGCGCATGGCTTGCTGCGGGTCGTCAAGGAAGGTGGCTTCCTGCAATTGCAGTTCACGGGGCTCGCGGTCTAGCAGGCGCACGCAGCCGAGGGCGAACTGGGTTTCGCTGATGTACAGGTGCGCCAGGCGAATCGAGCCGTTGACCACCCAGTTCGACTCATGGCCGGCGGGCATCACGCACAGTTTGTCCGGCGCACCTTTGTCGCCTGGGCGCTGGCGGCGGAAGGTGCCGGTGCCATCGGCGATGTAGCACGACAACGTGTGGTGGCTGGGCGCCTGGTAGTCGCGGGCATCGTCACGGTTGCTCCACAACGCCGCCGCCAGCCCATCGCCCAGGTGCGCGCTCAGCTCCAGCCGGGCGTGGGGCGAGGCGTGCATGGCGTTGAACACTTGCAACTGGGTGAGCGGGGTCATGGGCGAGTCCTCTTGCCTGTCATCGTACTGCCACTTGGGCTGGCTTACAGCTACCTGCGGGACAAAAGCGCAAGTTTGTGCAAGCGGTCTACGCCGCGGAGGGCAAACACTGGGAGCACTGGCGAGGGCTGCGCCCTCGATCGCCGGCAAGCCAGCTCCCACAGGTACAGCAGTGGCCTTGAAGGCTGTGCAGTACCTGTGGGAGCTGGCTTGCCGGCGATGGGCCGCAAAGCGGCCCCGGGGATACATGGTCGATCGCTTGAGGAGCCCCACCCATGAACCTGTCACTCTACCTGCTCACCGTTTTGATCTGGGGTACCACCTGGATCGCCCTGAAACTCCAGCTGGGCGTGGTCGCCATCCCGGTCTCGATCGTTTACCGCTTTGCCCTGGCCGGGCTGATCCTGTTCGCCATCCTGCTGCTCACCCGCCGCCTGCAACCCATGAACCGCCGCGGTCACCAGATCTGCCTGGCTCAGGGCCTGTGCCTGTTCTGCGTCAATTTCATGTGCTTCCTCACTGCCAGCCAGTGGATTGCCAGTGGCTTGATCGCCGTGGTGTTCTCTACTGCAACACTGTGGAATGCACTTAACGCACGGATTTTCTTCGGCCAGAAAATTGCCGCCAATGTATTGGGCGGCGGTGCGCTTGGGCTGCTCGGCCTGGGGCTGCTGTTCTGGCCAGAGCTGTCGCACCACGCGGCCAGCCGTGAAACCTTGTACGGCCTTGGTTTGGCCTTGCTCGGCACGCTGTGCTTCTCGGCGGGCAACATGCTGTCGAGCATGCAGCAGAAGGCCGGGCTCAAGCCCATGACCACCAATGCCTGGGGCATGGTCTACGGGGCGATGATGCTGGCAGTGTATTGCCTGGCCAGCGGTATTCCTTTCGACATGGAATGGAACACCCGCTATATCGGGTCGTTGATGTACCTGGTGATACCGGGCTCGGTGATCGGCTTCACGGCCTACCTGACCCTGGTCGGGCGCATGGGGCCGGAGCGGGCGGCTTACTGCACGGTGCTGTTCCCGTTGGTGGCGCTGAATGTGTCGGCTGTAGCCGAGGGGTACCAGTGGACGGCACCGGCCTTGTTGGGGCTGGTGGCGGTGATGGCGGGGAATGTGCTGGTGTTTCGCAAGCCCAAGGCCAAGGTGGCTGAGGGGATGGTGGTGGCCAAATAGGTAATGTGCTGCCTGCACCGGCCCTTTCGCGGGCTCGCCCGCTCCCACAGGTATTGCACAGGTTCCGAGGGCTGTGACTTACCTGTGGGAGCGGGCGAGCCCGCGAAGAGGCCGGTGCAGGCAAAATATGACTATCAGCCCTTCCACACCTGCGGATTCACCAGATCCCGCGGCCGCTCACCCAGCAGTGCCGCGCGCAGGTTGTCCATCGCCCGGTTGGCCATGGCCTCACGGGTTTCTGCAGTGGCTGAACCAATGTGCGGCAGGGTCAGGGCGTTCGGCAGCTTGAACAATGGCGAATCGCTCAGTGGCTCCTTCTCGTACACATCCAGCCCGGCGCCACGAATGGTGCCGTTCTGAAGCGCTTCGATCAAAGCGGCTTCGTCCACCACCGGCCCGCGCGCGATGTTGATCAGGAAGGCGCTCGGCTTCATCAGCTTCAGCTCTCGCGCACCGATCAACTTGCGGGTGGCCTCGGACAACGGCACCACGATCACGACGAAGTCCGCTTCTGCCAGCAACTGCTCCAGGCTGCGGAACTGCGCCCCCAGCTCTTGCTCCAGCGCGGTTTTACGGCTGTTGCCCGCGTAGATGACCGACATGTTGAAGCCAAAGCGACCACGGCGGGCAACGGCTGCGCCGATGTTGCCCATGCCGACGATACCCAGCGTCTTGCCATGTACATCGCTGCCAAAGTGCGCCGGGCCCACGGTGGCTTGCCAGTTGCCGGCCTTGGTCCAGGCATCCAGTTCGGCGGTGCGGCGGGCGCAGCCCATGATCAGCGAGAAGCCCAGGTCGGCGGTGCTTTCGGTCAGCACATCCGGGGTATTGGTCAGGGCGATGCCGCGTTCGTTGAAGTAATCCAGGTCGTAGTTGTCGTAACCGACCGACACGCTGGACACCACCTCCAGCTTGCCTGCGCCTTCAAGCTGGGCACGGCCGAGCTTGCGGCCAACGCCGATCAGGCCATGGGCCTCGGGCAGGGCTTCGTTGAACTGGGCGTTTATGTCGCCGAGCTTGGGGTTCGGCAAAATCACGTTGAAGTCTTGCTGCAGGCGCTCGGCCATGGCCGGGGTGATACGGCTGAAGGCCAGGACGGTCTTTTTCATCGGGCAACTTCTCTGCAAGGCGGTGGTGGATATTGGTTAGCAACCTACCATTGTCCACCACCGCCTTGCAGCAGCTTTTTAGTTGGCGATCAGCACCTGATGGGTTTTCAGGTCCGCCTCATGGGCGGCGAGAATCTCCGGCAGGGAATTGCGCAAGTACTCGACCCAGGTCTTGATCTTGGCATCCAGGTACTGCCGCGACGGGTAGATGGCGTACAGGTTCAGCTCCTGCAGGCGGTACTCGGGCAGCACCCGTACCAGGCTGCCATCACGCAGGCCGTCGATGGCCGAGTAAATGGGCAGCACGCCCACGCCCATGCCGCTGCGGATAGCAGTCTTCATGGCGTCGGCGGTGTTCACCATGAACGGCGAGCTGGTGATGTTGACCATCTCCTGGCCTTCCGGCCCGTCGAACAGCCACTTTTCCAGCGGGATCACCGGGCTGACCATGCGCAGGCAGGCGTGCTTGAGCAGGTCGGCCGGCTTTTGCGCGCTGCCGTGGCGGGCGATGTAGCCGGGCGAAGCGCAGACGATGCTGTAGGTGATGCCCAGGCGTTGGGACACGAACCCCGAGTCGGGCAGTTCGGTGGCCAGCACGATGGACACGTCATAGCCTTCGTCCAGCAGGTCGGGCACGCGGTTGGCCATGGTCAGGTCGAAGGTCACGTCCGGGTGCGATTCGCGGTAGCGGGCGATGGCATCGACCACGAAGTGCTGGCCCACCCCGGTCATCGAGTGCACCTTCAGCTGCCCTGCGGGGCGCGCATGGGCGTCGCTGGCCTCGGCCTCGGCTTCTTCCACATAGGTAAGAATCTGTTCGCAACGCATCAGGTAGCGCTTGCCGGCTTCGGTCAGCGCAATGCGGCGGGTAGTACGGTTGAGCAGCCTTGTTTGCAGATGGGCTTCCAGGTTGGAGACCGCCCGCGACACGTTCGCGGTGGTCGTATCCAGTTGCGCGGCGGCAGCAGTAAAGCTGCCAAGCTGGGCTACGCAACTGAAAGCACGCATGTTTTGCAGGGTGTCCATGGGTCACTCTCGATGTAGAGGACAAAATTGTGTCACGAAGTAACGATAAAAAGCTGAAAAGTTGCCTTCGACCAAAGGCGGATTATCGCTGTTTTGGTAACAAAGATTCGCAGGAATCTGCGCTTATCGCCAGTGCTGCCGCCCCCTAGAATTGCCCGGCCCCTTCACCTCTTCCTCGGGAAATCGCAGCTGTGCCGCGTCGCATCATCAGAACGCTCAATGCGTTCAGTGCCTGTGCCCTTGCCCTCACCTTGAGTGGCTGTATCGGAACCTGGGGCATCGCCCCGCAAAGCAAGACGCTGCAAGCCAATACCTTGACCACCGACGCGGCCATACGCGAAGCCGCGACCGACGCCCATTGGCCCGACCAGCAGTGGTGGCACGTCTATGGCGACCCCCAGCTGGACCGTTGGGTTGCCCTGGCCGTAGCCGGCAGCCCAAGCCTGGCCATGGCCGCCGCGCGGGTGCGCGAAGCCAAGGCCATGGCGGGTGTGGTCGAGTCGGCAGAAAAACTGCAGGTCAATGGCCAGGCCACGCTCAAGCGCCACAACTGGCCTGAAGACCAGTTCTACGGCCCTGGCGCGCTGTCTGGCGCGAACACCTGGGACAATAACGCCGCCTTCGGCTTCAGCTACGCCCTCGACCTGTGGGGCCGCGAACGCAATGCCAGCGAGCAGGCGGTGGACCAGGCGCACATGAGCGTGGCCGAAGCCCGCCAGGCGCAGCTGGAACTGCAGAACAACGTGGTGCGTGCCTATATCCAGCTGAGCCTGCACTTTGCCCAGCGCGATATCGTCAAGGCCGAGCTGGAACAGCAGGAACAGATCCTGGCCCTGGCCAAGCGCCGCCTGGATGCCGGTATCGGCACCCATTTCGAAGTCAGCCAGGCCGAAGCGCCGCTGCCGGAAACCCACCGCCAGCTCGACAGCCTCAACGAAGAAATCGCCCTGACCCGCAACCAGCTGGCCGCGCTGGCCGGCAAGGGGCCAGGGGAGGGCGCACAGTTGCAGCGCCCGACCCTGGCCCTGGCTGCACCGCTGAAACTGCCCTCCAACCTGCCTGCCCAACTGGTCGGCCAGCGCCCTGACGTGGTTGCCAGCCGCTGGCAGGTGGCCGCGCAGGCGCGTGGCATCGACGTTGCTCATGCCGGCTTCTTCCCCAACGTCGACCTGGTCGGCAGCCTGGGCTTCATGGCCACCGGCGGCGGCCCGCTGGAGTTCCTCACCGGGCGCAAGTTCAACTACAACGTCGGCCCGGCCATCAGCCTGCCGATCTTCGACGGTGGCCGCCTGCGCTCGGAGCTGGGCGTGGCCTCGGCGGGGTATGACGTAGCCGTGGCGCGCTACAACCAGACCGTGGTTGGCGCGCTGAAGAACATCTCCGACCAGCTGATTCGCCGCGAGTCGATGAAAGAACAGTCGCATTTCGCCGCCGAATCCGTTGCTGCTGCGCAGAAAACCTACGACATCGCCATGGTCGCCTTCCAGCGCGGCCTTACCGATTACCTGAACGTGCTCAATGCGCAGACTTTGCTGTTCCGCCAGCAGCAGGTGCAACAGCAGGTGCAGGCCGCCCGCCTGATCGCCCATGCCGAGCTGGTCACCGCGTTGGGCGGTGGCCTGCAGGCCGGGCTGGATGTGCCGAAAGAGGAACGCCAGGCCGCGCCGGCCACCCCGGCCACCCTGGCCATTTTCGACAAGAAGCCGGATAACGCCGAATGAGCACTTCCAGTTTGCCCGTGCGCTGGCTGCAAAGCCTGGAATGGCGCCGGGGCTTCTTTGCCTGGGCGCGCACCGACGGTGTGACCTGGGTGTACATCTTCAAGGTGCTGGCTGCCGCGTTCATCACCCTGTGGCTGGCCATGCGCCTGGAGCTGCCGCAACCGCGCACGGCCATGATCACGGTGTTCATCGTCATGCAGCCGCAAAGCGGGCATGTGTTCGCCAAGAGCTTCTACCGGGTGCTCGGCACCCTGGCCGGCTCGGCGATGATGGTGGCGCTGATCGCTATCTTCCCGCAGAACACCGAGCTGTTCCTGCCAAGCCTGGCCTTGTGGGTGGGCCTGTGCTCGGCCGGCGCCATGCGCTACCGCACCTTCCGCGCCTATGGCTTCGTGCTGGCCGGCTACACGGCAGCGATGATCGGCCTGCCGGTGCTGCAGCACCCCGATCAGGCGTTCATGGCAGCGGTATGGCGGGTGCTGGAAATTGCCTTGGGCATTCTGGTATCGACCTTCGTCAGTGCCGCGATCCTGCCGCAGTCGGCCAGTGCCGCCATGCGCAACGCCCTGTATCAGCGCTTTGGCGTATTCGCCGGGGTGGTGGTGGAAGCCCTGCGCGGTGACAGCCAGAAAGACCGTTTCGAGAGCAGCAACGTGCGCTTCGTTGCCGAGGCGGTCGGCCTTGAGAGCCTGCGCAACGTCACCGCCTTCGAAGACCCGCACATGCGCCGCCGCAGTGGCCGGCTGGTGCGCATGAACAGCGAGTTCATGGCCATCACCACACGTTTCAATGCCCTGCACCGTTTGCTCGAACGCCTGCGTGCCCGTGGCCCCCTGCAGATCGTCAGTGCCATCGAACCGGGCCTGAACACCTTGGTGGAGCTGTTACAGCCCTACGTGGGCCGGGCGTTGACCGATGCCGATGCACTGCGCCTGACCCTGGAGCTGGCCGCCTACAAGGAAGGCCTGCAAGCCCAGGTACGCGGGCTGCGAGCCGAGTACCTGGCGACCGAACCCAGCGAGGCTGACCTGCTCGACTTCCATACGGCGTTCGAGCTGCTGTACCGCTTTGTCGACGAAATGTTCAGTTATGCCGAAACCCACGCTTCGTTGGCGGCGCACAGGCACGAGCGTGAACAGTGGGACGAGCCCTATGTGGCGCAGACCAGCTGGCTGGTGTCGCTGGCCGCCGGTGTGCGTGCCTCGGCGGTGCTGTTGCTGCTGGGCAGTTACTGGCTGCTCAGCGACTGGCCCAGCGGCGCCATGATGACCTTGATCGCTACCGTTACCGTGGGGCTTTCGGCGGCTTCGCCGAACCCCAAACGCATGTCGTTCCAGATGGCTTGCGGCACGGCTATCGGCGCTTTTGTCGGCTTCTTCGAAACCTTCTTCGTGTTCCCCTGGATCGACGGTTTTCCGCTGCTGTGCATGGTGCTGGCGCCGGTGTTCGTGCTCGGCGCGTTCCTTGCCTCGCGCCCGGCTTACGCCGGTTATGGCCTGGGCCTGCTGGTGTTCTTCGCCATCGGTTCGGTGCCGAACAACCTGACGGTGTATGACCCTTACACGTTCATCAACGACTACATCGGCATGGTCATCGGCATGTTCGTCTGCGCTGCTGCTGGCGCGATCATCCTGCCGCCCAACAGCCGCTGGCTGTGGAGCCGGCTGGAGCAGGAACTGCGTGAGCAAGTGCTGTTCGCCATCAGCGGCCGCCTGCGCGGCCTGGGGTCGGCCTTCGAAAGCCGCACCCGCGACCTGTTGCACCAGGCCTACGGTCTGGCGGCCGGCAAGCCGCAGGTGCAAAGCCAGCTGATGGGGTGGATGTTCACCGTGCTGGAAATCGGTCACGCCGTCATCGAGCTGCGCAAAGAGCAGGCCCGTGCGCCGGTACACCCGGCCTACGCCGAGTCACAACCGTGGCGCCAGGCCATCCGCGTGATGGGCCGCGCGCTGGCAAGGCTGTTCTTGCAGCCCAGCGCCAGCAACCACGAACGCGCACTGGTGGCGGTGGACCACGCCATCGCCCGCGTGCAAGCCACCGACGAGCCATTCGCCCGGCACTTCGATACCTCGGTGCTGCGCCGTGCGCAAAGCTACCTGCATTTCATCCGTTCTTCCCTGCTTGACCCACAATCGCCACTGGCACCGGCGAAAGGACTGCACCATGCCCCGTGAAATCGCCTTCCATGGCGTGTACATGCCCACCATGACCTTGATGTTCCTGTTCGCCCTGGGCCTGGCCTGGGGCCTGGACCGGTTCATCGCCAGCCATGATGGCTACCGCTTCTTCTGGCACCCGGCGCTACTGCGTCTGAGCCTGTTCGTCTGCCTGTTCGGCGCCATGGCGCTTACTGTCTACTGGTGAGAATCCTTCGATGAAAAAGTTCTTCAGCCTGATCGCCACCCTGCTGGTGCTGGTCGCTGCCGTGGCCATCGGTCGCCAGTTGTGGCTGCACTACATGACCACGCCCTGGACCCGCGACGGCCGCGTGCGTGCCGACATCATCAACGTTGCCGCCGACGTGCCCGGCTACGTGGTGGACGTCCCGGTCAAGGACAACCAGCGGGTGAAGAAGGGCGACCTGCTGATCCAGATCGACCCCGAGCATTACCAACTGGCCGTCGACCAGGCCAAGGCACTGGTCGCCTCGCGCAAGGCGACCTGGGAAATGCGCAAGGTCAACGCCAAGCGCCGTGCCGACATGGACAACCTGGTGATCTCCAAGGAAAACCGCGACGACGCCAGCAACATCGCCAACTCCGCCCAGGCCGATTACCAGCAGGCGCTGGCTGAACTGGCTGCCGCCGAACTGAACCTCAAGCGCACCCACATCGTGGCCACGGTGGACGGTTATGTGACCAACCTGAATATTCACAAGGGCGACTATGCGCGTACCGGTGAAGCGGTGATGGCGGTGGTCGACGAGAACTCGTTCTGGGTGTACGGGTTCTTCGAAGAGACCAAGTTGCCACACGTGAAAGTGGGCGACCAGGCCGAGCTGCAGATGATGAGCGGCGAGCGCATCAAGGGCCATGTGGAGAGCATCGCCCGCGGCATCTACGACCGCGACAACCCGCAAAGCCGTGAACTGATTGCCGATGTAAACCCGACGTTCAACTGGGTGCGGCTGGCGCAGCGGGTGCCGGTGCGGATTCACATTGATGAAGTGCCGGAAGGGTTTTTGCTGGCGGCGGGGACGACCTGTACGGTGGTGGTGAAGCCGAGCGAGGGGTAAGTGTTGTTCACGGTTGCTGTGCGGCTTCCCTCAGCAACTGATCCCAATCATCGGGAGGGTGGCCGTTGTCGAGCATTTTCTGGAAGACCTTGTAAGCATCGTCATGACTTTCATAAGCCCGCTTGCTTGATTCGTCATTGATCCAGGCCAGCACGATGATCCTGCTGGGGGTGTGGTAGCGAAAGAACAACCGGTACTGCTGAAAGAACTTTGCCCGAAACCAGTGCTTGTGACCCTCGCCCAGCGTGGCGCCTTGGCGGTATTCAGATTTGGTCGGGTCCTGAGGGATCACATCAAAAGCCAAACGCTTGATCGCCGCCAGCCGCTTATAGGCATTCCTTTTCGTGTAACCCGTTGGGTCTTTCTGCATCTGAGCATGAACTTGAGTGCTCAGTGCATCCAGTTTGGCCAGGAACAGCGGGTGGGCAAATACAGTCCATCCATGAATAACCAGAGGCTTCCTGCTCGCATCACTCATTCATCATCCGCCGACAGAGGTTGATCCAGGTCGACCTCTGCGTCGCCGACAAGCTTGTCGAGACGCGCGATGAGGTCAGCATCGACAACCTGCAGCCGTTGAGGGTTGGTGGCGATATCGTGTGCCAGGAAATCCAGGAATTTGCCCAGTACCGGATCGCTCTCGGTTGCTTCTGCACGGGTGAGTATCACCTCACCGTCAGGGCGAATCGAGTAATGGATCTTGTCACGTTTTTTCAACCCCAAGGCGCGCCGCACCGTTTCGGGAACGGTGGTTTGATAGCGATCGGTCAGCGTGGACTCGACGTCGAGGGTGGTAGCCATGAGCAAACTCCGATAGGTCGCACCGATACTTTTCTATGGTAATGCGATTGCATTGTCAGGTCAATGCGAATGCATTACTACGCTGATGGGTGGTCAAGCGGCACTCATTGCGCCATGTCCGTCACCCTGCCAGCCTCTGCGTGCCCCTACCTGATATTTTTGCTAGTTATCAAGAGAGGGGCTGGAGGGCGATAGTGTCTAGGTCATTGAAGATGAGCTTCCTGCGGAGCCGACCATGCACATAGCGTCTTTTCGAACGTTGGGTAGATCAGCCTATGAGGCTTATGGACATTCCCAGGTCCAACGGACCTCGGCAACCCTGCTGGCGTTTAATGGCGCCTTCGTTGACATGTTCACAGGTAACTATCTGCTCGGGAATGGCCATAGGGCATACAATCCGAGACTGATGCGATTTCAGTGCGCTGACAGTATGAGCCCGTTTAGCCGTGGTGGTTTGAACGCCTATGCCTATTGTTCGTGCGACCCTGTCAATCGGGTGGACCCTTCAGGGCGCTCTTGGCTGCGACGCTTGTGGCAGGGGCTGACCGGTGGGCCGAAGAAAGTGCAATCTATGACGCCGCTGGTCAATACGAATAAAGATCGTATCGAATTTGAGGTGCCCGTAACTGATAAGAATATCCAGCGCAAGCAGGCAAGGCTGACGGTTGTAAATGATTCAGCGTCTATGCGTGGTGTTTTCAGCCAGACGTCACCGATGACACATAAGTGGCTGGTTACTGACAAAGGAGAGATCATAGTCGGTAGCTTTGAGCATGGCCATGTTTACTCGACTCATGCCAGTTTTGCCAAAGTTGCGGCCCGTGACCATCGTACCAGTGCCACCGTCGTTGCAGCGGGGGAGTTTACGATGAAGGACGATCGTCTAATAATGACCAATTACAGTGGCCACTATAAGACGCCATACGACAGGTTGTGGCCTGTAAAGATGCATATGGAGCAACTTGGCATTGATATGAAGGTTACACGCCAATCCTATTTGGCTAATCAACAAGCGGGTTGACCCACTCTGTGATATCTAATCCGCTGCCCCTACCAAAACCGGTATCTTCACTCGGTCAATCACCTTCGCACTGATCGACGGGTCCAGCATCCGCCCCAGCCGCGACAGGTGGCGGTGGCCCATGATGATCAGCTCGCATTTCAACTCTTGCGCCTTGGCCACGATCACCTCGACCGGTTGCCCCGCGACCATGCAGCCCTGGCTGGCGAAGCCGGCTTGCTGCAACGCGCGCACGGCCTCGGCCACGGCGTGGTCGGCATGCTGCTGTTCCTCGCAGGCGGCGGGGTATTCCTCCAGTTCTTCGGCGGTGTAGGGCGCGGGTTGGTCATGGACGGCGAAGGTTGAATCGATGGCCAGCAGCACGTGCAGTTCGTGGTCGTTGGGGCGGCAGTAGCGGCGGGCGAGGGTGAGCAGGGCGCTGGAAGCGGGGGAGGCGTCGATGGCGATCAGGACTGGGGAGGGCATGTTGGATCCTTGGCTGATGTGTCTACAGGCCCGGCCTCTTCGCGGGCGCGCCCGCTCCCACAGGTACCGCACCAGCCTCGGCATTGTGATGGACCTGTGGGAGCGGGCGTGCCCGCGAAGAGGCCGGGCCTGCCAATGCTGCATTTAAGGCCGAACACGGCCATCGGATAAATGCCCCACCACGCACGAGCGCATTGCGTCTGGTGCAATCCACCAACCTGCTACCATCGCCATTCCCACAGCTGCCACGGAAAACGGCCATGCAACTCCCGGACATGAACCTGCTCGTCGCCCTCGACGCCCTGCTCGACGAGGGCAGCGTGGTCGGCGCAGCACAGCGCATGAACCTGAGCCCGGCGGCGATGAGCCGGACCTTGGGGCGCATTCGCGAGGCCATGGGCGACCCGATTCTTGTGCGTGCCGGTCGTGGCTTGGTACCGACGCCACGGGCGCTGGCCCTGCGCGAGCAGGTGCATGGGCTGGTAGAGCAGGCCGGGCAGGTGTTCCGCAGCCGAGACGATGTCGACTTGGTGAACCTGGACCGTGCCTTCAATATCCGCACCAACGATTTGTTCATCGCCCTGTACGGCGCCCAACTGCTGCGCATGATGCTGGCCCAGGCACCGCGTACGGTGTTGCGGTTCGTCCCGGAGGGCAGTGGCGACGATGATGCGGTGCTGCGCAATGGGCACATCGACCTGATCATCAGCTCGGCCGTCGAACTGGGCCCGGAAATCAAGGTGCAGAGCTTGTTCAACACCTATTTCGTGGGCTTGGCGCGCGTAGGGCATCCAATCTTCGACGCCCCTATCACCCCTGAGCGCTTCGCCGCCTACCCGCAGATCAGCGTATCCCGGCGTGGCCGCGCCAATGGGCCGATCGATGTGGCGCTGGCCAACCACAAGGTGGAGCGGCGGGTAGCGCTGATCACCACCAGCTTCCACTCGGCCATGTTTTCGTTGCCCGATTCAGACCTGATCCTGCCGATACCGGCCAATATCCTCAACAGTGTGCAGCGCCTGAAGTTGCCACTGCGCTCGTTCGAGATCCCGGTGCCGTTGGAAAAGGTCAATGTGAAGCAGGCATGGCACCCGCGGTTCGACAACGATCCCGCGCATCGTTGGCTACGCCAGACGTTGAAAGCATGCGGCAGTATTGATCCGTGATGCTGCTGACGATTGCGTCTGATGCAATATAAAGCTGCCAACAAGTCAGTTTTCGTCAGCATTCGACCTTCTTAAACTTGCTCCAGCCTCGAAATTGTTGCTGGAGATGTAATTTCATGAGTTCCCTGACCGCACCCTCTGCGGCGCTGGCCGCCGCCCCCGCGCCGGCTGCACCTGCGCAGACGGCGTTCGGCGTGCAGGTGGTGGTGGGGCTGTTTGGTGTATTGCTGGCCGTGCTGTGCGCGGGCCTGAACGAGTCAGTCACCAAGATTTCCCTGGCCGATATCCGCGGTGCCATGGGCATCGGTGCCGATGAAGGTGCCTGGCTGCTGGCGGTGTACAGCGCCGCCTCGGTCTCGGCCATGGCTTTTGCGCCGTGGCTGGCCACCACCTTCTCACTGCGGCGCTTCACCATGAGCGCCATTGGCCTGTTCGCCGTGCTTGGCCTGCTGCAACCGTTCGCCCCCAACCTGCACAGCCTGATGCTGCTGCGTGTACTCCAGGGCTTTGCCTCGGGTGCCTTGCCGCCGATGCTGATGAGCGTGGCCCTGCGCTTTCTGCCGCCGGGCATCAAGGTCTATGGCCTGGCCTGCTATGCACTGACTGCCACTTTCGGCCCCAACCTTGGCACGCCGCTGGCGGGGCTATGGACCGAGTACGTCGGTTGGCAATGGGCGTTCTGGCAGATCATCCTGCCGTCGGCGCTGGCCATCGTCTGCGTGGGTTGGGGCCTGCCGCAAGACCCGCTGCGCCTGGAGCGTTTCAAGCAGTTTGACTGGCGCGGTGTGCTACTCGGCCTGCCCGCCATCAGCTGCATCGTGCTGGGCCTGTCGCTGGGTGACCGTTGGGGCTGGTTCGATTCGCCGCTGATCTGCTGGCTGCTGGGTGGTGGCCTGCTGCTGTTGGTGCTGTTCATGTTCAACGAGTGGTCCGAGCCGCTGCCGTTTTTCCAGTTGCGCATGCTGCAGCGGCGCAACCTGAGTTTTGCCTTGGTGACCTTGGCCGGCGTGCTGATCGTGCTGTCGGGCGTGGGCAGTATCCCGTCGGCGTACCTTGCGCAGATCCAGGGCTACCGCCCGGCACAGACCAGCCCGCTGATGATGCTGGTGGCGATGCCGCAACTGATCGCCCTGCCGCTGACGGCAGCCCTGTGCAACATCCGCGCAGTGGACTGCCGCTGGGTGCTGGGCATCGGCCTGGCGATGCTGGCGGTGTCATGTGTCGGCAGCAGCCTGCTGACCAGCGAGTGGATCCGTGGCGACTTCTACCCGTTCTACCTGTTGCAGGTGTTCGGCCAGCCCATGGCGGTGCTGCCACTGCTGATGCTGTCCACCAACGGGATGACCCCACAGGAAGGCCCGTTCGCCTCCAGTTGGTTCAACACCGTCAAAGGCCTGTCTGCAGTCATCGCGGGTGGCTTGCTGGATGCACTTGGCACCCTGCGCCGGCACTTCCATTCCAACCACCTGGTGGACAGCCTGGGCAACGCCCCGCTGGTCGACGACAGCGCTGCGGGCCTGGCCCGGCGTATTCACGACCAGGCGCTGGTGCTGACCTCCGCCGACCTCTACCTGGTCATGGCTGGCATCGCCGTGGCCCTGATCTGCCTGATTCCTTTCGTGCCTACCCGGGTCTACCCGCCGCGTGCGGTGGCCTGAACCCTGGACGAATTCGAGAACCGCTGAAATGACTAACAACCGCAAAACCCTGTTCATTGGCTCGGTACTGGCCGTGGCCGTTCTGGCTGGCATTGTCGGCCCCTGGATGTTCGGCAGCGACCACCGCCAGAGCACCAACGATGCCTACGTCATTGCCGACTACACCGTAGTTGCGCCCAAGGTTGCAGGCTTCATCAAGGACGTGCTGGTAGAAGATAACCAGCAGGTCACGGCAGGCCAGTTGCTGGCGACCATCGACGCCCGTGACTACCAGGCCGCCCTGGATGCCGCTCAGGCCCAGTTGCTGGTGGCTCAGGCGCAAAGTGCCGATGCCCGCGCCACGCTCGAGCGCCAGGCAGCATTGATTGCCCAGGCCGAGGCGGCGGTGAAAGCGGCCCAGGCCGAAACAGCGTTCGCCGACCATGAAGTCAACCGCTACAGCCGCCTGGCCGAGCAGGGCGCTGGTACCGTTCAGAATGCCCAGCAGGCACGCAGCGGCGTCGACCAGGCCCGCGCTCGCCTGGCCAATGCCCAGGCGGCGCTGGTGGCGGCGCGTAAGCAAGTGGACATCCTCACCGCCCAGGTGGCCAGTGCCGATGGCCAGCTCAAGCGTGCCGAAGCCGGTGTGGAAAAGGCTCAGCTCGACCTGTCCTACACCCGCATCACGGCGCCGGTGGATGGCATGGTCGGCGAGCGCGCCCTGCGCGTGGGCGCTTACGTCAATCCCGGCGCACGCCTGTTATCGGTAGTGCCGTTGCAGCAGGCCTATGTGGTCGGCAACTTCCAGGAAACCCAGCTGACCCATGTGCAGCCGGGACAGCCGGTGAGTATCAGCGTTGACACCTTCTCCGGTGAAAAGCTGCAAGGCCACGTAGAGAGTATCGCCCCGGCTACCGGCGTGACCTTCGCTGCGGTCAAGCCAGACAACGCCACCGGCAACTTCACCAAGGTTGTGCAGCGCATCCCGGTGAAGATCGTGTTCGATGACGGGCAGCCGTTGCTCTCCCGCTTGCGGGTGGGCATGTCGGTGGAGGCGACCATCGATACCCGTGGCGACAAGCTGGATGGCAAAGAGGTAAGTGCACGATGAAACCTGCATTACGCTTGAGCCCCTTGCTGCTGGCCGTGTTGATGGCCGGTTGCACGATGGGCCCGGACTTCCTGCGCCCCGACAGCCAGGCACCGCAACAGTGGGCGCCGCTTCAAGGCCAGGCAGCACCCAGCCAGCCGCAAGCCGAACCGCTGGAGCTGCGCTGGTGGGAAACCTTTCATGACGGACAGCTCAGCGCACTGATCCAGCGCGTTGCCGAACGCAACCTCGACCTGCAGATGGCCAGCGCCCGCCTGCTGCAAAGCCGCGCCTTGCGCAGCACCGTGGCCGCCGATGAGGTGCCATCAGTAGACGCCAACGCCGGTTACAGCCGCGCTCGTAACAGCGCCGAAGGCTTGAGCGACCCTTCCGGTAAAGCGGGTAAAGAGGCGTACAACCTTTGGCAAGGCGACCTGGTGGCCGGTTGGGAACTGGACCTGTGGGGCCGCGTGCGGCGCCAGGTCGAGGCTGCCGATGCCACGGTCGAAGTGGCCGAGAACGACCGCCGCGGGGTACTGCTGGCCCTGCTGTCGGAAACCGCCGGCAACTACATTCAGCTGCGTGCGGTGCAGCACACGATTGATGTGACACAGGACAACCTCAAGGTTGCCCGACACAGCCTGAAATTGTCCGAAGACCGTCAGGCCGAGGGTGTTGCCACTCGGCTCGACGTGGCTCAGGCCAGTGCCCAGGTGGCGTCGATCGAGGCCCGCCTGCCAAGCCTCGAAGCCCGGCGTGATGACCTGATCAACGCCCTCAGCCTGCTTGCCGCAGAACCACCGCGTAGCCTGCAGGCTGAGTTGCTGCAAGGCGGCGAATTACCCGCGCCACAGCAGAAGTTTGCCATCGGCCTGCCATCCGAACTGGCCGAGCGTCGCCCGGACATTCGCCAGGCCGAAGCCCGCCTGCATGCCGCCACGGCTAGCATTGGCGTGGCCAAGGCTGATTTCTATCCGAGCATCCGCTTGTCGGGCAGCGTCGGTTTCCAGGCCATGCAGTTGTCTGATTTCGGCGGCTGGGATTCGCGCCGCTTTGCCTTCGGGCCACAGTTGTCGTTGCCGATCTTCGAGGGTGGCCGGCTCAAGGGCACCTTGGAACTGCGCGAGGCGCAGCAGCAGGAAGCGGCGCTGAACTACCGCAAGGTGGTGCTGGGTGCCTGGCATGAGATTGACGATGTGCTTCGCCTGTACAACGCCAGCCAGTTGCGCCGTGACCACCTGGCCGAGGCTGTGAGGCAGAACCGCATCGCCCTGGAAACTGCCCAACGCCAGTATGTGGAAGGGGCGGTGGACTTTCTCAATGTGCTGACGGTGCAGGGTGCATTGCTGACCAGCGAGGAGCAGTGGATCGACAGCTCGGCGGCGGTGTCGCAGGCGCTGGTGGGGCTGTACAAGGCCCTGGGTGGTGGCTGGCAGGCGTTTGATGAGCAGCCGGTGAAGAAAGCATAAAAAGCGGGGCCGCTGTGCGGCCCATCGCCGGCAAGCCAGCTCCCACAAGCACAGCGCAGGCCTAGGGCCTGGTGGGATCCTGTGGGAGCTGGCTTGCCGGCGATAGGGCCGGTACTGGCAACAGAAAAATCAAAGCGGGCGCAGTAGCCCAAACCGCTTGCGCAATGCCCAATCCAGCAACCGCCGTGGCAGCAACCGGGCCATCAGCGGCAGCGCCGTACTGCCATTCCCCAACCGCACCACTGCGGGTACGGGGGACTTGCCAACGGCCGCCAACACCCCTTGGGCGAACACCGCCGCCGAAGTCGGTCTGTCCTGAGAAGCCCGCGCCCGCGCCTGCACATGCTCGCGCAACGGCCACCACGCCGAATCCGCCGCCAGCACCTGCTCGGCCTGGCGTTGGGCATTGTTGGCGAACTGCGAGGCAATCGCCCCCGGCTGCACTTCCATCACCTGCACACCGAACGGCGCCAGCTCCAGGCGCAAGGCATCGCTCAAGGCATGTACAGCGGCTTTCGAGGCGCAGTAGGCACCGGCGAACGGTGTTACCAGTACGCCGGAAACACTGCCGATGTTCACCACTGTTCCTCGTGAGCGGCGTAGCAACGGAAACACTGCGCGGGTTACGCCCACCACCGCGAACACGTTGGTTTCGAACTGTTGGCGCAGGGCGTCGACGCCGCCATCGAGCAGCGGGCCCATGGCGCCGTAGCCGGCGTTGTTGATCAGCATGTCCAGGCGGCCGTAGCGGTCTTCCAGTTCATCGGCCAGACGCTTCAGCGCCTCGCTGTCATTCACATCCAGTTGCCGTGCGGCGAAACCGGCTGCGGCCAGTTGATCGACGTCGTCGGGTTTGCGGGTGGTGGCCCAGACTTCGAAGCCAGCATCGCGAAAGGCGTCGGCCAGGGCGCGGCCGATGCCGCTGGAACAACCGGTGATCAGGACGGTGGGCATGGAGTGGGCCTTTGCTTGGAGTGAGGGTTGTGTTGTCTGGTCCGGCCTCATCGCCGGCAAGCCGGGTCCCACAGGGTTTGATGCAGGCTGGGGCATTTGTGGGAGCTGGCTTGCCGGCGATGAGGGCAGACCAGACAACAGGTCAGTTAGCGAATGTACCTTGCAGATGCTCCGCCCGAAACTCCAGCGTCTGCGGTCGATACCCCGAACGCAGAGGCGGCAGTGGCAGGCAGTCAGCCCACTCGGCCCCCGGCTGCAACTCACTGGGTCCTCGGTAGCGCGGCGCGTTGTAGGTGTTCTCTGCAAGGTTCACGGTATCGCCAGGGGCATAGGCACCCACGCGCCAACGCAGCTCGGTCAGTGGGACGTCATTGCCGTTCTTCATTGTCACCCGCAGGGTGCGGTCGGCGGGGCATTGCTCGGGGGCGTAGGCCAGGCGCAGGTCCAGGCGTGTCAGCTGCGACGCCTCGCGGCTGTCCTGCCAGGCTACCCACAGTGCCACCAGGCCCAGACCGCAGACCGCAGCCATGGAAATCGGCAGGGCCTTGACGGGGTAGCGCAGCAGCAGCACCAGCCAGGTCAGGATGAGAAAAGCGCCGATAAGCATGAGTCGGTGACCTCAAGTACGCGTGTTCAGCCATCCTAGCGGTAAACCGCTCATGCTTGAAAGGCGGTGAGGGTTACTGCCATACCTGACATTTCTGCCAGTAGTGAGTTTTCGAGGGGCGCGATAGCTTTGGCGCTGCGTCAATGCACCTTCTGCACTCATGAACGTTAGCTGCCCTGGGAGAAATCGAAGATGAGACAGACCAAAGCGAGCGGGCCGTCCAAGCCGATGGGAGAGGGTATATTCACTCTAGAGCCCGGCATCACGGTACACGCCACAGGTATTGGGAAAGCCGATATTGACCCACCATTAAACAAGCGTTCGAATTATAAAGCCGATTTTCTGGAGGCTAACGGTGATGGCGCGCGTCCGAGTTCAATTGCCAATTATCAGAGATTCTCCGACGGCGACGACCCTTCACAACTGGGCACACTGTTTATCCTTGAGTACGATGCAAACGGTGCCCCCTGGGTCAGCTCAGCGCTGGTCTATTCCCCCACCTTGAAGTTTGCCAAAAGTTTCGAGATCACGAACTTGACCTGGACACCGGGTAGTCAAATTGCATTTGATTTTTCGCTGGAATTCATGCAGGCCGACGTCATCCATCAAATGAGAAATGGGGAAGTCGATATACGTCTGTAATTGTTCAAAAGGACTGAACACCTAGCATTTCTGCCAGTTTCGGAAGGGGGGGCTCACCATAGCCTTTCCCCACGGCGGCACGTCCATCACGTGAAGGTCCTACTAAATAAATTTCCGCCGCCACAGGAGATAAGAGAGTGAGTTCATCCAAAGAAAAGATCGAGCGGTCGTCTGGTCAAATGAGTGCTGTTATACGCGGGCGTGAAAAAAAATTCCATGCCAGCACCATCAGCTATCTGTCAGAGCATGCGGTTTTTGCGGTGGACGATAACGCAATAGGCAACGAACCCTTCATCTATTTTCGTTTGCCCGAAAATCCAGAGGCGAAAAGCTACGATATCGAGCCTCTGGAAGCGAATAGGGTCTGGGCGCACCTCGGCATTGAAGGAGCCGGTTACGCAGAAAGCGGCCAGCTGACCATCGAGACGTTGGGCAGTTCAGGCGAGCCGAAGAAGGCGAGCTTCAAATTCAAGGGACGCAACGATTCGTTCTCGGTGACCCAAGGCACCTTCGAAATAGACAGCGTTGTGAACAAGCAGGCAATGACGGAATTTCGGGCCGCGAAGGCACGGGTAAGTCCTGCCCTTGAGGGCAATAGTGGGTTTAATGCTGATGACATCTGGCTGTACTACAACTCGGTAGGAGAGCTGACAGGCGTTCATGTTAGCCAAAGACACGACTTGGCCGGTGATCTGGGTATTTTTGGCGCTTTTTTTCAGTTTACAGCTGATGGTGTTACCAGTTATCTCGCTGCTGTCAATAACATGCTTTATGCTGGGCGGCCAAGCGGTGAAAGCGAGCCGATCAGTAATTTCAAATATAAATCGGGTGAAAGCCTGTTGATCGAATTCAACTTTGAGTTTACTTGGTCCGGTCGCACGTATGTGCTGAGCAATGGGCGGGTGGAGCTTGATTTGCGTCCTAAGTAACGCACGTCATGAAAGAGACCCCGTGACCTTTCAAGGCCACGGGGCTTTTTTCGCCAGCGATTTACTGCGCGATGGTCTTCACCGAAATCCCACGCTCGATCGGCGTGGACGTACGTCCGTACACATCCTCGAAGCGCTCGATATCATCCTCGCCCAGGTAACTGCCGGACTGCACTTCGATGATCTCAAGCGGGATCTTGCCCGGGTTGCGTAGGCGGTGGACCGAGGCAATCGGAATGTAGGTGGACTGGTTCTCGGTCAGCAGGAACACGTTCTCGTCACACGTCACCTCGGCAGTACCCGACACCACGATCCAGTGCTCGGCACGGTGGTGGTGCATCTGCAGCGACAGGCTGGCGCCCGGCTTGACGGTGATGTGCTTGACCTGGAAGCGGCCGCCCATGTCCACCGAATCGTACGAGCCCCATGGGCGATACACTTCCAGGTGGTTTTGGGTTTCGGTGCGGCCCTGTTCGTCCAGGGTCTTTACCATCTGCTTGACGCCTTGGACCTTGTCCTTGTGGGCGATCATCATGGCGTCCTTGGTCTCGACCACCACGATGTTTTCCAGGCCGATAACCGACACCAGCTTGCCGTTGCCGTGGATCATGCAGTTGCGGCTGTCCTGCACCACCACGTCGCCTTTAGTGACGTTGCCGTCCTCGTCCTTTTCATGCACTTCCCACAGCGACGACCAGCAGCCTACGTCGCTCCAGCCGGCCGACATCGGCACCACGCAGGCGCGCTGGGTTTTTTCCATCACCGCGTAGTCGATGGAGTTGTCCGGGCAGCAGGCGAAGGTGGCTTCGTCGATGCTCAGCACGTCGCCATCTTCCTGGCTGCGCTCAAGGGCCAGCACGCAAGTGTCGTAGATATCGCCGTCGTGCTTTTTCAGCTCTTCGAGGAAGCGGCTGGCGCGGAACAGGAACATGCCGCTGTTCCAGAAGTAGCCACCGGCCTGGACGAACTCGGCGGCGCGTTTCTCGTCGGGCTTTTCAACAAACTGGGCAACCCGCGCCACGCCCTCGGGCAACAGGGCGTCCTGGCTGGAGCGGATGTAGCCGTAACCGGTTTCCGGCTTGGTCGCCGGCACGCCGAACAGCACCATCTCGCCACGCTCGGCGGCCACGGTGGCCAGGGCCAGGGCGCGTTGCAGGGCCTTCTGGTCATCGATCACATGGTCGGCAGGCAGCACCAGCATCAGCTCGTCGCGGCCTTCGTTGACCAGTTTCATGGCGGCCATGGCCACGGCGGGCGCAGTGTTGCGGCCGAACGGCTCCATCAGGATGCCTTGGGTTTCCAGCTTCAGCGTCGCCAGTTGCTCCTGGACGATGAATTTGTGGTCCTTGTTGCAGACCACGATTGGCGTGTCCATGCCTTCGAACACCAGGCGTTGGATGGTTTGCTGGAACAGCGTGTGTTCGCCGGTCAGGGCCAGGAACTGTTTAGGGAACTGCTTGCGCGACAGAGGCCACAGACGCGAACCGCTACCACCAGAAAGAATTACCGGGATCATCATGTTTCTCCAATAGTCGTTAATAGGCAGAGGGATCAGTTGCTAGCCACGGGGCGAGTTACCCACACCGGCGACAAGGCGTTGCCGGAACCCGTTACGTACAGCACTGCGGCTTCGCCGCGCTCCAGGGCGACCGGTTTCACGTCGCCCACTTTCTTGTCGCCTTGGAACAACGCCAGGTTGACCTTCACCGGGTTGATTTCACGTTCGCCACGGCCGTTGGCTGCCACCGGCTTGACCACTTCGGTCTTGCCGTCGGCGGTTTTCAGGGTCAGCTGCTGGTCGCTCAGGTTCTGCACGCGCACCAGGGCTTTCTGCTTGTTCTTGAACGGCGGTTCTTCGATCAGCTGCGGGTTGCCGCTGCTGCTGTTGACCAGGGTGTAGTACTTGTCCGAGGCCAGCTTCACCGGCACGCTCTTGCCGCCGACCTGGGCGGTGTAGTCGCCGCCTGGCAGGAAGCTGAAGTCGCTGCTGGCCTGGGCGCCCACCTGTTTGATCTGGGTGTTGCCGACCGAAGCGGCAGCGGGTGCGCTGGCGGCGTTGTACAGGCGCACGAAGGTCGAACCTTTCGGCGCGCTTGGGCCATACAGTGCGGCGTCGGCACCGGCGAAGGCCTGCAGGGAGGCAAGGGAAAGGCCGGCCGCGAGGGTGAGGGCTTTGGCAATCGAAGGCTTGGTAGTCATGTGCATTTCCTCTCTATCGTTCAGGGGTTCGTCCGGGTGGACGACAAGGCCAGGTTTTCTTCGGATTTACGGGTGTTCTTCAGCTGCGCGATCCACTGCGGATCGAAGCTGCTGAGGTCGTTTTTCATGGGCAGGTAACGTTCGGGGAATTCCCACACCACCACTTGCGGTGCGGCGTTCTTGAAGGCATCGCTTTGCAGGTACTTGAGCATTGGCAGCAGCGGGCCATGGCCGTCTTCGGCGTAGTTGGCCACGTCGCTGCGCAGGGCCTGCTGCAATGCACCGAGGAAGTTCCAGTGCGGGTTGGCGCTGTAGCTGGTGCCCACCAGCGCTACCGGGATCTCGTTGTTGGCAAATAGCGCGTCGTCGCCGTCAGCAGCTGCTTCTGCCGGGCGGGTACTGCGCTGTTGCAGGTTGTCCGGGGTTGGCAGCAGGTTGCTGAACAGCGGGTCGAGCGGCAGGAAGTTGGTCAGGTCGCCTTTGTAGGGGGCGGTGTTGCCGGCTTCGGTGACGAAGGTTTGCGGCTCGCCATTGAGCAGGTTCTGTCGGCTAACGGCTTCAGCCAGCGCCTGCGCTGCCGCTTCGGCGCCCATCGGCGTCCAGTGGGTGTCGGTGCGCAGGAACACCTGGCCACGGGCCTTGGCTTGTTCCATGGCCGCTTGCAGGTCGGGGGCGAACACATTGGCCTGGCGCACCTGTGCATGGAACTGGTTGTACAGGTCGTCGTGCAGGCTGGCCGGTTGCTCTTTGCCCAGGTATTCCGAATAGATACGCGCCTTGGCTGGCACGATGGCCAGCACCAGCTGGCTGCCGTGCTGCTGCAAGGTGTCGCGCACGCCGCGGATCAGCGCCAGGTTTTCCTGCATCAGTTGCTCGGCGCCGGCGGTGGGCTTGAACTCTTCGTCGCTGAACAGCCACTGGTCACGGCCCAGCACCACACCGGGGCGGCCTTCGTTGAACAGCTTGAAGTCCAGCGCGGCCCAGAGGTTGGTGCCCAGGCGCTTGATCGGGAATTGCTCGTCGTAGTGGGTTTCGGCGGCCTTGGCCAGCTTGCCGTTGAGCACGGTCATCTGCTCGGTGCGCTGGAAGCTTTGCAGGCCACCGGTGGACCACACGCCCATGCCGACCAGCAAGCCGAGGAACGACAGTGAATACGTGATGCGTAAAGTACGGTTCATGTCATCGGCCTCAGAACTGGAAGTACAGGAACGGCGAGTAGCTTTGCGCCGAAAGCTTGAGGATCGAGGCCACGAACAGCAGCAGCACCAGGGCGCGGGTCATGACCCGGGTCCAGTCCAGGCCGATCGAGCCATCCGCGTTGACTTGCACCGGGGTCGCCTTGGGCGCTGGCTTGGCATTGCGGTAGAAGTCGCGCAGGCCGAAGAACGCCAGGGTGAGGTAGGCGATCACCAGGGTGGCCACTTGCAGGCCGGTCAGCTGGGCGCGGTTGAGTTCCGACAGCTGCCAGTCGCCAAAGCTGAACATGGCGCCGTACATGCGGCCGGCCACGTGCAGGTTTTCGGCGCGGAAGATCACCCAGCCGACCACCACCAACAGGAAGGTGAAGGCCCATTTCACCGGGTTGAAGCGCTGCGGGTTGGTATCGATGCCCAGCGCACGCTCGATGGCCAGCCACATGCCGTGCCAGGCGCCCCAGATGATGTAGGTGAAGTTGGCACCGTGCCACAGGCCGCCCAGCAGCATGGTCAGGAACAGGTTGCGGTAGGTGTTGAAGGTGCCTTTGCGGTTACCGCCCAAGGTGATGTACAGGTAGTCGCGCAGCCAGGTCGACAGGCTGATGTGCCAGCGGCGCCAGAACTCGGTGATCGACTGGCTGATGTACGGCTGCTTGAAGTTTTCCATGAAGCGGAAGCCCATCATCAGGCCCAGGCCGATGGCCATGTCGCTGTAGCCGCTGAAGTCGAAGTACAGCTGCGCGGTGTAGGCCAGCGCGCCCAGCCAGGCATCACCCGTGGTCGGGTTTTGCAGGGCGAAGCAGTGGTCGGCGACTACCGCGAGGGTGTCGGCAATGAACACTTTCTTGATGAAGCCCTGCATGAAGCGGGTGCAACCTTCGGAGAACTTGTCCAGGGTGTGGGTGCGGTTGTTGAACTGGTCGACCAGGTCCTTGAAGCGCAGCACGGGGCCGGCGATCAGGTGCGGGAAGATCGCCACGAACGCTGCGAAGTCGATCAGGTTGCGGGTAGCCGGGGTGTCGCCACGGTACACGTCGATGATGTAGCTGATCGACTCGAAGATGTAGAACGAGATACCGATCGGCAGCAGCACGTGGGTGAGGATGAACGGCTCCAGGCCGAACGAGCTGATGATCGCGTTCAGGCTGTCGACACCGAAGTTGGCGTACTTGAAGTAGCCGAGAATCGCCAGGTCGACGCCCACGCCCAGCAGCAGCCAGCGCTGGGCCGGCTTGGTGCGCACGCCGGCGGCACCGACTTTAAGGCCGATCCAGTAGTTCCACAGGGTGACTCCGGCGAACAGGGCCAGGAAGTCCACCCGCCACCAGGCATAGAAGATGTAGCTGGCGACCAGCAGCAGCAGGTTGCGATAGCGTTGCCCGCTCAAGTAGTACAGGCCGAGGAAGATCGGCAAGAACAGGAACAGGAACACGTTGGACGAGAAGACCATCCCGGTTCTCCTTTTTGTTCACAGCATCCGGGGCACAGCGCCCCCCAAACCCCCCAGTGCATAACCGGAAGGCAACTTAGGTCCCTGTGGGAGCGGGCGAGCCCGCGAAGAAGGCACCGCGGTGCATGGCAAGGGCTTCGCCCTTGTTCGCGGGCATGCCCGCTCCCACAGGTTCCGACCCCACACGGGGTTCACTTCATTTCTTGCTCTCTGCGCTCGGGTCATAGACCCGGGTCAGGTTGCCGCCGAGCCTGAAACTGTCGAACGGCTGCATGCCGTGCTTGCGTTCGAGCGTGTCACCCACGCACTGGTACAGCGCGCACCAGGGTTCGAGCCAGGCGTACTTGCTGTCGACCTTGAGGTCTTTCATGTCTTGTTTTTCGCCTGCGCGTTCCGCGAAGTGCTTGGGATCGCGGGCGCCGTACAGCACGCCTTCACCCAGGCGCTGCAGGGCAAAGTTGTTTTCGCTGCGCAGGTCCACACCGTTGGCCTTGGCAAAGCTGGCGATCATCGCCAGCGGTGGCAGGGCGTAGTTGTGGTAGGCCAGGGCGCGCTGCTTGCGCTTGATCTCGTTGGGCAAGAAGCCCTGCTCGTCGACCTGGTTGGCGCCGATCTTGTATTCCTTCACGGCCCAGTCGAACAGGTCGCGGCGGTTGGTCGCCACCGAGGTGGCCATGACCGACCAGGCGGCCCAGTAGCTGTGGTTGTTGATCTTCGCCAGCGGCAGGTTGCTCCAGTCGCGCACGGTTTGCTCGGCCAGGCGGGCGAACCATTTTTCGATCAGCTCGGCCTCGGCCTGGTGCGCGGCCAGCGGCTGCGAGTTGGAGAACTTCAGGCGCAGCCAGGAACCACTCATGCTGCCCAGCGCCCATTTGCGCATGGACTTGCCGGTGTGGTTGTAGTTGGTGGACATCAGCGCATCGGCACGCGCCCAGGTGCCCAGCCAGGTCAGGGCGCAGTCGAGTTGTGCCGGGCGTCCGTCGCGCATGTACTGGTTGACCATCTTGGCCACGCCACGCTCCAGGGTGGTGATGTCCCTGGTGGAGTCGCGGAAGGCCTGCTCGGAATCCTCGTTGAGGGTTGCCCGGGCACTGTCCGAACCTTCGTACTTGCTGCGGAACTGCAGCGCACCGGTGTACGGCTTGGGCGTTGCTTCGCAACGGAAGTTACCGTCGCCGGTCTTGAGCTTTTCGATCCCCTCGTAGTACCCCTGGGGCGGTACCAGCGCGGCGTGCGCGGCGCTGCCAAACAGGGCCAGCGCGAGCAGGGCGGGGCGGAAAATTTGCTTGAAGGTGGTCATGGGTCGCCTCACTGGCCGGCCTGCGCGGTTTGCGCGGGCACGGCGAAGTTGTTGCGTTTGCAGAGCTTGGCTTCGACTTTCTGGGTGCCGCTTTCCGGGCCTTGCACCTCGAACGCCAGCAGGCTCTGGCTGGCCCAGTCCTCGTCTTCACGCATCTGGAAGACAAAGCGGCCGTCGGTGTCGGAGGTTTCCGGTTTTTCCAGCTTGATGTCTTCGTGGCGGCCGTTGAGGTACCACAGGGTGGCCTGCAACACCTTCACCGACGGGTCTTCGAACTTCACGTCCATTTGCAGGTTGCGGTTGATCAGGTCTTTGATCACGCCACCCTTGCCGTTGACCATCAGTTCGTTCTTGCCGGGCTTGAGGGTGGTGCTGGCGCTCATCAGCGCCGGGCGGTCGTCGCAGCCGTCGTCGAGCAGGCCAAGGATTTGCCGCCAGATGGTTTCCTGGTCCAGGCGGTACAGCGGGGAGAATTCCCAGATCAGGATCTTCGGCGGGTTCTTCTGGAATTCTTCGCTGCCCAGGTACTGGATCATCGAGCCTTCCAGGCCACCGCCAGGGAAGGCGACGTTGAGCACGTCGGCGCCGATGTACTGTTCGAGGAAGCCCGAGAAGTTGTAGTTCTTGCCACTGTGGCTGGTGCCCACCAGGGTGATTTGCGCGTTGCCGCCGTCACCGAACAGGTCGTCGCCACCACCGCTGGAACCTTTAGGCTCGGTGGCGAACTGGTCCATGTACTGCACCGCATAGCTGGTGCCGCACAGCTGGCCGGCGACGTTGTGCAGGGTGCCGGTCTTGCCCATGCGCCCGGATTTTTTCGTTTCGAATTCCTTGCGCGGGATGCCTTCGAAGGCCGGCATGTGGTGCACGGTGTCGGCCACGATTTTGGCGGCGCGTTCGGCGCCGTATGGCGTCCAGTGTTGGTCGCCACGGAAGTAGAAGTCCTTGCCCTGGTCGGCGGCGGCCAACTGCTCGTTGGTCAGCGGCGACAGGTCGGGCACGTTGTAGCCCATGCTGGCGAAGCGCTTGAGCATGGCCTGGTAGTTGCCCAACGCCTTCTGGTAATCGAAGGCGGCTTTCTCGGCCGGGTTGAGCATGTTGCGGTTCACCAGGCCACGGGTCGGCTGGTACACCACCACCAGTTCCACGCCGCGCTTCTTGAACGCGTCGTGCACCTGCTGCAGGCGTTTGTAGCCGGCCGGGGTGGTGTTGAACTCGGTGCGCAGGTCTTCGCGGGTACGGAACAGCCAGTCACCCTTGGCCTGCACCAGCGTGGTGAAGTTCTGCTGGTAACGGGTGGTGTAGCGACTGGCGTCATGCGCTTCAGGGCACAGCTGGCAGCACGGCTCGGCGCTGAAGGTGGGGGCCTTCACATCATCGGCGCGCACGCCCTGGCTGATCGCCAGAAGGGCGGCGGACAGGCCCAGCAGTTTCATCAGGTGTGGGGTCATGGTCTGGGCTTCCTTAATCGATCATTTCGGTCTGGCGTTCGACCGGGTCGATCAGCACAGCCTTTTGCTGGCGCACCAGCAGGTCGAGGATTTCGTCCTGGCGTTCGCCCAGGATGCCGTTGAGGCTGATACCGCTGGCCTTGCGCGGGGCGAGCATCTGCACCTTGTACAGCTCGACCGACAGCGGCGAGTCGATCGACAGCGGGCCGGAGCCGTTGGCCGTGAGTTCACCGCCCACCAGAATCAGCGACACCTTGGTGTCGAACGGGTCCAGGGCGATGTCGCGGTCGGTGTCGGACAGGTCCTTGATGTGGCCGTAAACGCCCACCAGGCCGTTGGCCATGGCGATGTTTTCGTACAGGCGGATGTTCACGCTGTTACGCACGCGGATGCCGTGGCGGCGGTTGTTGATCAGCTTGTTGCCCCAAATCAGGTTGTCGCCGCTTTCGTACAGGGTGATGCCGTCGGTGTGGTTGCGGTAGATCTCGTTGTAGGCGATCAGGTTGTTGACGCTGTTACGGTCGATCACCACGCCCGAGAGCTTGTTGTCGTAGCTCTTGTTGTTGATGATCCAGCTGTCGTTCACCTCACGCGAAACGATGATGCCGTGCTTTTTCTTGGTGCCGTACACGGTGTTGCCGGCGATGATCAGGCGGTGCGAGCGGTCGTGCGGGTCGATGCCGTAGACGATGTTGTCGTGGTAGGTGCTGTCCTTCACCACGAAGTCCTGGGTCTCGTAGCAGTAGAAGCCGTACCACATGTCGCTGAACGCCGAGCCGATGATCCAGCCGGTGGGTTCCGGGCGGCCCATGCGCTTGGCCATGTTCGGCGTGTACTGCGAGATGCTCACACCGTACGACTTGGACTTGGCGTAGCCGAAGCTCGCCATTTTGGTGTTGACGATGTAGGTCTCGGTGCCGCCCCACGACAGCAGGAACGGGCGGAATTCCTTTGGCGAGCGGAAGGTTGCCGGGCCGTTGTCCTTTTCGCGCCAGCCGGTCACCTGGGTGTCGGTGACGAACAGCTTGCCGTCGTTGACCAGGAACGAACCGCCCTCCTGGGACAGGCGCAACTGCTTGACCTTGCCGTCGATCTCGAGGATGCCTTTTTGCCCGACCACAATCGGCAGGCGCGCCAGGTACACGCCCGGCTCGACTTCGCTGAGGTACTGTCTGGGCACCTTCTTGCTCAGTTCCACCAGGTCGACATGGCCGTCATCGACGAAGATCGCCTGCGGAATACCGTGCTGGCGCTGCACCCACTCGGCCGCCTTGTTGTCGCCACCGACGAACTCCTTGAGGGTGTCCTCCTGGAACATGCGGCGCAGGCTGACCTTGCCCTTGTGGCTACGGTCGATCTTCTTCTGCACGGCCTCGGCCGTGAAACCGGTCAGGTCAGGCAGCTTGGGCGGGTCCATCTGCAGCGGCTCGATCGGCGCGCTGGCCACGGTGTAGGTCTTGGCCTGCTGCAGTTCCTTGGCAATGACCTGAGGTTCTGCGGCGGCGACCAGGCCGCTGGCCAGCAGCAAGGCGCTGGCCAACAGGCTGTGACGTAAGTGCGGGTGAAGGTTCATCAGGTTTCTCCCGGCCTCAGAATCGCCAGATCACGTCGACGAAGGCGCGGTGCATGTACGAATCCGCTTCCTTGCCATAGGCGTCGCCCGGCTTGAACACACCGGCGCGCAGGCGCACCAGGGCGGACGGCTCGTCGATGGCCTGGCTCATCGAAGCCGGCAGCAGGCCTTGCTTGAAGTACTTGGTCACGACCACGTCCATTTCCTGGCCAAGGTCTTTTTCACCGTCGACCAGCTGGCGGTTGACGCCGTTGTCGTCGACGGCGGCATTGATGCCGCTGGAGCCGATGTTCTGGTTGCCGTCGACACGCCAGAACTTGTGGTAGATCAGGCTGGCGTCGTAGTCGTCGCGCAACTGCCAGGAGGCAAACAGGGTGGCGGCCTGCAGGTTGCCCAGTTCGCCGCGGAAGGCTTCGCCGAAGCGGTGCACGCGCGAGCGAGTGCCGGTGAAGTTGGAGCGGTTGCTCTCAAGGCCAGTCTGCTCGAAGTTGTTCGAACCGTCGTCGCCACCGCCGCCGCTGCCACGGGCATAAGCCGCGCCGACCTGCCATTGCGGGTCTAGGCGCAGGCGGATGCCGAGGTCGGTGGCCCAGGCATTGACGTCGCCGCTCTGCGTGCCGGTGGCAACCTGATCGTCGCCGACGGCCTGGCTGCTGAGGGTGTCGCGGTCACCGGTCAGCCAGGTGACGCTGCCCCAGTAGTTGACGGTGTGGTCGTTGCGCCAGTTGTAGGCGTCGCTGTTGGCTTCCAGGCCCAGCCAGGTCAGGTCGCCGGTACGGGTCTTGTCCAGTGCGTCGACGGTTTCACCCGGGTTCTTCAGGCTGCCGCTGTCGTGGGTGTGGTGGGCGCGCACACCTACCCAGTGGCCAGGAGTCCACTGCGTGGCAACGTTGCCGTAGATGTGCGTGCGGTCCTTGTCTTCCGGGGCCAGCTCGGTAAGGTCGGTACGGTATTCGCTGAAGCGCTGGGCCACGCCCAGGTCGGCCTTGAGCAGGGTGGTGTCGAAGGTCCAGTTCAGGGCTTCGATGTTGGTGTCGCGCCACATGCCATCGTCGCTGCGCAGGCGCTGGCGACCGAGGCGAAGTTGCTCGCCAGGGTAGGCGGTGAGGCCGCTGTAGCCTACCCAGAACTCGCGCATGGCCAGGTAGCTTTTATCGGGCGTGCGGCCGTGATCGCCGGTGTCGGTGGTGGTGCCGTCGTCGTTCTGGCGCAGGGTGTCGGTTTCGATGGTGTCGGTGGCGGCGACGGCCTGGCCCATGGCGTAGGCGCTCCAGTTGCCGCGCTCGCCGTACACCCACGGGCGCAGGTCCAGGCCCAGGCCGTTGACGTCGCCGCCGGGGCGGGTGCCCAGGTCGCGGTCGTCTTCCGACTGGCCGGTGATTTTCACATCCAGGCCAAAGTTCTTTTCAGCGGTCATTTCCGCCAGGGTCGGGCAGGACCACAGCAGGGCGAAGCTCAGGCCGATGCCAGCTTTCACGAAGGGATTGAGCGTCATAGCGAGTCCTCACCGTCTACTTCTTTTTCGTCGTCTTGCAGGGCTTCGATGGCCAGGATGCTGGTGTTGCCCTGGGCCATGCTGCCGCGTGCCTGCTTCTCTTGCGCCAGCAGTTGCTGGGCCTGGCTGCGTTGGTCAGGCGTGAGTTGCTGGTCGAGTTGCTGCAGCAGTTCGCTCGATTGCGGCGTCGGGTTGACCTGCGACAGCTGGGCGAACACCCAGGCGTTGCCCGGTTGCGGGCGGATGCCGTGGCCTTCGCTGAACAGCTGGGCCAGGGCGTAGTCGGCGCTGTTCTGCCCGCCACGGGCGGCGGCCAGCAGGTGGTCGACAGCCTTCTGCGGCTCGACGTTGCCCAGGTAACCGCGGCGGTACAGCTGGCCCAGGTAGTAATGGGCGCTGATCTCGCCAGCATCGGCGGCAGCCTGCAGGTGCTGCTCGGCCTTTTTGGCGTCGGCTGGCAGGGTCTTGCCTTCGTAGTACAGGCGGCCCAGCAGCAGTTCGGCGCGTGGCTGTTCGGCTTCGCGGCCCTTGTCGATGTAGGCCAGCAACTGGTCGGTGTCGCCCAGTTCGGGGAAGTCGTACACCAGTTGCGCCAGGCTGACCCAGGACGCCGGGTTCGTCGGGGCCACCTGCTCAAGCAGGTCCTTGGCGGTTTTCTCGTCGGTCTGGCCGAGGCTGCGGTCAGCCAGCACACGGGCAACGCTGTCGACCCGGGTGGCCGGTACGGCGCCACCGGCGTAGGCAGATTTCAGCTGGCCGAGCAGGGCGGCTTGCTGGTCGGCCTGGCCACGCTTCTGGTACACGGTGGCCAGTTCGACGTAGCAGATGTCGGTGGTGTTCAGGGCAGCCTTGCAGATGTTTTCCACGTCGCCCAGGTGCTGGTCGTAAGTGCCCTGGGTGCGGTACAGCAGCACCTGGGCCAGGCCCGCTTCGGGGTTGCCGGCGGCGCGCCATTGGTCGATCTGCTGCTGGGCGTTGACCTTGGGGAAGCTCTGCGGGTAGCTGAGGTAGAGCATCGCCAGCGGGATCAGGGTGTTGCTTTCGCCTTGCCTGGCCGCTTGCTTGAGCAGGGTTTCGGCTTCTTCGCGTTCGACCTGGGTGCTGTCGGGCTTGGCCACCAGCAGGCGACCAAGGCGTGCCTGGGCACGGGGCGACGTGGCAGCTGCGGCGCGGTAGGTGGCCTCGGCTTCCTTGATTTGCGACGGGTCGCGGGTGGCCACCTTGATGTCGGCCAGGCCCACTTGTGCTTCGCTGTAGCCCAGGTCGGCCAGGGCCTTGTAGTTGCGCTCGGCCAGTGCCGTGTCGCCGCGCTTCATGGCCTCGTTGGCCAGGCGCTGGTCGGGCAGGCCGGCACAGCCGGCCAGGGTGATGGCGGCAGCTAGGGCACACAGGCCCAGGCTTGCGCTCTTCTTGTAGGGAATCATGCTGTGATCCTCTTACAGCCCACGGGCCACGGCTTTGTCGATCAGCCAGTTCAGCGATGGGCCACGGTCGCTGTTGACCGCTGCCGGGCGGCCGGCCAGTTCGGCAGGCAGGCCACTATCGGGCTTGATCTGCACGCGAATGTCGGAGGCCAGGTCTTCGCTGTTGAGGCTGGCGCTGCTGACGATCTGTCCGGTGCGCACTTCGTCTTCGCCGGCTACCTGGAAGTTGACCCGGGTACCTGGCTTGACCTCGTCGAATTGGCGGTAGCTGAAGCGCGCCTCGACCATCGGCGTGGTGGTGCGCGGGATCAGCTGGAAGATCGGCTGGCCCTTGGCGGCATACTGGCCGTCATCCACCAGCTGGCGGGCGACCACGCAATCGCAGGGGCTGGTGAGGGTGCCGGACAGCTGCTTGCCGAACAGCTCTTCGATCTTCGACGGCTCCAGCTGCGAGTCGGCCAGGTTGCCTTTGAGCATGTCCAGCATGCTGGTGGTGAAGCTGGCCAATGGCGCCCCCTTGGCGATCTGCCCACCGCCCTCGACCAGGCTGCTCACGGTGCCGTCGCGCGGCATGGTGACGGTGGTGGTGGGCACGGCGACCACGCCCGCTTCGGCATGGCTGACGAAGTACATGCCGTACAGCGACTTGGCGACGAAGCCGAACGCCGCAACCCCGACTACGAAGACGCCGAGGGTGACGGTGACCGCCTTGAGCCGGCCAAAGGCGCTCAGGCCGGAGCCGCCGTCTTTCTGCTTGCGAGCCTTGGTGAAGTTGTCGCGCTGCAGGGTGCTCAGCACGTCGCCGATGCTGATCAGCTCACCGGACAGGTGGCTGGTGATGATGTGCCGTAGCGTGGCGATGTCGCGTGGTTCAAGGTTCTGGAACTGCGCACCGGTACGGCCATTGTCCAGGTTATACGAGCGCACCTGGAACTCGATGTCGAACGACAGGCCCAGGTTGTCGACCACGAACTGCAAGCGTCCGCGCATTACATCGCCCGCCGACAGTGGCTGCTTGGTGTGGAAGCTCAGGCCACCGGCAGAAAGGTCGTCGACCTTCACTTCGTGGGTTTGGCGCTGGGCGTCCAGGAAACGCAGCTTGGCGGGAATGCGCACCCGGGCGTGTTGGCGCTGGGCTTCGGACTCATGCACGACATTGACGTTCACGGCGGTATTCATGGTGTTTGTTCCTGTTAGATCCGATCCGGGTTGGGCTCACACGACCATGAACAGCACAGCAACGAAGATGCTGGCAGCCGAGAAGGTCATGGTCCGCGAGGACCAGGTGTTGAACCATTGTTGAAAGCTGGCGAGGTCACGCTTGAGGGCAGTGGGCTGACGCGTCCACGACTGCTTGTCGAGGCGGAAGAACACGTAGATCTTCATCAGCGCGCCGATGATCTGGTTGTAATAGAGAATCAGCGGGTAGGCCGGGCCTACGTTGTGGCCGGAGCACAGCAGCATGACGGTGAGGATCAGGCGGGTGATGCCGATCCACAGCAGGTACACCAGCAGGAAGGCCAGGCCGAACTTGAGGCTGGCGATCACTGCCACGGTCAACCCCAGCAGGCTGGTCCACATCGACACGCGCTGGTCGAACAGCACGATGCTGGTGAACAGCCCGAGGCGGCCCAGGCCAAGGCCCAGCGCACGGGAGTTCTGCCGCAGGTTGTTGCCGTACCAGCGGTACATCAGCTTGCGGCTCGCCTTGAAAAAGCTCTTTTCTGGCGGGTGCTCGACCGTGTTGATGGCGGCGTCCGGCACGTAGAAGGTGTCGTAGCCCAGGCGCATCAGGCTGAACCAGCTGGACTTGTCGTCACCGGTGAGGAACTTGAAGCGGCCCAGTCGCCAGTGCATCAGCGAGTCGCTTTCGACGTCGGCGATGAACTCAGGGTTGGTCACCACGCTGGCGCGGAACATCGACATGCGCCCGGTCATGGTCAGCACGCGCTTGCTCAGCGCCATGGAGCACATGTTGATGTGGCGCTGGGCGAAGCGCAGCTTGTGCCACTCGCTCATGATGTAGCCGCCGCGTACTTCGCAGAACTCGTTGGTGGTCAGGCCGCCGACGTTGGGGAACAGCTTGAACCACGGCACGGTCTTGCGTACCACGCCATCGGCCAGCACGGTGTCGCCGTCGATCACCGCCACCACGGCGTTTTCGTCCGGCAGCATGCGCGAGATGGCACGGAAGCCGTAGGCCAGGCCATCGCGCTTGCCGGTGCCGGCAATGCGCACGATGTCCAGCTTCACATGGGCTGGCGGGTTGTATTTGGCCCACAGGCTTTTCACCAGCAGTTCATCCGACATTTCCACCAGCGAGCAGACCACGGTGGTGGGGAAGCCGCAGTTGATCGCCTCGCGGATCACCGAGCTGTACACCTGGGCGGTGGTCAGGGCTTCGATGCGAAAGCTGGTCACCATCAGGTACACATGCGACGGGTCGGTGGCATTGCCCATCTTCTGCACCTTGCGGCGCAGGTACGGGTACACGCCGTAGAGGAAGATCATGCCGCGGATGAAATGGGTGGCGCCCATGGAATAGCGCCAGATGCCGACTGCGCCGACCAGGAAGATGAAGTGCTTCGACTGCGAGTCGAAGATATCGGCTGGCAGGGCCAGGGCGATCAGCATGAGCAGGCTCATGTAGAGCAGCCACCCGGCGCACTGCAACAGCACGGTCTGGAGCCTTTGCATGTTCAGCATCCGTCGAGAATTCGGGGGAGGGTGGGCAACGGAAGCGGGGAGGCTTCCGCTGCCCGGCCAGGCACTTACCAGCAGATGCCTTCAGTGCGGCTGGTGGTGCAGGTCGGCTTGCTCATGAAACCGACCAGGTCGATCACTTGCTTGCCCGCTGGCGCTTGTTGGGCCAGCGCGCGGAACTGCTCGTCACGGTTGCCGAGGACGATGATGTCGGCGTTGTCGATCACCTGCTGGAAGTCGGCGTTGAGCAGCGACGACACGTGCGGGATCTTCGACTCGATGTAGTCCTTGTTGGCACCGTGGACGCGGGCGTACTGGACGTTCTCGTCGTAGATGTCCAGCTGGTAGCCCTTGCCGATCAGGCGCTCAGCCAGCTCTACCAGCGGGCTTTCGCGCAGGTCGTCGGTGCCGGCCTTGAAGCTCAGGCCCAGCAGGGCGACCTTGCGCTTGTCATGGGCTTCGATCAGCTCGAAGGCGTTCTGCACCTGCGATTCGTTGCTGCGCATTAGCGAGTCGAGCAGCGGTGCACGTACGTCGAGGCTGGCAGCGCGGTAGGTGAGGGCGCGCACGTCCTTGGGCAGGCACGAGCCGCCGAAGGCGAAGCCAGGGCGCATGTAGTACTGGGACAGGTTCAGCACGGTGTCCTGGCAGACCACGTCCATCACTTCACGGCCATCCACACCTACGGCCTTGGCGATGTTGCCGATTTCGTTGGCGAAGGTGACCTTGGTGGCGTGCCACACGTTGCAGGTGTACTTGATCATCTCGGCCACTTCGATCGGCTTGCGGATCACCGGGGCGTCGAGTTCTTCGTACAGGGCTTGCAGGATGTCGCCGCTGGCGCTGTCCAGTTCGCCGATGACGGTCATCGGTGGCTGGTCGTAGTCCTTGATCGCGGTGCTTTCACGCAGGAATTCCGGGTTGACCGCCACGCCGAAGTCGACGCCGGCTTTTTTGCCCGAGCAGTCTTCTAGAATCGGGATGACCACGTTCTTGACGGTGCCCGGCAGCACGGTGCTGCGCACCACGATGGTGTGGCGGCGGGTGGTGTCACGCAGCACGTAGCCGATTTCGCGGCACACCGACTCGATGTATTCCAGGCCCAGGTCGCCGTTTTTCTTGCTGGGGGTACCCACGCAAATCATCGACACGTCGCTGGCACGGATGGCTTCGGCGAAGTCGGTGGTGCCGCGCAGGCGGCCATTGGCGATGCCCTGTTGCAGCAGTGCTTCCAGGCCAGGTTCGACGATGGGCGACTTGCCCTGGTTGATCAGGTCGATCTTGGTGCTGGACACGTCCACACCGATCACTTCATGGCCACGCGCCGTCAGGCAGCCTGCACAGACTGCACCCACATAACCCAAACCAAAGATGCTGATACGCATCGCTATCACCTCATGTGTTTATCACGCCGACGCTTACCAAAGTGCCGGCCGGGTTGATTAACAACAGTTTTCGGGCGCACGGATCCATGGCGAATGCACACTTCGCCGAGCGCAGGCAAAATAAATCCGGAGCGCAAAAAGTTATGCACTCAAAGTTGGCAGTAAAAAGCCATCAAGTAAAAAACGTGCCCTGAAATGCAGCCGTCTTTATTGCAATGCGCTACTTGGCGCCTTGCTGTGCTTGTTTTTTCAAGTGGAAAAATCCTTTGAAATCAACCACTAGGACGATTTGTAAGGGGCGCGTCTCTCCTGCATGGACAGGGTTTCGGGGTTTCCGTGATACCTGTCGAAGTTATCAAGGCGGGTAGTGGATACCTGCCCGTGTCATCTGTAAGTCATCTCTCACAACCCGGAGGCAGGAAATGCGTTACGGCACTATGAGCGGCAGGTCGCAGGAGAAGTTCCTGAGTGGGTTTCGTCCGGATGAAAGATTTCTAAATATTTTTTCAGTGGCGGACAGTTTCAATTTGATAGCACGCAAGTGTTTGGTCCCCGTATATAAAGGACGAAACTGTTGCTAGATGTTTTTATGCCAGCATCGAAAAATATTTTTCAAAAAACGTCAAAAAAGCTATGAACGGTCTTATGGCGTTTTGCGATAAAGGTAGGGTTGGTGGTTTTTTGGCGTCTGTTTTTTGTCGTTATGGCGAAATGAGTCATGCCCTGTTGCAGGGCGGAGGGTATGCGCGAGGGCTATCGGCCCCTTCGCGGGTAAACCCGCGAAGGGGCCTTGCAGGTTTATTCGGTCGGGTGATCCCGCAAAAACACCAGATGATCAGCCTTGGACTGCTCGGCACTGTAGTAGTACCCCTGCACATCAAACTGCTTGAGCTGCTCCGGGTCGCTGATGCGTTGCTGGATGACGAAACGGCTCATCATGCCGCGGGCTTTCTTGGCGTAGAAGCTGATGATCTTGTACTGGCCGTTCTTCAGGTCCTTGAAATCGACGTTGATCACCCGGGCCTTCAATGCGCTGCGTTTCACCGCGCTGAAGTACTCGTTGCTGGCCAGGTTCAGCAGCACGTCATCACCTTGTTCGGCCAGGGCCTGGTTCAGCCATTCGCTGATGCGCGTGCCCCAGAAGGCGTACAGGTCCTTGCCGCGGGCGTTGGCCAGCTTGGTGCCCATTTCCAGGCGATAGGGCTGCATCAGGTCCAGCGGGCGCAGCAGGCCGTACAGGCCCGAGAGCATGCGCAGGTGGTCTTGCGCATAGCTGAAGTCGTCTTCACCCAGGCTCTCGGCGTCGAGGCCGGTGTATACGTCACCCTTGAACGCCAGCAGCGCCTGCTTGGCATTGGCCGGGGTGAAGTCTGGGGTCCAGCTGCCGAAGCGGGCGGCGTTCAGGCCGGCCAACTTGTCGGACAGGTGCATCAGTTCGCTGATTTGCGCTGGCGACAGTTCGCGCAGCTGCTGGATCAATTCCTGAGAGTCGTCCAGGTACTGGGGCAGGGTGAAACGCTCGGTCACCGGCTTGGTGTCGTAATCGAGGGTCTTGGCGGGGGAAATCACCGTCAGCATCGGGTCGGCTCCTGGCATCGTTGGCCGTGGATTCTACGGGCTGGGCGGTGCAAGTCCAAACTATGGCGACGATAGTCACAGACCATAGGACGGTGCAGGCGCTATAGTTCGCGTTTTGCCGTTGCGGAGCCTTCCACCGTGCGCATCGCCTTTGCCTTGCTGGCTGCTCTGTTGAGCTGTGCCGTGCAAGCCGCCCCTTCACCCCAGGTCAGCCTGGACCGCAGCCTGTGGCCCGAGCAGCTGGATAGCCCCGCGCTGTTCGATGTGGCCTCGCGGGCCGAGATTCTTTCGTTCGCCCAGGTGCTGCATGAGAGCGAATTGCTGGACGATGCGGCGCTGGCGGCGCGGCTGGGGTTGCGGCAGATCAACTTGCAGAAGGTGCGCCAGGTGCGGGCGCGCATGTGGCAGCGACTGTGGGAGGGTTATGCACAAGCCCAGCGCAGTTGCGAGCAGGATGCGTCGTTCTGCTATCCGGTAACATCAATGGCGGATTTGCGCACTCAAGCAGCGACGTTCGCGGCGGATGTAGGCACGTTCTATACCAACTGGATTGAGCCGAGTCATCAGTTCCATGTGCGCTATCTGGACGAGCAATTGCGCAAGGCGGCATTGCTGCCGCAAACCAGCAGCGAGGTAGAGCGGTTGTCTTCGCGCGAACGCAACGGCGATGAACTGAACGACCGCATGTTCCTGCTTACCTTCGTCGGTGGGCCCGGGCCGGACGGCGGAAATACCGACTTGCTCACGGATTACCTGCGTCGGCAGAAACTTCAGGGCACGTTCTTCGTGCTGGGCAACCGCGTGCAGCAGCGCCGCGACGCGGGAGCGGCAAATGCCTTGCGCCAACTGTATCGTGGGCAGTGTGTGGGTATTCAAGGCTGGGAATACCGCTCCCATGCCCAGTGGACGGAGTGGCAGGACTCGCTACGGCGTAGCCAGGCGCGGGTGCAGGCTGACCTGCCGGACCAGTACGTGCCGCTGTTCCGCCCGCCTTATGGGCAGCGCCGTGCCGATGGCGAGGCGTTCATGGCCAGCCAGCAGTTGCGGGTATCGCTGTGGGATATCGATGCCCAGGACGATGGCGCTTTGAGCGCCGAGGCCTCGGCGCAGCGGGTGCTGACCCTGATGCTGTTGTGGCGCAAAGGGGTGATCCAGTTCCACGACAGCTTGCCCAAGGCCCAGCCGGCGGTGGAATGGTTGCTGCGCAATACCGCCCAAAGCGGGATTGGCTGGGAAGATTGCCGGGAATATGGATATAGCGAACAAGGGGTATGACTTCTGAGCGTAGTCCCCTCTGGCCTCGCCGCCAAGGCCTCTTCGTCAATCGGAAAAATAAACTTCAAAAAGACGTAAAAATGCTTTTTTCGGTCATGGTTTTTGCGGTATGAAGAAACCAGACAGCCGATTCCTGCAGCACAGGTGGCGTCATCCAGGCCCACCTAGCCAGGTTCGCTTCCCGCCCGTAACAACGCGGATACGGGGAGAGCGGTAGTCACTTTGCGGCGCAACAGACCGCGCCGTATGGCTTCGACATAAGGTGACCGAGTATGGATGACCAAGGACGCAACCCTTCCTCCAGCAAGCCAATCCTGTATGTGCTCGATACCAACGTCCTGATTCACGACCCCAACGCGTTACTGAACTTCGAGGAGCACCACGTCGCCATCCCGATGACGGTGCTGGAGGAACTCGACAAACTCAAGACTGGCAAACAGACCATCGCCGCGGAATGCCGCCAGGCCATCCGCCTGATCGACCAGACCCTTGGTGACGCTTCGCCCAGCGATGTCGAGCAGGGCGTGCCGATCCAGCGTAACAAGAGTGGGCCCAAGGGCTTCCTGTCGATCCTGATGAGCCCGCGCAACGAACCGAGCAAGTTGCTGCCGGAAAACCTCAACGACAACATCATCATCAACACCCTGCTCGACGTACGCAGTCGGCGCACCGACCTGGACGTGGTGCTGGTCACCAAAGACATCAACATGCGCCTGAAGGCGCGCGCTTGCGGCATTGCGGCCGAGGACTACAGCACTGACCAGCTGGTCGATGACGTGTCCTTGCTGTCCAAGGGTTATCACTCGGTTACCGGCTCGTTCTGGGACCGCGTCAGCAAAGTCGATACCCGCCAGGAGCGCGGCCGCACCTGGCATCGGGTGCAGATGATCGACAACCTGCCGGCGGTGCACATCAACGAGTTCATCATCGATGAGCAGGGTTTCGTCGGCTGGATCAAGGGTATCCGCAACGACGAGCTGCTATTGCTCGACCTGCACCAGGAGCCGCTGCTGCACCAGGAAGCCTGGGGCCTGAAACCACGCGATATCCATCAGAGCCTGGCGCTGTTCGCCCTGCTCGACCCGGACATCCACCTGGTCAACCTGACCGGCGCCGCCGGTTCCGGCAAAACCATTCTGGCGTTGGCTGCAGCCATCGAGCAGACCATGGTCAGCAAGCGCTACCGCCGCATCATCGCCACCCGCAGCGTGCAGGGGCTGGACCAGGAAATCGGCTTCCTGCCGGGCACCGAGGCCGAGAAGATGGAGCCTTGGCTGGGTGCCATCACCGACAACCTCGAAGCCTTGCACATGGATGACGAAAGTACCCATGGCAGTGTGGAGTACATCCTCGAACGCGTGCCGTTACAGTTCAAGTCGCTTAACTACATTCGGGGTCGCAGCTTCCAGCAAAGCCTGATCCTGATCGACGAGTGCCAGAACCTCACGCCGCACCAGATGAAAACCATCATCACCCGTGCAGGCTCGGGTTCCAAAGTGGTCTGCCTGGGCAACCTGGCGCAGATCGACACCCCCTACCTGTCCGCGACCAGCTCGGGCCTGACCTACCTGACCGAGCGCTTCAAGGACTTCCCCCACGGCGTGCACATCACCTTGCAGGGTGTGCCACGTTCGGTGCTGGCCGAGTACGCCGAGTCGCACCTGTAACCCTCACCGCCGGGCCGTGTGGGAGCGGCCTTGCGTCGCGAAAGGGCTGCGAAGCAGCCCCAGCATTCTCAGTATCAGTGCTGACATCCTGGGGCCGCTTTGCGGCCCTTTCGCGACGCAAGGCCGCTCCCACAGTTGGCCCGTGCATTCCTGGCAGATACATTCCACTGCTCAAACCTGACCCACAGGTTTACACTGGCTGTTCCCTTCACAGGAGCAGAGCAGTGCTGACACATCTTGATTCCCAGGGGCGGGCCAATATGGTCGACGTCACTGAAAAGGCCGTGACCGAGCGCGAGGCCACTGCCGAGGCGCGGGTGCGCATGTTGCCGCAGACCTTGCAGATGATCGTCGACGGTGAGCACCCCAAGGGCGACGTGTTCGCCGTGGCGCGTATTGCCGGGATTCAGGCAGCGAAGAAGACCAGCGACCTGATCCCGCTGTGCCACCCATTGATGCTGACCAGCGTCAAAGTCGAACTCAGTGCAGAAGGGCAGAACGCCGTGCGCATCGTCGCCCGCTGCAAGCTCGCCGGGCAGACCGGCGTCGAGATGGAGGCGCTGACCGCCGCCAGCGTCGCTGCGCTGACGATCTACGACATGTGCAAGGCCGTGGACAAGGGCATGGTCATCGAGCAGGTACGCCTGCTGGAAAAGCTCGGTGGCAAGAGCGGGCACTACAAGGTGGAGGCATGATGAAGGTCAAGGTGATGTACTTCGCCCGTTACCGCGAACAGCTGGGCGTGGATGCCGAGTGCGTGGAAGGTGCGTTCAATGTGCTCGACGATGTGCGTAAGGCGTTGGTGGCCAAGGGTGGGAAGTATGAGCTGCTGGCTGAGCAAAACTTGATGTGTGCGCGCAACGAAGAGCTGTGCAGGCTGGATGAACCACTGGAAGAGGGTGATGAAGTGGCATTCTTCCCGCCGGTGACCGGAGGCTGAACATGGCAGTGCGAGTGCAGGAAGGCGCGTTCGACCCGGGCGCCGAGATCAATGCCATGCATGCGGCCAACGTCGGCGTGGGCGCGGTGGTCGGTTTTGTCGGGTATGTGCGGGATTTCAACGACGGTCGCGAGGTGGCAGGGATGTTCCTGGAGCACTATCCGGGGATGACCGAAAAGGCCTTGGCCAAGATCGTGGTCGAGGCCGAGCAGCGTTGGCCGTTGCTCAAGGTAGAGGTGCTGCACCGCATAGGGGCGCTGGAGCCGGGCGAGCCGATTGTGTTCGTGGGGGTGGCCAGTGCCCATCGGCAGGCGGCGTTCGATGCCTGCAACTTCATCATGGACTACCTGAAGACCCGGGCGCCGTTCTGGAAGAAGGAGAATACCCAGGAAGGGCCGCGGTGGGTTGAAGGCAGGCAGAGTGACCAGGATGCGGCGGGGCGCTGGTAGTCAAGGCATTATTGGCCCCTTGTGGGAGCGGCCTTGTGTCGCGAAAGGGCCGCGAAGCGGCCCCAGGATATTAGCGATGATGCAAAAATTGATGGGGCCGCTTTGCGGCCCTTTCGCGACACAAGGCCGCTCCCACAGGGGGTATGTAGCCCACTGACAGGTCAGTGATGCTTGCGCGGCACCGGCTTCAGCAGCTCATCCGGCGGCATCTCACACTTGATCTTGCGCCCCAGCAATTCTTCGATCGCCGGCAGCTGGTAGGAGTCATCCTCCCCGGCAAAGCTGATCGACACGCCACTGGTTCCCGCACGCCCTGTGCGGCCAATGCGGTGCACGTAGTCATCCGGGTCTTCCGGCAGGGTGAAGTTGATCACATGGCTGATGCCATCGATGTGAATACCACGCCCCGCCACATCAGTCGCCACCAGCACGGTAATGCGCCCTTCGCGGAAGCTTTCCAGGGTACGAATGCGCTTGTGCTGCGGCACGTCGCCCGACAGCTGGGCGGCATTGATGCCGTCGCGTACCAGTTTTTCCTCGATGCGCCGCACTTCGTCCTTGCGGTTGGCAAACACCATCACCCGTTCCCATTTGTTCTGGGTCACCAGGTTGTACAGCAGCTTGTACTTGTCGCTGCCGGCTACGGCATACACGTGCTGCTCGACCGTTTCGCTGGCCACGTTCTCCGGCTCGATCTCGACGATGGCCGGGTTGGTGGTCCACTGCTTGGCCAGGTTCATCACGTCGTCGGTGAAGGTGGCCGAGAACAGCAGGGTCTGGCGCTCGCTTTTCGGCGGCGTCTGGCGAATGATCTGGCGTACCTGCGGGATGAAGCCCATGTCGAGCATGCGGTCGGCTTCGTCCAGCACCATCACCTCGACCATGTCCAGGTGCACTTCGCCGCGCTGGTTGAAGTCCAGCAGGCGACCCGGGGTGGCGACCAGGATGTCGCAGTGGCGCGCTTCCAGGGCCTTGAGCTGCTTGTCGAAGTCCATGCCGCCGACGAAGCTCATCACGTTCAGACCGGTGTACTTGGTCAAGGCGATGGCGTCCTTGGCGATTTGCACCACCAGCTCGCGGGTGGGCGCGATGATCAGCGCACGCGGTTCACCCATGTAACGCTCTTTGGGCGGCGGCGTCTGCTGCAGCTGGGAAATGATCGAAATCAGGAACGCGGCGGTTTTGCCGGTACCGGTCTGCGCCCGGCCGATGGCGTCCTGGCCACGCAGGGTGTAACCCAGCACTTGCGCCTGGATCGGCGTGCAGTACGGGAAGCCCAGGTCGTGGATGGCGTGCATCAGCTCGTTGGACAGCTTGAAGTCGTGGAAGCGGGTTTTGCCTTCCTGTGGCTCGACCACGAAGTCTTCCGGCTTCCACAGGCTGGCCTGCGGCTTGGGCTTGCGCTCGCGACGCGGTTTTTCCTTGGCCGGGGTGTCGGCGGCTGGCGTGGCGGCGGTTGGCTGTTCGGCCTTAGGGGCAGGTTTGGCGCGTGGGGCGGCCGGTTTGGGCGCGGGCCGGGCCTCTGTGGCCGGGGCGGGCGCAGGCGGCGTCACGCTGGCAGCAGGAGCGGCGGCTTGTGGCGCGGCGTCTCCCTTGCCGAATATTTTCTTGAGTGCCTTGAGCACGATCGTCTCATCAACTGGTTAAGGAATGTACGCCGGGCAGTGTAATGCAAGAACCGGGCGCGGCGTAGTGGAATAGCCCTACAACTACAGGCGGCCCTCGCTTATTGCAGTTGCTTGGCCAGCCATTCGTGGATGTCGTTCAGCTCCTCGACCACCACCTCGTGCTCCATCGGGTACTCGTGCCAGCGGGCGGCCACGCCCCAGGTGTTCAGGTACTCGAAGGCGGTGCGGCCCATGGACGGGATGACCACCGGGTCGTGCACGCCGTGCAGGCACAGGGCCGGGGTGCGTTGCTGGCACGCACTCAACTGGTGCTGGTCGTTGAAGGTGGGGGCATAGGTGGACAGGGCAATCACCCCGCCCAGTGCTTCTTGCCACTTTATATAGGCAGTGTGCAGCACCACCGCGCCACCCTGGGAGAAACCGGCCAGGAAAATACGCGACAGGTTGATGCCTTTGGCCTGCTCGGCCTTGATCAGGGCAATCACCTGTTCGGCCGATTCCTCCAGCTGCGCTTCGTCAATGGCGCGGGCCGGGGTCATGGCCTTGATGTCGTACCAGCTGGGCATGGCGTAGCCGCCATTGATGGTCACCGGGCGGGTTGGGGCCTGGGGCATGATGAAGCGGGTGGTGGCCAGGCGCTCCTGCATGAATTCGGCCACAGGTAGGAAGTCGTAACGGTCTGCACCCAGACCGTGCAACCAGATCACACAGGCATCAGCGGTTTTCTGCGGTTCGAGAATCAGCGGGTTGGTCATGACTGCTCCGAAAGTGTGCGGGTCTTGTTATGGCGTGCGTGAAAAGAAGGCACTGGAAATGATTGTCGGAAAAAGAATGTCGCAACGATACAACTTTCCCTACTTGACGAGCGCTTAAACGCTACTGCCAGAAATTTTGGTACGCGCTTTGCAATTCAACCTGTGATGCAAAGGGCAGGCCGTGACGGTAACACCCTTTGCACGCGAAGGCTGTCATAGAACAGCCCATTGCGCCAATTGACCCAATAACAAGCCAATACGGGTCGGATACGCCTCAAAAGGGTGCGGTGCAATTCCGGCTCGATACAACAAGAGCGATTTGGAGGTTGTGAATGAAGATGTTGAAAACCACCCTGGCAGTCCTGACCGCTGCCGCCGCGCTGGGCGCCGTGAGCAACGCCCAGGCTGGCGCCACCCTCGATGCGGTAAAGAAGAAGGGCTTCGTCCAGTGTGGCGTGAGCGACGGTCTTCCGGGCTTCTCGGTCCCTGATGCACAGGGCAAGATCGTCGGTATCGACGCCGATGTGTGCCGCGCCGTGGCCGCCGCCGTGTTCGGCGATGCGACCAAGGTCAAGTTCAGCCAGCTCAACGCCAAGGAACGCTTCACCGCCCTGCAGTCGGGCGAGGTCGACGTGCTGTCGCGCAACACCACCTGGACCAGCTCGCGCGATGCCGGCATGGGCCTGGTGTTTGCCGGTGTCACCTACTATGACGGCGTAGGTTTCCTGGTCAACAAGAAGCTGGGTGTTTCCAGCGCCAAGGAGCTCGATGGCGCGACCATCTGTATCCAGGCCGGTACCACCACCGAGCTGAACGTGTCGGACTTCTTCCGCGCCAATAACCTCAAGTACACGCCGATCACCTTCGACACCTCGGACGAAAGCGCCAAGTCGCTGGAATCGGGCCGTTGCGACGTGCTGACCTCGGACAAGTCGCAGCTGTTCGCCCAGCGCTCCAAGCTGGCCGCGCCGACCGAGTACGTGGTGCTGCCGGAGACCATCTCCAAGGAGCCACTGGGCCCGGTGGTGCGTAAAGGTGACGAGGAGTGGTTCAGCATCGTCAAGTGGACCCTGTTCGCCATGCTCAACGCCGAAGAGGCGGGCATCACCTCGAAGAATGTCGAGGCCGAAGCCAAGGCCACCAAAAACCCGGACGTCGCTCGCCTGCTGGGCGCGGACGGTGAGTACGGCAAGGACCTCAAGCTGCCCAAAGACTGGGTAGTGCAAATCGTGAAGCAAGTCGGCAACTACGGCGAAGTGTTCGAGAAGAACCTGGGCCAGAGCACCGACCTGAAGATCGACCGTGGCATGAACGCCCTGTGGAACAACGGCGGCATCCAGTACGCGCCACCTGTGCGCTGATGGCTGCACCCTGCGGCGGCATCCCGCCGCCGCAGGCTGTTCGAATCCCTACTGTCCGGGGCACTTCATGCAAAATCAAATCGGCGCACCCAAGGGCTTGTCCCTTAACGATCCGCGTGTGCGCGCGTGGCTGTTCCAGATCCTCACGATCGTTTTCGTGGTCGGCCTGGGCTGGTACCTGTTCCACAACACGCAAACCAACCTGCAACACCGGGGGATTACCTCGGGCTTCGACTTTCTCGACCGCAGTGCCGGCTTCGGCATCGCCCAGCACCTGATCCCGTATGTCGAATCCGACAGCTATGCGCGGGTGTTCGTCATCGGCCTGCTCAATACCCTGCTGGTGACCTTCATCGGTGTCATTCTGGCGACGATCCTGGGGTTCATCATCGGTGTGGCTCGGTTGTCGCCTAACTGGATGATCAACAAGCTGGCGACCGTGTATGTGGAAACCTTCCGCAACATTCCGCCGTTGTTGCAGATCCTGTTCTGGTACTTCGCCGTGTTTCTGACCCTGCCGGGACCGCGGGGCAGCATCAACATCGACGACACCTTCTTTATCAGTAACCGTGGCCTGAACATGCCCGGCGCTTCGATGGCCGACGGCTTCTGGCCGTTCGTCGTTGCCTTGGCCGTGGCGGTGATGGCGATCGTGGTGATGGTGCGTTATGCCAACAAGCGCTTCGACGAGACCGGCGTGCCGTTTCACAAGTTCTGGGTGGGGCTGGCGTTGTTCGTCGCCATTCCGGGCCTGAGCGTGCTGCTGTTCGGCAGCCCGGTGACCTGGGAAGTGCCGCAACTGAAAGGCTTCAACTTCGTCGGTGGCTGGGTATTGATCCCCGAGCTGCTGGCGCTGACCCTGGCCCTGACGATCTATACGGCCGCCTTCATTGCCGAAATCGTGCGTTCCGGCATCCGTTCGGTCAGCCACGGCCAAACCGAAGCCGCACGCTCGCTGGGCCTGCGCGAGGGGCCGACCCTGCGCAAGGTGATCATCCCCCAGGCACTGCGGGTGATCATTCCGCCGCTGACCAGCCAATACCTGAACCTGGCGAAAAACTCGTCGCTGGCGGCCGGTATCGGTTATCCGGAGATGGTCTCGCTGTTCGCCGGTACCGTGCTCAACCAGACCGGCCAGGCCATCGAGGTGATTGCGATCACCATGAGTGTCTATCTCGCCATCAGCATCAGCATTTCGCTGCTGATGAACTGGTACAACAAGCGCATTGCGCTGATCGAGCGGTGAGGATACGCCCGTGAATGCCCATGTTTTCAAACCCGACATGCCGCCACCGGTGAAAACCGTCGGCGTGCTCGCATGGATGCGTGCCAATCTGTTTTCCAGCTGGCTCAACACGCTGCTGACCCTGTTTGCCATCTACCTGGTGTGGCTGATCGTGCCGCCGCTTATCCAGTGGGCGTTGATCGATGCCAACTGGGTCGGCACCACCCGCGCCGACTGCACCAAGGAAGGCGCCTGCTGGGTGTTCGTGCAGCAGCGCTTCGGCCAGTTCATGTACGGCTATTACCCGGCTGAGTTGCGCTGGCGCGTGGACCTGACCGTGTGGCTTGCCGTGCTCGGCGCTGCACCGCTGTTCATCAAGCGTTTCCCGCGCAAGGCCTTCTATGGCCTGGGGTTCCTGGTGCTGTACCCGATCCTGGCCTACACCCTGCTGCATGGCGGCGTGCTTGGCCTGGAAACCGTGGCCACCAGCCAGTGGGGCGGGCTGATGCTGACCCTGGTGATCGCCACCGTGGGCATCGTCGGCGCCTTGCCGCTGGGCATCCTGCTGGCCCTGGGCCGGCGTTCGCGGATGCCGGCCGTGAAGGTGGTGTGCGTGACCTTCATCGAGTTCTGGCGCGGCGTGCCGTTGATCACCGTGCTGTTCATGTCGTCGGTGATGCTGCCGTTGTTCCTGCCTGAAGGCATGAGCTTCGACAAGCTGCTGCGGGCGATGATCGGCGTGATCCTGTTCCAGTCGGCGTACATCGCCGAAGTGGTACGCGGGGGCCTGCAAGCCATTCCCAAGGGCCAGTACGAAGCCGCTGCGGCCATGGGCCTGGGCTACTGGCGCGCGATGGGCCTGGTGATTCTGCCGCAGGCGCTCAAGCTGGTGATCCCCGGCATAGTCAACACCTTCATTGCCCTGTTCAAGGACACAAGCCTTGTGATCATCATCGGCCTGTTCGACCTGCTGAACAGCGTCAAGCAAGCCGCCGCCGACCCGGCCTGGCTGGGCATGGCCACCGAGGGCTATGTGTTCGCCGCCCTGGTGTTCTGGATTTTCTGTTTCGGTATGTCCCGCTACTCCATGCACCTGGAGCGCAAGCTGGACACTGGCCACAAGCGTTAGGAGTTTCGAAATGAGTGAAGCGATCAAGCAGCCTGCTGGCCCCGAAGGCATCATCCAGATGCAGGGTGTGAACAAGTGGTATGGCCAGTTCCATGTGCTCAAGGACATCAACCTGAACGTGCGCCAGGGCGAGCGAATCGTGCTGTGCGGGCCGTCCGGTTCGGGCAAGTCCACCACTATCCGTTGCCTCAACCGCCTGGAAGAACACCAGCAGGGGCGCATCGTGGTGGATGGCGTGGAGCTGACCAACGACCTCAAGCAGATCGAGGCCATCCGCCGCGAGGTGGGCATGGTGTTCCAGCACTTCAACCTGTTCCCGCACCTGAGCATTCTGGAAAACTGCACCCTGGCACCGATGTGGGTGCGCAAGATGCCACGGCGCAAGGCCGAGGAAATTGCCATGCATTATCTGGAGCGCGTGCGCATTCCGGAGCAGGCGCACAAGTACCCGGGGCAGTTGTCCGGTGGCCAGCAGCAGCGCGTGGCGATTGCCCGTGCGCTGTGCATGAAGCCGAAGATCATGCTGTTCGACGAACCGACCTCGGCGCTGGACCCGGAAATGGTCAAGGAAGTGCTCGATACCATGGTGGGCCTGGCCGAGGATGGCATGACCATGCTCTGTGTAACCCACGAAATGGGCTTTGCCCGCACCGTGGCGAACCGGGTGATCTTCATGGACAAGGGGGAGATCGTGGAGCAGGCGGCGCCGGATGACTTCTTCGACCGGCCGCGCAGTGACCGGACCAAGTTGTTCCTCAGCCAGATCCTGCACTGATGCAAATGGGGCCGCTAAGCGGCCCCATTTTTTACTTCTCTTCTTGTGTGGCTGCCGGAGCAGGTGGTGGCCGCAGCCCCACCTCGGCAATCAGCTTCAACTGCTGCCCATTGCGCATCACCTCGATGGTGATCTTCTCGTTGGGCTTGATCCGTGCCACCTGGTTCATCGACTTGCGCCCGTCACCGGCCGGTTCCCCGTTGATGCTCAGAATCACGTCACCCAGTTGCAGCCCGGCCTTGGCCGCCGGCCCTTCGCGGAAGATGCCCGCCACCACGATACCCGGGCGGTCCTTCATGCCGAACGACTCGGCCAGTTCCTGGCTCAGCGGCTGTACTTCGATGCCCAGCCACCCACGGATCACCTGGCCATGCTCGACGATCGACTTCATCACCTCCAATGCCAGTTTCACCGGGATGGCGAAGCCGATGCCTTGCGAACCGCCCGACTTGGAGAAGATGGCGGTGTTGATACCGACCAGGTTGCCATTGGCATCGACCAAGGCGCCGCCCGAGTTACCCGGGTTGATGGCGGCGTCGGTCTGGATGAAGTCTTCGTAGTTGTTCAGGCCCAGCTGGTTACGGCCGGTGGCGCTGATGATACCCATGGTGACGGTCTGGCCGACGCCGAACGGGTTACCGATGGCCAGCGACACGTCGCCGATGTGAATGGTGTCAGAACGGCCGATGGTGATCGCCGGCAGGTTCTTCAGGTCGATCTTCAGCACTGCCAGGTCGGTTTCCGGGTCGCTGCCGATCACTCGGGCCAGGGTTTCGCGGCCATCCTTCAACGCCACGACGATCTGGTCGGCCCCGCTGGTGACATGGTTATTGGTCAGCAGGTAGCCCTCGGGGCTCATGATCACTGCCGAGCCCAGGCTCGACTCCCAGCGGCGCTGCTTGGGCAGGTTGTCGCCGAAGAAGCGGCGGAACTGTGGGTCTTCGAACAATGGGTGGGCGCTTTTGTTCACCACTTTGGTGGTGTACAGGTTGACCACCGCAGGCGCGGCCAGCGTCACCGCGTCGGCGTAAGATACCGGGCCCTGCATGATGCGGGTGGTTTGCGGCGCCTGTTGCAGGTTGACGTCCTGGCTGGGCAGGCCGACCCATTCCGGGAAGCGCTGGATGATCAGCATGGCGATCAGCACGCCGGTGAGCAGGGGCCAGCCAAAGTAACGAAACGCCTTGAACATGAACGAATCCTGGAAAGAGCAGGGGCCATTGGCCGCGCAGTGGGGCATGAGCGCGCGCGATCATACACCGGTTCCCCCAGTGCCGGCGACGGCCCATAATGGCCGGCATTATACGGGCGTTGCGCCCGAGAAAAGCGCAGTTTTCGAGGAGATTTTCATGGCCGTCGCTCTCAACACCCTGGTCGAGGAAGCCGAACGCTACCTGGGCAGCGCGAAGATCCAGGATTATTGCCCCAATGGCCTGCAGGTCGAAGGCCGGCCGCAGGTCAGCCGCATCGTCAGCGGTGTTACCGCCAGCCAGGCGTTGCTGGATGCCGCAGTCGAGGCCGAGGCCGACCTGGTACTGGTGCACCATGGTTACTTCTGGAAGGGTGAGAACCCGTGCATCACAGGCATTCGTCAGCGTCGGCTGAAGACCCTGCTGAACAACGATATCAGCCTGCTGGCATTTCACCTGCCGCTGGATGTGCACCCGGACGTGGGCAACAACGTGCAGCTGGCACGGCAACTGGACATCACCGTCGAAGGGCCGCTGGACCCGGAAAACCCCAAGGTGGTGGGACTGGTCGGCTCGCTGGTCGAACCGATGACGGCCCGCGACTTTGCCCGGCGCGTGCAGGAAGTGCTGGGACGTGAGCCGTTGCTGATCGAAGGCGACGAGATGATCCGTCGGGTCGGCTGGTGTACCGGGGGCGGGCAGGGTTACATCGATACGGCGATTGCGGCCGGAGTGGACCTGTACCTGACGGGTGAGGCATCCGAGCAGACCTACCACAGTGCACGCGAGAACGGCGTCAGCTTCATCGCGGCCGGGCACCATGCGACCGAGCGATACGGGGTGCAGGCACTGGGTGATTACCTGGCGCGGCGCTTTGCCGTGGAGCACCTGTTCATCGATTGCCCGAACCCCATCTGAGATCGATGTTGCCTTCTTCGCGGGCGCGCCCGCTCCCACAGGATCGTCACAGGATTTGAGAGCGATGCGGTCTCTGTGGGAGCGGGCATGCCCGCGAAGGGCCGCAGGGCGGCCCCCGTTTCAGCCCAAACCCCCAGTCATATCGTTAGACCTTTTCGATCTAGCCCGCCGCCTAAATAGAAGAAGCCGCTGTGATAAAGTGGCTCGCTCGAACACGGCCCGCAGGCCGTCCATAAGATCGTTTTTCGTGAGTAGCCATGGTCGACAAACTGACGCACTTGAAACAGCTGGAGGCGGAGAGCATCCACATTATCCGCGAGGTGGCCGCCGAGTTCGATAACCCGGTGATGCTGTACTCGATCGGCAAGGATTCCGCCGTGATGCTGCACCTGGCGCGCAAGGCCTTCTTCCCGGGCAAGCTGCCGTTCCCGGTGATGCACGTCGACACCCAGTGGAAATTCCAGGAGATGTACAGCTTCCGCGACAAGATGGTCGAGGAAATGGGCCTGGAACTGATCACCCACGTCAACCCCGAGGGTGTGGCGCAGGGCATCAACCCGTTCACCCATGGCAGCTCCAAGCACACCGACATCATGAAGACCCAGGGCCTGAAGCAGGCACTGGACAAGCATGGTTTCGACGCCGCCTTCGGTGGCGCGCGCCGCGACGAAGAGAAGTCGCGGGCCAAGGAGCGTGTGTATTCGTTCCGGGACAGCAAGCACCGCTGGGACCCGAAAAACCAGCGCCCCGAGCTGTGGAACGTGTACAACGGCAAGGTCAACAAGGGCGAGTCGATCCGCGTCTTCCCGCTGTCGAACTGGACCGAGCTGGACATCTGGCAGTACATCTACCTCGAAGGCATCCCGATCGTGCCGCTGTACTTCGCCGCTGAGCGCGAAGTGATCGAGAAGAACGGCACCCTGATCATGATCGACGACGAGCGCATCCTCGAGCATCTCACCGATGAAGAGAAAGCGCGCATCGTCAAGAAGAAGGTGCGTTTCCGTACCCTCGGTTGCTACCCGTTGACGGGTGCTGTCGAGTCGGAAGCCGAGACCCTGACGGACATCATTCAGGAAATGCTCCTGACCCGTACGTCCGAGCGCCAGGGCCGTGTCATCGACCACGATGGCGCCGGTTCCATGGAAGACAAGAAACGCCAAGGCTACTTCTAATTTCAGGGTTACTCCATGTCGCACCAATCTGATCTGATCAGCGAGGACATCCTCGCCTACCTGGCCCAGCACGAGCGCAAGGAACTGCTGCGCTTCCTGACCTGCGGCAACGTTGACGACGGCAAGAGCACCCTGATCGGGCGCCTGCTGCACGACTCGAAGATGATCTACGAGGACCACCTCGAGGCCATCACCCGTGATTCGAAGAAAGTCGGCACCACCGGCGAAGAAGTCGACCTGGCGCTGCTGGTAGACGGCCTGCAGGCCGAGCGCGAGCAGGGCATCACCATCGATGTCGCCTACCGCTACTTCTCCACTGCCAAGCGCAAGTTCATCATCGCCGACACCCCGGGCCACGAGCAGTACACCCGCAACATGGCCACCGGTGCGTCCACCTGCGACCTGGCGATCATCCTGGTCGATGCCCGCTACGGCGTGCAGACCCAGACCCGCCGCCACAGCTACATTGCTTCGTTGCTGGGCATCAAGCACATCGTGGTCGCGGTCAACAAGATGGACCTGAAGGGCTTCGACCAGGAAGTCTTCGAATCCATCAAGGCCGACTACCTGAAGTTTGCCGACGCCATCAACCTGACCCCGAGCAGCCTGCACTTCGTGCCGATGTCGGCGCTCAAGGGCGACAACGTGGTCAACCACAGCGAGCGTTCGCCGTGGTACGCCGGCCCGACGCTGATGGAAATCCTCGAAACCGTCGAAGTGTCGGCCGACCGCAACTTCACCGACCTGCGCTTCCCGGTGCAGTACGTGAACCGCCCGAACCTGAACTTCCGTGGCTTCGCCGGCACCATCGCCAGCGGCGTGGTACACAAGGGCGACGAAATCGTCGTGCTGCCGTCGGGCAAGAGCAGCCGCGTCAAGTCCATCGTCACCTATGAGGGTGAACTGGAAAACGCAGGCCCAGGCCAGGCCGTGACCCTGACCATGGAAGACGAGATCGACATCTCCCGTGGCGACCTGCTGGTACACGCCGACAACGTACCGCCGGTAACCGACCAGTTCGACGCCATGCTGGTGTGGATGGCCGAAGAGCCGATGCTGCCGGGCAAGAAGTACGACATCAAGCGCGCCACCAGCTACGTGCCGGGCTCGATTGCCAGCATCACCCACAAGGTTGATGTGAATACCCTGGAGCAGGGCGCTGCCAGCGCACTGCAACTGAACGAGATCGGCCGCGTCAAGGTTGCCCTGGACGCTTCGATCGCGCTGGACGGTTACGACAGCAACCGCACCACCGGTGCGTTCATCGTCATCGACCGCCTGACCAACGGCACTGTCGGCGCCGGCATGATCATCGCCCCGCCAGTACTGCCGCACGGCAGCACCGGCCAGCATGGCAAGCAGGCTCACGTGTCGACTGAAGAGCGTGCACTGCGCTTCGGTCAGCAGCCAGCCACCGTGCTGTTCAGCGGCCTGTCTGGCGCCGGCAAGAGCACCCTGGCCTACGCCGTGGAGCGCAAGCTGTTCGACATGGGCCGTGCGGTTTACGTGCTCGACGGCCAGAACCTGCGCCACGACCTGAACAAGGGCCTGCCACAGGACCGCGCCGGCCGCACCGAGAACTGGCGCCGCGCCGCCCATGTGGCGCGCCAGTTCAACGAAGCCGGCTTGCTGACCCTGGCTGCGTTCGTGGCTCCGGACGCCGAAGGCCGCGAACAGGCCAAGGCGTTGATCGGCAAAGACCGTCTGGTAACCGTCTACGTCCAGGCCTCGCCACTGGCCTGCCGCGAGCGCGACCCGCAAGGGCTGTATGCTGCCGGCGGCGACAACATCCCGGGCGAAAGCTTCCCGTTCGATGTGCCGCTGGATGCTGACCTGGTGATCGACACCCAGTCCACCAGCGTGGATGAAGGCGTGAAGCTGGTGCTGGACGTGCTGCGTCAGCGTGGCGCGATCTAAGCGCTGGCCTGCAATAAAAACCCCGCTTCGGCGGGGTTTTTTATTTCTTGTCCCAAAGGTCTGCTCGGTCCCTTGTAGCGGCGTTGCATCGCGACGAGTAGCGATCTATTTACATATTGACTTGTTGACAAGTTGACAGTTCGTGATTGTAAGCATACTTTGTGTGCAAGAAGGCTGCTCAGGCTGGAGGAGGCCCGATGACAACCGCTACCCACACAGCGACTCACCCTGCATTCGCTTGCCTAGAGGCTGCCAAAGACGCACTAAGACAGCGCTTTGAGGAGCACCTTGCACGTGCGTCGGAAGCTGTAGTGCTGAAAGCCGTGGCCCTCGCAGACGAAAAAGCTTTTGCTGCCCTCGCCAAGGTGGACGTCGAAGCGAAGCGCAGTGTTGCAACACGTAACCAGGAGGCCATGGCCAAGATGAAAGCACGCGCGTTCGAGCGTGTGATCAGCCGTTGCGAGTTGCTGGATGCCAGAACGGCCTGTGAAATACTGGGCATTTCCAAGCAGGCACTGAGTCAGAAGACAAAAGCCGGTAAGTTGCTCGCATACACGAACACTGGCAATCGCAGAAAATACTACCCGTCTTTCCAGTTCGCCGAGAACAAGCCGAGGCCATTTGTCGACGGGTTGATTCAGTCGCTCGAAGTGGACCCTGCGGATACCGAAGCCATGAATTTTCTGGTTCAGCACCTGGTCGGCAACATGGATTATTCAGAGCCCGGTGAACCGAGCAACGTATTGCCACGCTTTCATTTGCTGGATAACACTGCGGCAGTGGAAGTCATCAAGCGCGACTTTTTGAACGCATTCGAAGCTGGGCAGTGAATTCTGATCTTTCAAGGAAAGTCGGGCTTCGCGTCTACTCCAGCGCTACGCCCAGGCTGTAAAGAAACTCTACTACCGTTTCACCATTTTGCAACACTGCCAAGCTCACAGCCTGATGGCGTATCGCTTCGATCTGGATTGAGCGACCTTCGAACAGCACGATGTTGCATCCGTCCATGGACCCGGTAACGCTATAGACCGCTGACGGATAAAGCAGGCCATCAACTTGCCCTTGGCTCATGCACACTTGGCTGAGCTTTCGTGTGAAGGCATAACCTTCTTTGCCTTGGCCCTTAGCCTGAACGATATCCCGTATTTTGTGATGAGTCGCTCGGTTCGCCAGAGCAGCAACGTCGACCACGTACAATTCGCGTGCCGTCCTGAGTAAATGTAGCGACGTCTGTTCCAGTCGCGAAAGACGTACCGGTTGATCATCAATGCCTTGGCCCGGCTGGAACGACTCGGCGACGGCAACTTCTGCAGAACAGCCCAAGTAGTAGACGCCAACCTGTTTGGAAGGGTCGGCGTAGCGGGTATCGGAATCGGCGCGGTAGTTCACTGGGTTGGTATCGTAGCGAGACGCTTGAACCCTGTGCAGAAGTGAACCCGCAGGTACCTGCTTCAGCAGTTCCGGGTACTTGTACAACGCTTCGAGTACTTGATCAGTCAACTCGTTCATGGCTTGGGTTGCTCACCGCAAGTCACTGAATACGGAGAGCTCTTTTGACCTGCGCCACGCCACGATGCGCGCCACTATCTGCTCGGCGCAGCTAGCCTGCTGCTGCTCTGGGTTATAGATAAGGTCAGAGCCCTCAGGGTGCGCAACCACTTCGATAAAGTGTTCCAGCAATCGGTCCTGCCAATCACGTGAGCCTGTCGCCTGAATCAACGCCTCAACAATCGACCGGAACTCATCGTATGAATAGTCGGCGAGGCAAGGTTTCAGGCTGATCACCATGGTGTCTCCGATGAAAGCGCGTATTGCATGGCGCTCATGATCCGTAGGTTTTCAGCGTCGTACATCAACCCACCCCACTCGGGCGGGTTCAGGTGGCATAGCTGATAGGAGCGCAGACCCTTTGCCGTCTCATGGAATGGCGCACGAGGGGGCCAGCCTTTCTTGAGGCGGTTGAGTTGGGCGGGGATGAATTGCTGGCTGTAGATTGGGTCCTCTGCGATCGCCAGCCAGAAGCATTGGGAGAAATGGTCGAAGCTGTCGAATGTTCGACCTTCGAGTTTACGGATGATGAATTCTGGAAGAAGGCTGGCCATGGAGTCGTCCCTGGGTGAAAGGCAGGGAAGTGTGCCCGGGGGCGAGTTTTCTGTATGTCAGATGCAGGCTGTATGTCAGTAGGAACGTTCCTGGTGATTGGAGGGAGCTGTCCTAGATGTGTTTCTCCGACACAGGTATCACCCGTCTTTCCTTCACCGCCTTGTAGGAAAAACTCGAATAGATCTCCTTCACCCCCGGCAACCGCTGCAGCACTTCCCGGGTGAATTCCCCGAACGACTCCAGGTCCCTAGCCAGAATTTCCAGCAAAAAGTCATAGCGCCCGGAGATGTTGTGGCAGGCCACGATCTCGGGAATTTCCATCAGCCGCTGCTCGAACGCCAGTGCCATGTCCTTGGTGTGCGAATCCATCATGATGCTAACGAACGCGGTCACGCCAAACCCCAGCGACTTGGGCGAGAGGATGGCCTGGTAGCCGGTGATGTAGCCGTTGTCTTCCAGCAGCTTTACCCGGCGCCAGCAGGGCGAGGTGGTGAGTGCCACCTGGTCGGCGAGCTCGGCGACGGTGAGGCGGGCGTTGTCCTGCAGAGCGGCTAGCAGGGCGCGGTCGGTGCGGTCGAGGCTTGAAGGCATATTTTGCCCTCCTGATCCGTTATTTATTGTTTTTGTTCCAGTATGCACGCAGATGCGTGGGCTACTTTGGAAAAAATCGGGCAGCTCGGTGGCATAAGCTTATAGCAAACCACAAGAGGCTGTTGCCATGCGCGACTCCCATAACAACACCGGTTTTTCCACACGGGCCATTCACCATGGCTACGACCCGCTTTCCCACGGTGGTGCGTTGGTGCCGCCGGTGTACCAGACCGCTACCTATGCCTTCCCCACTGTTGAATACGGCGCTGCGTGCTTTGCTGGGGAGGAGGCGGGGCATTTCTACAGCCGCATCTCCAACCCCACCCTGGCCCTGCTGGAACAACGCATGGCTTCACTGGAGGGCGGTGAGGCGGGGTTGGCGTTGGCGTCGGGTATGGGCGCTATTACCTCGACCATCTGGACCCTGTTGCGGCCGGGTGATGAACTGATTGTCGGGCGCACCTTGTATGGCTGTACCTTCGCTTTTCTGCACCACGGTATTGGTGAATTCGGGGTGAAGGTCCGCCATGTCGACCTGAACGATGCCAAGGCATTGAAAGCGGCGATCAACAGTAAAACACGGATGATCTACTTCGAAACACCGGCTAACCCCAACATGCAACTGGTGGACATCGCGGCGGTCGCCCAGGCCGTGCAGGGGCATGATGTGCATGTCGTGGTGGATAACACCTACTGCACGCCTTACTTGCAGCGGCCACTTGAACTGGGTGCGGACCTAGTGGTGCATTCGGCAACCAAGTACCTCAGTGGCCATGGTGACATCACCGCCGGCCTGGTTGTGGGGCGCAAGGCGCTGGTCGACCGTATTCGCCTGGAAGGGCTGAAAGACATGACCGGGGCAGTAATGTCGCCACACGATGCGGCGTTGCTGATGCGCGGGATCAAGACCCTGGCCCTGCGCATGGACCGGCATTGCAGCAATGCCCGGCAGGTGGCCGAGTTTCTGGCCCGGCAGCCGCAGGTGGAGCTGATTCATTACCCGGGTTTGCCGTCGTTCGCCCAGTACGAACTGGCGCAACGGCAGATGCGTTTGCCGGGCGGCATGATCGCTTTCGAGCTCAAGGGCGGTATCGAGGCGGGGCGGCGCTTCATGAATGCGCTACAGCTGTTTGCACGGGCGGTGAGCCTGGGGGATGCCGAGTCGTTGGCGCAGCATCCGGCGAGCATGACGCACTCTAGCTATACGCCTAAAGAGCGCGAGCATCATGGTATTTCCGAGGGACTGGTTCGGCTTTCGGTTGGGTTAGAGGATATCGACGATTTGCTGGCTGATGTGGAGCAGGCGCTCAGCTGCTGTGTCGCTTGAGCCCCATAAAATTCCTACGTAATCGCTTCGTTTTTCACGAGTATCTTAAGAATGCTCTCATGGAGGAAGTTAAAGTGGGGGCTTAGTTTGGGTGTGCAGACGGAAATTACTCCGTATCCGTTGATCACCTGAAGGCATAATCATGAAGTTTAAAAATGCAGTTTCTCGCATCGCTCTGGTTCTCGTATCTGTCGCTGCCAGCGGAGCGGTTCTGGCCAGCGGTGATGTAGGCCAGCCATGCTGTCCTTTCAGTGATGCACGGCTGAAGACCTCTCCCGAGGTCTTGCAGGGGGCTACTGAGCAGTTGCTGAGGCTGCAAGGCGTAACGTTCACCTGGAAAGAAACGGGGCGAAAAGATATTGGCTTGATGGCTCAAGATGTCCAAGCGGTTTATCCAGAGCTCGTTCATCAAAAGAGTGAAATGTTAACTGTGGACTACCAGAAGTTGGTGGCGCCGTTGATTGAATCGATACGCGAGCTGAATCAGCGCATCGACGTGCTGGAAAAGAGTCAAGCCAAGGCGCTGTAACAAGCGTATCTGGTTAATGCAGGTTGCACAAAAAAGGCCTCTTGCGAGGCCTTTTTCATGTTCAGCGGATTAACGCTTGAGCCCGTAGCTCTCATCCAGCATGCCCGGCGAGTTGGGCGCTTTGGGCGCATAGTCGCGTGGCACTTCGGCGGTGTCTTTCGGCGGGGTCAGACGGTCACGTGGGCCTTGCGGCGCTTCGGAGTGCAGTGCAGCCAGCAGGCGTTGGCGAGTGACTTCATCCAGGGCCAGGCTGTTGGCGCCTTCGGCCAGGTGATCCTGCACGTCCTGGTAGCTTTGGGTCAGTTTCTTGACCAGCACGGCGGTGCTGTTGAAGTGGGTGACCACTTCGTTCTGGTAGCTGTCGAAACGCTTCTGGATGTCATCCAGCTGACGCTGTGTGCTGCTGGGCGCGGCATTGGGCAGCAGGCGGGCCACGACGAAACCGACGACCACGCCAATGACCAGGGCCAGGGTTGGCAACAACCAAACAAGGAGCGAGAGTTCCACGAGTCCTTCCTCTATAAACGGCTTTGCTTTACGTTAACGGCTCAGACCTGCGCTGTATACCGCGAGCGATCGCAAATCAGAACAGAATTCCTCACCTAGACGAATCGACCCCTCCCGAGGTCACGGAGTAGTGCCTTGCTTGTCCGCGAAACCCCCTTGTTCATCGATGGCCCCAGTGGCCAGCTGGAAGCCTTGTACCTTGATGTGGCCGATGCCCGTGGCGCGGTGCTGATCTGCCACCCCAACCCGGTTCAGGGCGGCACCATGCTCAACAAGGTGGTCTCGACGCTGCAACGCACCGCCCGCGATGCCGGTTACGTCACCCTGCGTTTCAATTACCGTGGCGTTGGCCAAAGCGCCGGCAGCCATGACATGGGCGCAGGCGAAGTGGCCGATGCCGAGGCTGCCGCAGCCTGGCTGCGGGCCAGACATCCTGAACTGCCGCTGGTGCTGATGGGCTTCTCGTTCGGCGGCTTCGTCGCCACCAGCCTGGCCGGCCGCCTGGAGGCTGCAGGCACCGAGTTGCAGCACCTGTTCATGATCGCCCCGGCAGTCATGCGCCTGACGGCCGAATTCCCGCTGCCGCAGCGCTGCCCGATCACCGTGGTGCAGCCGGATGCCGACGAAGTCGTTGCGCCGCAGCTGGTTTACGAATGGTCCGACAGCCTGTCGCGCCCCCATGAGCTGCTGAAAGTGGCAGAATGCGGACACTTCTTCCATGGCAAGCTGACCGATCTGAAGGATCTGCTGCTGCCGCGCCTTTCGAACTGAGCCAAGCCTGAATAAGCGAACACCCATGACCACGCGCATTCTTACCGGTATCACCACCACCGGCACACCGCACCTGGGCAACTACGCCGGCGCCATCCGCCCGGCGATCCGTGCCAGCCAGCAGCCCGGTGTCGACTCGTTCTACTTCCTGGCCGACTACCACGCCCTGATCAAGTGCGACGACCCGCTGCGCATCCAGCGTTCGCGCCTGGAAATCGCCGCGACCTGGCTGGCCGGTGGCCTGGACCCGGACAAAGTGACCTTCTACCGCCAGTCCGACATCCCGGAAATCCCCGAGCTGACCTGGCTGTTGACCTGCGTTGCTGCCAAGGGCCTGCTGAACCGTGCCCATGCCTACAAGGCCTCGGTGGACAAGAACGTCGAGGCCGGCGAAGACCCGGACGCTGGCGTGACCATGGGCCTGTTCAGCTACCCGGTGCTGATGGCTGCCGACATCCTGATGTTCAACGCCAACAAGGTGCCGGTCGGCCGCGACCAGATCCAGCACGTGGAAATGGCCCGTGACATCGGCCAGCGCTTCAACCACCTGTTCGGCCAAGGCAAGGACTTCTTCGCCCTGCCGGAGGCGGTGATCGAGGAAAGCGTGGCGACCCTGCCGGGCCTGGACGGGCGCAAGATGTCCAAGAGCTATGACAACACCATCCCGTTGTTCACCAGCGCCAAGGACATGAAAGACGCCATCTCGCGCATCGTCACCGACTCGCGCGCCCCAGGCGAAGCGAAAGACCCGGACAATTCGCACCTGTTCACCCTGTTCCAGGCCTTCTCGACGCCTGAACAATGTGCCGGGTTCCGCGAAGAGCTGTTGCAGGGCTTGGGCTGGGGTGATGCCAAGCAACGCCTGTTCCAGCTGCTGGACGGCCAGTTGGCCGAAAAACGCGAGTACTACCACCAGTTGATCGCCCGCCCGGCGGACCTGGAAGACATCCTGCTGGCCGGCGCCGCCAAGGCCCGCAAGATCGCCACGCCGTTCCTCGAACAACTGCGCGAGTCCGTTGGCCTGCGTTCGTTCCGCAGTGGCGTGCAGGCCAATACCGAAGTGAAGAAGAAAGCCGCCAAGAGCGCGCGCTTCGTCAGCTTCCGTGACGAAGACGGCAGCTTCCGCTTCCGCCTGCTGGCCGCTGATGGCGAGCAACTGCTGCTGTCGCGCAGCTTCGCCGACGGTAAGAGCGCCGGTGCCGTCAGCAAGCAACTGCAACAAGGTGGCGAGGCGGATGTGCGCGTCGAAGGCCTGGGCTTCGGCCTGTGGCTGAACGGCGAACAGGTTGCCGACGGGCCGCAGTTCGACAGCGCCGAGGCCCGTGATGCGGCCATTCAAAGCCTGCGTGATGCCCTGGCACCCCAGCAGGACTGAGGATGTTTATCTGTAGGAGCGGGCAAGCTCGCGAAGCAGGCACCGCGGTGCGTGGCACCGGCTTCGCCGGTGTTCGCGGGCGCGCCCGCTCCCACAGGTATTCCACTCGGGCTGAGGCATATTGACGCAAGTCTCATTGCCATTAAGCGGGCCTGTCGCTACAGTGACGGCCCGTTTTTTGTTGCCTCGCTAACGAATCATGACTCCCTTAGAACGCTATCAAGCAGATCTGAAACGTCCCGACTTCTTCCATGACGCGGCGCAGGAAACTGCGGTGCGTCACCTGCAGCGCCTGTACGACGACCTGGTGCACGCGCAGAACAACAAGCCGGGCGTGTTCGGCAAGCTGTTCGGCAAGAAGGAGCAGACCCCGGTCAAGGGCCTGTACTTCTGGGGTGGGGTAGGGCGAGGCAAGACCTACCTGGTCGATACCTTCTACGAAGCGCTGCCGTTCAAGCAGAAGATGCGTACGCACTTCCACCGCTTCATGAAGCGTGTGCACGAGGAAATGAAAACCCTCAAGGGCGAGAAGAACCCGCTGACCATCATTGCCAAGCGCTTCAGCGAAGAAGCCAAGGTAATCTGCTTCGACGAATTCTTCGTGTCGGACATTACCGATGCCATGATTCTCGGCACCTTGATGGAAGAGCTGTTCAAGAACGGCGTGTCGCTGGTGGCCACCTCCAACATCGTGCCGGACGGCCTGTACAAGGACGGCCTGCAACGTGCGCGCTTCCTGCCGGCCATCGCCATGATCAAGCAGTATACCGACGTGGTGAACGTCGACAGCGGCGTTGACTACCGCCTGCGTCACCTGGAGCAGGCCGAGCTGTTCCACTTCCCGCTCAACGATGCGGCGCACCAGAGCATGCGCGCCAGCTTCAAGGCGCTGACCCCTGAGTGCACCCAGGCGGTCGAGAACGATGTGCTGATGATCGAGAACCGCCCGATCAATGCGCTGCGTACTTGCGATGACGTTGCCTGGTTCGACTTCCGCGCCCTGTGCGACGGGCCGCGCAGCCAGAACGACTACATCGAGCTGGGCAAGATTTTCCATGCCGTGCTGCTGAGCAACGTGGAGCAGATGGGCGTGACCACCGACGACATCGCCCGCCGTTTCATCAACATGGTGGACGAGTTCTACGACCGTAACGTCAAGTTGATCATTTCGGCTGAGGTGGAGCTGAAGGATCTGTATACCGGTGGGCGTCTGAGCTTCGAGTTCCAGCGCACCCTGAGCCGGTTGCTGGAGATGCAGTCGCACGAATTCCTGTCGCGCGCGCACAAGCCGTAAGTTTTTTGGGGCCGCGTTGCGGCCCATCGCCGGCAAGCCAGCTCCCACAGGTTCAGCGCAGCCCTTGATGTGTGTGCAATACCTGTGGGAGCTGGCTTGCCGGCGATGGGCTGCAAAGCAGCCCCATTGGCCTCAAGCCTCTTGCATGAACTGTTGCCGATACTGGTTCGGCGACAACTCGGTGTGCTGACGGAACAGCCGCGCAAAGAAACTGGCATCGTCATAACCGACCTCATAGCTGATGGTCTTGATGCTCTTGCGCGTACTCGACAGCAACCCCTTGGCTGTCTCGATCCGTAGCCGTTGCAGGTAGTGCAGCGGCTTGTCGCCCGTCGCGCCCTGGAAACGGCGCATGAAGTTGCGGATGCTCATGCCGTGGTTGCGGGCCACATCCTCGAAGCGGAACTTGTCGGCGAAGTGCTCTTCCAGCCAATGCTGGATCTGCAGGATGATCAGGTCCTGGTGCAGCTTCTGCCCGCCAAAGCCCATACGCCCCGGGGTGTAGTTGCGCTGGACTTCGTAGAGGATGTCGCGGGCCACGGCACGGGCCACGTTGGCGCCGCAGAAGCGTTCGATCAGGTAGATGTACAGGTCGCAGGCCGAGGTAGCGCCGCCCGCGCAATAGATATTGTCGGCGTCGGTCAGGTGCTTGTCCTGGTTCAGCCGGATCTTCGGAAAGCGCTCGGCAAAGCTGTTGAAGAAGCGCCAGTAGGTGGTCGCCTCCTTGCCATCGAGCAGGCCGGACTCGGCCAGCCAGAACACTCCACTGGCCTCGGCGCACAGCACCGCGCCGCGCGCATGCTGGTCACGCAGCCACGGTAGCACCTGTGGGTAGCGTTGCAGCAGGTTGTCGAAGTCGTCCCAGTAGGCCGGGAGGATGATCACATCGGCGTCGTCCAGGCCACCGTCGACCGGTAGCTGCACATTGCTGAAACTGTCCACAGGCTGGCCGTCGGGGCTCACCAGGCGGATTTCGAACATGGGCTGCAGGCCCAGGCCCAGCTGCTTGCTGTAGCGCAGGCTGGCGAGGTGGAAGAAATCCTTGGCTTGCATCAAGGTCGAAGCGAACACCTTGTCAATGGCCAGGATGCTGACGCGCCGCAGCGACGCGGAGGGTTGGGTAAACATCATTGTCATTGTTCTTATAGGGTAGAGTGGTCAATCACCGGCTGGATCGTCTTATTTTTTGGCGATGGTGTCTACCCCGGTACAGCACGCGGCTTCTTCGCGGGGTTACCCGCGAAGAGGGCGTTACAGGATTGCGCTCAAGGCGCAGGGTTGGGCTGCTCCTGGTGAATCGCCTCGATCCCTGCCAGCAGCTCGTCGCTCAGGCTCAACTCGACGCTGGCCAGGTTGCTCTCCAGTTGTTCGAGGCTGGTCGCGCCAATGATGTTGCTGGTCACGAAAGGCTGCCGGGTCACGAATGCCAGGGCCATCTGCGCCGGGTCCAGGCCATGCTCGCGGGCCAGTTGCACGTAGCGGCTGCAGGCCGCCACGGTCTGCGGGTTGGAATAGCGGGCAAAGCGGCTGAAGAGGGTCAGGCGGGCATTTTCCGGCCGTGCACCGTTCTCGTATTTGCCCGAGAGCATGCCGAAGGCCAGCGGCGAGTAGGCCAGCAGGCCGCACTGCTCACGGATGGCCACTTCCGCCAGGCCCACCTCGAAACTGCGGTTGAGCAGGTTGTAGGGGTTCTGGATCGATACCGCCCGCGGCCAGCCACGGCTTTCGGCCAGTTGCAGAAACTTCATGGTGCCCCACGGCGTTTCGTTGGACAGGCCGACGTGACGGATCTTGCCCGCACGTACCTGTTCGTCGAGTACTTCGAGGGTTTCTTCCAGCGGGGTGAAGTGGTCCTGTGGCAGGTGCTGGTAGCCCAGCTTGCCGAAGAAGTTGGTGCTGCGCTCCGGCCAGTGCAACTGGTACAAGTCGATGCGGTCGGTCTGCAGGCGCTTCAGGCTCTCGTCCAGTGCTGCGACGATGTGCTGACGGTTGTGTTTGAGCTGGCCGTCGCGAATGTGGCTGATGCCGTTGCCGGGGCCTGCGACCTTGCTGGCCAGCACCCAGTCGTCACGGTCGCCATGTTCACGGAACCAGTTGCCGATGATGCGCTCGGTAGCCGCGTAGGTTTCCGGGCGGGGCGGCACCGGGTACATCTCGGCGGTGTCGATGAAGTTGATCCCGGCGGCCTTGGCCCGGGCGATCTGTTCGAAGGCTTCGGCCTGAACGTTCTGTTCGCCCCAGGTCATGGTGCCCAGGCACAGGGCGCTGACGTTGAGGTCGGTACGGCCGAGCTGGCGGTATTCCATCAGGTAGACACTCCTTGGCAAAGAAGCCCATCAAAGCAGGTTGAAATTTTTCGCGCAATCTGGATAATTCGGCCCCTCTCCGTGTGGCGGAAGTGATGCACCACCACGCAGGAAGAACCCCGTCGAACATTGGCGTGCCCGACCCGAGCCCCCAAAAGCGTCAGCGTTCGGCTGCGCGTTTGCCCTTGGCAAGCTGTGCACTATCCAGTAAGATTCGCCGTCTATTTTTCGCTGGGCGGCCTCTGAGGCTTTAGAGAATGAAAACTTTTACTGCTAAACCGGAAACAGTAAAGCGCGAGTGGTTCGTAGTTGACGCCGCTGGCCAGACCCTGGGTCGTCTGGCTACCGAAATCGCTACCCGTCTGCGTGGCAAACACAAACCAGAATACACCCCTCACGTTGACACCGGCGACTACATCGTCGTTATCAACGCCGAGCAGGTTCGTGTGACTGGTGCCAAGTCTTCCGACAAAATGTACTACTCCCACTCCGGCTTCCCGGGCGGTATCAAGGAAATCAACTTCGAGAAGTTGATCGCCAAGGCCCCTGAGCGTGTTATCGAAACCGCGGTCAAAGGCATGCTGCCTAAGAACCCGCTGGGTCGCGACATGTACCGCAAGCTGAAAGTGTACGCGGGTGCTGCTCACCCACACACTGCTCAGCAGCCTCAAGAACTGAAGATCTAACGGGAAGGTTCATTATGTCGGCGACTCAAAACTACGGCACTGGCCGTCGCAAGACCGCAACCGCTCGCGTATTCCTGCGTCCGGGTACTGGTAACATTTCCATCAACAACCGTTCTCTGGACGTGTTCTTCGGTCGCGAAACCGCTCGCATGGTTGTTCGCCAGCCACTCGAGCTGACCGAAACCGTTGAGAAATTCGACATCTACGTCACCGTTTCCGGTGGTGGTGTCAGCGGTCAGGCCGGTGCGATCCGTCACGGTATCACCCGCGCTCTGATGGAATACGACGAAACCCTGCGTGGCGCTCTGCGTCGTGCTGGCTACGTCACCCGCGATGCTCGTGAAGTCGAGCGTAAGAAAGTGGGTCTGCGTAAAGCGCGTAAGCGTCCTCAGTACTCCAAGCGTTAATACCGCTTCGGCAGTTGAGAAAAGCCCGGTTCCTTGGAACCGGGCTTTTTTTTTGGCTTGAACTAACCTGTCAGCATGTCAGTGGCCACTTGTCGCATAGACGCAGATCAAGCAAAGCGCGGGTTGTCGCCCCTTGCCGGGGTAATCACCTTGTCAGTGTGTGGATTTGTTTCTTAACATGGCGGCCAATTTTTAGTGCCATTGACACAACCTAAGTACAAGCCTGGTTCAACAGGCCAAGCAAGCTGATGGGAGAGGACTGAATGAGCAATGACGGCGTCAACGCAGGCCGGCGCCGCTTCCTCGTAGCCGCGACATCCGTGGTCGGGGCAGCGGGAGCAGTGGGGGCTGCGGTACCGTTCGTGGGGTCATGGTTTCCCAGTGCCAAGGCGAAAGCCGCGGGTGCACCGGTGAAGGTCAATATCGCCAAGGTCGAGGCCGGGCAGCAGATGGTGGCCGAGTGGCGTGGCCAGCCGGTGTTCATTGTGCGGCGAACGGAGGAGATCCTCGGTAACCTGAAAAAAATCACCGGCGACCTGTCTGATCCAGAGTCCAAGGCCTCGGTGCAGCCGGCCTACGTCGACCCTGAGGTTCGCTCGATCAAGCCGGAAATCCTCATTCTCGTCGGCCTGTGCACGCACCTGGGGTGTTCGCCCACCTTCCGCCCGGAAGTGGCGCCTGCCGATCTCGGTCCAAAGTGGGTAGGTGGCTACTTCTGCCCGTGCCACGGCTCCCACTACGACCTCGCTGGCCGCGTCTACAAGTCGCAGCCGGCGCCTCTCAACCTGCCAGTGCCACCGCACTCTTACGAGTCGGACGAGATCATCGTCATCGGCGTCGACCAGGAGAACGCATGATGAGCAAGTTCATGGACTGGATTGATGCTCGCTTCCCCGCCACCAAGATGTGGGAAGACCACCTGAGCAAGTATTACGCGCCCAAGAACTTCAACTTCCTGTACTTCTTCGGCTCCCTGGCGCTGCTGGTGCTGGTCAACCAGATCGTCACCGGCGTATGGCTGACCATGAGCTTTACGCCCTCGGCGGAAGAGGCATTCGCCTCGGTCGAGTACATCATGCGTGACGTGGAATACGGCTGGATCCTGCGCTATTTGCACTCCACCGGTGCGTCGGCGTTCTTCATCGTGGTCTATCTGCACATGTTCCGTGGCCTGCTGTACGGCTCCTACCAGAAGCCACGCGAGCTGGTCTGGCTGTTCGGTATGCTGATCTACCTGGCGCTGATGGCTGAAGCCTTCATGGGCTACCTGCTGCCGTGGGGGCAGATGTCGTACTGGGGGGCCCAGGTGATCATCTCGCTGTTTGGCGCCATTCCGGTGATTGGCGACGACCTCACTCAGTGGATCCGCGGCGACTACCTGATCTCGGGTATCACCCTGAACCGCTTCTTCGCCTTGCATGTGGTTGCACTGCCCATCGTCATCCTCGGCCTGGTGGTGCTGCACATCCTCGCCCTGCACGAAGTGGGTTCGAACAACCCCGATGGCGTCGACATCAAGAAGAAAAAGGACGAAAACGGCATTCCGCTGGACGGCATTCCGTTCCACCCGTACTACACCGTCAAGGACATCGTCGGCGTGGTGGTGTTCCTGTTCGTGTTCTGTGCCGTGGTGTTCTTCTTCCCTGAAATGGGTGGTTACTTCCTGGAGAAACCGAACTTCGAGCAGGCCAACGCCTTCAAGACGCCTGAGCACATTGCGCCTGTGTGGTACTTCACACCGTTCTACGCCATTTTGCGTGCGGTGCCTGACAAGCTGATGGGTGTCATCGCCATGGGTGCGGCCATCGCCGTGCTGTTCGTACTGCCCTGGCTCGACCGTAGCCCGGTGCGTTCCATGCGTTACAAGGGCTGGATCAGCAAGGTCTTCCTGCTGGTGTTCTGCGTGGCCTTCGTCATTCTCGGCGTGCTGGGCGTACTGGCGCCGACACCTGGGCGCACCTTGCTGTCGCAGGTATGCACGGTGTTGTACTTCGCCTACTTCCTGCTGATGCCGTTCTACACAAGGCTCGAGAAGACCAAACCGGTTCCGGAAAGGGTGACTGGCTGATGAAAAAGTTGATTGCAGTATTTTTGCTGGCAGTGATGCCTGCCTTTTCCTTCGCTGCCGAACACGGTCTGGAGCTGGACAAGGTCGATATCGACCTGACCGACAAGGCCGCCATGCAGGACGGTGCGCGCACCTTTGCCAACTATTGCATGGGTTGCCACAGTGCCAAGTTCCAGCGTTACGAGCGTGTGGCCGATGACCTCGGCATCCCTCACGAACTGATGCTGGAGAAGCTGGTGTTCACCGGTGCCAAGATTGGTGACCACATGCAGATCGGCATGAAACCCAGTGACGCCAAGACCTGGTTTGGCGCCGCGCCGCCCGACCTGACGCTGGTGGCTCGGGTGCGCGGTACCGATTGGCTGTACACCTACCTGCGTAGCTTCTATGAGGACCCGTCGCGGCCTTATGGGGTGAACAACAAGGTGTTCCCGAACGTCGGCATGCCCAACGTGCTGGTTGGCTTGCAAGGCAATCAGGTGATTGGTTGCAAGCAGGTGCAGACCGTGACCGATGGCAAGAAGCAGTTCGACCCATTGACCGGTAGCCCGATCACCCATGAAGCCTGCGACCAGCTGACCATTACGCCGAAATCCGGTACCCTGACGACCGAGCAGTTCGACGAGAAGGTCAAGAACCTGGTGACCTTCCTGGCCTATTCGGCCAACCCGGTCAAACTGGAAAGCCAGCGCATCGGTACCTATGTGTTGCTGTATCTGGCTTTCTTCTTCGTATTCGCCTATTTGCTCAAGCGTGAATACTGGAAGGACGTGCACTGATCACGCAGTAGTTTCTGGTTGTTGAACGCGCCCGGGGCGCCCCCAGCAGAAATGCCGGGGGCGCCCCGGGCGCGTTTTCATTTACAGTTGCACAAGCATCCCGTGCGAGGAGCCGCTACATGGGCGCAACCAACAGGTTAGCCTGCTATTCCGATCCCGCTGATCACTATTCTCATCGGGTACGCCTGGTGCTGGCCGAGAAGGGCGTTACCGTACAGGTCATTGATGTCGACCCCGCCCGCCTGCCGCCCAAGCTGGCCGAGGTGAACCCTTACGGCAGCGTGCCGACCCTGGTCGACCGTGACCTGGCGTTGTATGAGTCGACCGTGGTGATGGAATACCTGGAGGAGCGTTACCCGCACCCGCCGCTGATGCCGGTATACCCGGTTGCGCGCGGCAACAGCCGTTTGCTGATGCACCGCATTCAGCGCGACTGGTGTGCCCTGGCCGATACCGTGCTCGATTCGCGCAGCAGTGAGGCTGCCAGAACCGAAGCGCGCAAGGCCTTGCGCGAAAGCCTGACCGGCGTTTCGCCGCTGTTCAATGAATTCGCCTGTTTCATGAGCGATGAGCAAAGCCTGGTCGATTGCTGTCTACTGCCCATACTCTGGCGTTTGCCGGTGTTGGGTATCGAGTTGCCGCGGCAAGCCAAGCCGCTGCTGGATTACATGGAGCGTCAGTTCGCCCGCGAGCCTTTCCAGGCGAGCCTGTCCTCCGTAGAACGTGAAATGCGCAAGCTTTAAGGAGCCGTTGATGAACTCCAGTCGCCCCTATCTGGTTCGAGCACTGTACGAGTGGATCGTCGACAACGATTGCACGCCCCATATGCTGGTCAATGCCGAATTCCCGAAAGTTCAGGTGCCGGATGGTTTCGCCAGTGATGGCCAGATTGTCCTGAATATCTCGCCAAGTGCCGTGCGCCACCTGCACATGGACAATGAAGCGGTCAGCTTCGAGGGCCGTTTCAGTGGTGTGGCCCACTCGCTGTTCGTGCCGGTTGGCGCCATTCTGGGTATCTATGCCCGCGAAAATGGCCAGGGCATGGTCTTCGAGTTGGAGTCGCCAATGGATGGCGACGAGCCGGAAGACGATGACGTGCAGCCGGACGACGACGGGCCGCCAGAGGGTGGTGGGCAGCCGCCACGCCCAAGTGGCCGACCGAGCCTGAAAGTGGTCAAGTAACAAAAAAGGCGATCCAACCGGATCGCCTTTTTCTTTGTTGCAGCGCGGGATTACAGGTCGCTGATGGTGCGGACCTGGTCCTTGTTGATGCGGGTGCGCTTGCCATCGAGTTGCTGGAACTCGTAGAAGCCGGCGTCGCGGTCGAACTTCGGTGCATCGACAGCCTGGATTTCACGGCCATCGTTGAGGGTGATCAGGCTTGGGGTGGAGCAGCCGGCCAGGGTGGCGAAGGTGCCGATCAACAGGGCAGGCAGCAGAAGCTTTTTCATGCAGTGTTTCCTGGGTTTCTTGAAGGTGGGGCATTGATGTTGTCTGTGCCGGCCTCTTCGCGGCTAAAGCCGCTCCTACAGGTATCGCGTACCTCTGTAGGAGCGGCTTTAGCCGCGAAGAGGCCAGTGAGTCAGTCGATGTATTCGAACAGCTTGACGATCTTCTGCACGCCCGACACGCCCTGTACCACGGCAGTGGCCGAGTTGGCCTCCTGCTGGGTTACCAGGCCGAGCAAGTAGACGATACCGTTTTCGGTAATCACCTTGATGCGCGAGCTGGGCACGGCATTGTCAGTCAGCATCTGGGTCTTGATCTTGGTGGTCAGCCAGGCGTCATTGTTGCGTGCCAGGATGGAGGAGGGCTGCATCACCTGCAGTTCGTTGTGCACTTTCTTGACCCGCTGCACCTGGCCGGCGGTTTGCTCGGCAAGGCTCTTGAGGTCGGCGCGCGGGGTTTGCCCGGCCAGCAGGACGATGCCGTTGTAGCTGCTGACAACGATGTGCGAGCCTTTGTCCAGGTCAGGGCTGGCCTTGGAAATGTTCACGGCGGCCTTGGTCTCGATCAGCGAGTCGTCGATCTTGCTGCCGATGGTGCGCGTGCCGCGATCGTCCTCGATCGGCGAATTGCGTGTAGAGGTAAGTACCGAGCTGCAACCGGTGACGCTCAGGCACAGGGTCAGGGCCATCAGGCCGAGGCGCATTGGGGTCATTCTTCACTCCCGAACAGTTGGCTGTCGATCAGGTCGCACAGGCAGTGGATCGCCAGCAGGTGGACTTCCTGGATACGCGCGGTAACGGCGGAAGGTACGCGGATTTCCACGTCCTCGGGCAGCAGCAGCGAAGCCATGCCGCCGCCGTCGCGGCCAGTCAATGCTACGACAATCATTTCGCGGTCATGTGCGGCCTGGATCGCCTGGATCACGTTGGCCGAGTTGCCGCTGGTGGAAATCGCCAGCAGAACGTCGCCGGGTTGGCCCAGGGCGCGGATCTGCTTGGAAAAGACTTCGTTGTAGCTGTAGTCGTTGGCGATCGAGGTCAGGGTCGAGCTGTCGGTGGTCAGCGCGATGGCAGGCAGGCTCGGGCGTTCACGTTCGAATCGGTTGAGCAGCTCGGAGGAAAAGTGCTGGGCATCGCCAGCCGATCCGCCGTTGCCGCAGGCGAGCATCTTGCCCTCGTTGAGCAGCGCATTGACCATGACCAGGCTGGCCTGCTCGATGTGCGGTGCCAGGATGTCCATTGCCTGTTGCTTGGTATCGATGCTGGCCTGAAACAGCCGGCGAATTCGGGATTGCATGTCCATCTGGTGACCTTAAGTAGGGCGGTGGCCTTTGCTACGCGCAACAACGACCGGCCCGCGATACATAGAGCAAAAAAAACGAAGTGGGTTCAGCATTCGAAGGCGTTTTTCAGCCATTGAAGCGGTCTGCCTGCATGGTGGCTGCCCTGCAGGGCGACTACGTCGAAGCGGCAGGGGTGGTTGCCCCAATGGTGCTCCTTCTGCAGGAACAGGGTGGCGGCAAGCACCAGCCGTTTCTGCTTGCGCCCGTCGATACTGTCGAGGGCGCCTCCGAAGCCCGCGTGCAACCGGTAGCGGACTTCGACGAATACTACTGTATCGGCGTCAAGCATGACCAGATCAAGCTCACCGCCTTTGCATCGCCAGTTGCGCGCCAGCAGCTGCAGACCTTGCCCCTGAAGGTACTCAAGGGCCTGGTTTTCTGCCGCTTGCCCGGCGCGGGTTGGTGATGCTGCGGCCATCAACGCGCGGTGTCAGGCAGGCGCTTGATCTGGCCGCCGGCAAATTCGGCCCATGGCAACTGGCGCTCGACGCGTTGGTTGGCGTTGATGCTCAGGCTGCCCGAAAGGCCCATTACGCGGTTGTCTGGCAGTGCTTTCAGCTGGCCCAGGCGCGGTGCCAGGCTGTAGGCATCGACGCCCATGGCATACAGGCGGCCCAGGCTGCCAGCGGCTTGCGGCCACTGTTGCACGACTTGCTGGCGCAGGCTGTTGCTGGAGTCGAGCAACCACGGCGTTTCGCAGAAGCGAATGCCGTTCATGTCATTGTACTGGTTGACGTCGCCGCTGGCGCTGTACAGGTTCGAGGTCGCGTAGACAGGCACGTCACCGGCGTACTGGAAGTTCAGGGTCGGCTTGATCTGCTGTGCCTGTTGTGGGGTCGAGGCGAGGAAGATGAAGTCGATGTCCTGACGGCGCGACGGTTGTGCTGCGATGCTACCGCCTACCGTGCTTTGCAGGCTCTTGGCGCGGCCCTCGCTTTGACGCAGCTGGAACAGGTCGGCAATTTGCTGGGCCAGGGCGACGGGTTGGGCAATGCGCTCGGCGGCGAGCAGGGTGCCGCCATTGCCTTCCCAATCCTGGCGGAAGGCGGCCAGTACGCGGTCACCCCATTCGCCACTCGGTACCAGGGCCACGGCGCGAACCATGCCGTCTGCGCGTGCGCGGCGGGCAACTTCGCGGGCCTCGTCTTCGGCAGCCAGGCCGAACTGGAACAGCTGCGGTGGCGCCTTCTGACCGGCGTCGGCGTAGTTCAGGGCCAGGGTGGTAATGGGCAGCTGAGGTTTGGCGGCCAGTTGCTTCACCAGCGGTTTTTCCAGCGGGCCGATGACCAGTTGCACGCCAGCGGCCTGTGCCTGGCGATAGAAATCATCGAGCGAGCCGATGCGCGAGCTGTCGAACACCTGCACTGCAGGCGCTGGCTGGCCGGCCTGCTGGGCCTGGAAGTGGGCGGCCATGAAGCCGTCGCGCAACGCGCGGGCAACACCGGCCAGCGGGCCTTCCTGCGGCAGCAGCAGGGCAATTTTGGTCAGCGGCTGGCTGGCCAGTTCCTTGAGCTTGGTCAGTGCCTGCGGCAGTTGCAGGGCTGCCGGGTGGTCCGGGTGCTGTTTGACCCAGGCTTCGATAGCCGCTTGTTGCTGCTCCAGGGTGCCGGCGCTTTTCACGGCGAAGGCCAGGCTGGTCCAGCCGCTCAGCGTCTGGTCGTTGGCTGGCTGCTGCAGTTGCTCTGCCGGCAGCGAGGCGACCAGTGCCCAGATGGCATCGTTGTTGGCACTGGCGGCCTGGCCGCTGAGCAGCGGGGCCAGCAGTACACGCTGTTGCGCAGCAGCCAGGGCCTGGCCGTCGGCTTCGAGGGCGGCGGCGTGCACGCTGTAGGTGCGTGCTTGCTGCTCTGCCGGAAGCTCGGCGACGCGCTGCAGGCTAGGGTGAGCCAGTGCAGTCAGGGCGGCCTTGGGTTGGTTGCGGCTCATGGCCAGTTCGGCAGCGAGGGTGCTGGCGAACACTTGCTGGGCCGGCTTGAGCGTGTCCAGCGGGACTTGCTCGAGAATGCGTGCGGCGCGTGGGAAGTCCTTCTGCTTGTAGGCCAGGTCGGCTGCGCTCAGGCGCAGCAGGGCGGCGTCTTCCGCAGACTTGCTGGAAGCGGCCTTTTCGAGCAGTTGCTCGATGCTGGCATCCGGGGTGCGTGGCAGTTCGCCCAGGCTGGATGAGGGCGAGCTGGCGCAGGCCGCCAGCAGGGCAGCGAGGCAGAGGGCTGTGAGCAGCCGCAGGCAAGCGATCATGTAAAGGTCCTGTTACTCGATCAAGTTGGCCGGCAATTGTACCCAAGCACTGGCCGGGGCGCGATGTCGCCGTATAGATCCTTCACTATAGGTGGCTTGCCGCTGGTCGCTGGTGAAGTTCTTTGCGCCCTGTTGCAGGCGCTCGGGCTACAATGGCGCCTTTGATCCGAATGACAGGTGTGCGCAGTGACTGATGTGGCAGGGGCTTCGAAATCCACGGTGGGGACGCTGTATGTGGTGGCAACCCCTATCGGCAACCTCGATGACATGAGCGCCCGGGCGTTGAAGGTGCTGGCGGACGTGGCGCTGATCGCCGCCGAGGACACCCGCCATTCGGTCCGGCTGCTGCAGCACTTTGGCATCGACACGCCGCTGGCGGCCTGTCATGAGCACAACGAGCGCGACGAAGGCGGGCGTTTCCTCACCAAGCTGCTGGCTGGCGAGAACGTGGCATTGGTCTCTGATGCCGGTACGCCGCTGATTTCCGACCCGGGCTACCACTTGGTGCGCCAGGCGCGGGCCGCTGGGGTGAATGTGGTGCCGGTGCCGGGTGCCTGTGCTTTGATCGCTGCGCTGTCGGCGGCCGGCTTGCCGTCGGATCGCTTCATCTTCGAAGGTTTCCTGCCTGCCAAGCAGGCGGGGCGTCGGGCACGCCTGGAGCAGGTAAAGGAAGAGCCGCGCACGCTGATCTTCTATGAAGCCCCGCACCGAATCCTGGAGTGCCTTGAAGACATGGAAGCGGTTTTTGGTGGCGACCGCCCGGCATTGCTGGCGCGCGAACTGACCAAGACGTTCGAGACCCTCAAGGGCCTGCCGCTGGCTGAGTTGCGTGCCTTTGTGGCCGGCGACAGCAACCAGCAGCGCGGTGAGTGCGTGGTACTGGTGGGTGGCTGGAGTGCGCCGGAGGGCGAGCAGGCCATCAGTGCCGAGGCCCAGCGGGTGCTCGACCTGTTGTTGGCCGAGTTGCCGCTGAAGCGGGCGGCTGCACTTGCGGCTGAAATTACCGGGGTGCGCAAGAACCTGTTGTATCAACTTGCCCTTGAAAAGCAGAAAGCCGAATAGTGGCAAATTGATATAAATGCCGGTATTGCTTGTTCTCAAGCGCGCGTGCCGGTAACCTTGTCGGCGGAGAGTCGATCGGACAGTCGCTGCCTGTTTTTGTTCCGCAACTTTTGTTGTGTGAGCAGCAGGGGGAGGAAAGTCCGGGCTCCATAGGGCAGAGTGCCAGGTAACGCCTGGGAGGCGTGAGCCTACGGAAAGTGCCACAGAAAATAACCGCCTAAGCACTTCGGTGCCGGTAAGGGTGAAAAGGTGCGGTAAGAGCGCACCGCACGGCTGGCAACAGTGCGTGGCTAGGTAAACCCCACTCGGAGCAAGACCAAATAGGGTTCCATCAGGCGTGGCCCGCGTCGGAACCGGGTAGGTTGCTAGAGGCGTCCAGTGATGGCCGTCGTAGAGGAATGACTGTCCTCGACAAAACCCGGCTTACAGATCGACTCTCCACCTTTCCTTCTCTGCTTCATTCGATAGCAGATCCTCTCTGGTAATACCGAAAAAATCTTACTCTTGATAAATCACTTTAACTTCGAACTCCATTCGCTTGCGTGGGTTTGATTTTTCTCGTCTTTTTTTCTCCTTGGTAGTGCTTCCACCTTCTCTTAACGCGCTAAATCTCGGTCCTGTAAGGCTTTTCCTTATGAACGTGCCTTGACGGTGCTGCGGGCGGATTCCTATAGTGTGCGCAAGTGGCAGAAAGTGGGATGAAGTGGGTTTTCTGGCACAAAAAAGCTAACATTGTGGGGAATCGCAGCCGTGTTCCGCGGAGCCAACGCCGTCAGCCTCGATGCCAAGGGCCGTCTCGCCATGCCGAGCCGGTACCGTGACGAGCTCGATTCGCGTTGCAATGGTCAGCTGATCGTGACCATCGACGCCGTGGACCCCTGCTTGTGTGTTTATCCCCTCGATGAGTGGGAGCAGATAGAAGCCAAGTTGCGTGCCTTGCCGTCGTTGCGTGAGGAAAACCGTCGCCTGCAGCGTTTGCTGATCGGTAATGCGGTTGACCTGGAGCTCGATGGCAGTGGCCGTTTCCTGGTACCGCCCCGCCTGCGTGAGTACGCCAAGCTCGACAAGAAGGCGATGCTGGTGGGGCAGCTGAACAAATTCCAGCTGTGGGATGAAGATGCCTGGAACGCGGTTTCGGCAGCCGACCTTGCAGCTATTCAACAACCGGGCGCCATGCCCGACGAATTGCGTGACCTGATCCTGTGACCATAGATAGCGGCTTCAACCACATTACCGTCCTGCTCGACGAAGCTGTCGAGGCATTGGCCCTGCGCGCCGACGGTTGCTATCTGGACGGCACCTTTGGCCGTGGCGGACACAGCCGGCTGATTCTCAGCAAGCTCGGGCCGCAAGGGCGGCTGCTGGGCTTCGATAAAGATCCACAGGCGATTGCCACAGGGCAAGCGCTGGCGGCCGAAGACGGCCGCTTTGTCATTGTGCAGCGCAGCTTTGCCGAGCTGGGCGCGGAAGTGGCCGAGCGCGGCCTGCACGGCAAGGTCAGCGGCGTGTTGCTGGACCTTGGCGTGTCGTCGCCGCAGCTGGATGACCCCGAGCGTGGTTTCAGCTTCCTCAATGACGGCCCGCTGGACATGCGCATGAATCCGGCCCAGGGCATCAGCGCCGCCGAGTTCATCGCCACCGCGCCGGTGGAAGAAATTGCCCGCGTCTTCAAGGAATACGGTGAAGAGCGCTTCGCCGGCCGCATGGCGCGTGCCGTGGTCGAGCGCCGTGAAAAGGAGCCTTTCACCCGTACCGCCGACCTGGCGGAAGTACTCAAGGTGGCCAACCCTGCCTGGGAAAAAGGCAAGAACCCGGCTACCCGTGCCTTCCAGGGCCTTCGCATTCACGTCAACAACGAACTGGGTGATCTGGAAGCCGGCCTTGAGGCCGCGCTCGATGCCCTCGAAGTCGGTGGCCGCCTGGCGGTGATCAGCTTCCACTCGCTGGAAGACCGTATCGTCAAGCTGTTCATGCGCAAGCTGGTCAAGGGCGAGGCCGACAACCTGCCGCGCAACCTGCCGGTACAGCACAAGGCCTTCGAGCCGAAAATCAAGCTCATCGGCAAGGCCCAGTTCGCCTCCGAAGCCGAGCTCAAGGCCAACCCACGGTCGCGTAGTGCCGTGATGCGCGTGGCGGAGAAGCTGCGGTGAGCAGGCTGTTTGCCAAACCCTTGCCAGGCGGAAGCTTCCTGATGCTTCTGCTGTTCGTTGCCGTGCTGGTTTCGGCTATCGCCGTGTCCTACAGCGCGCACTGGAACCGTCAGTTGCTCAACACCTTGTACGGCGAGCTGAACGAGCGTGACAAGGCCCAGGCCGAGTGGGGGCGTCTGATTCTTGAACAGAGCACCTGGACTGCTGCCAGCCGTATCGAGAACCTGGCTTCCGAGCAATTGAAGATGCGCGTACCTTCGGCTGACGAAGTGCGGATGGTGGCGCCATGATGAAGCTCGAAGGCGCACTCTACCCGTGGCGCTTCCGCGTGGTGATCGGCTTGCTGGCCATCATGGTCGGTGCCATTTGCTGGCGCATCATCGATTTGCAGGTCGTTGACCGTGACTTCCTCAAGGGGCAGGGCGACGCGCGCAGCCTGCGTCATATCCCTATTCCGGCGCACCGTGGCCTGATTACCGACCGCAACGGTGAACCGCTGGCCGTGAGCACCCCGGTTACCACCCTATGGGCAAACCCCAAGGAAATGCAGGCGTCCAAAGAGCGCTGGCCGCAGTTGGCCGCAGCGCTTGGGCAAAACCCGCAGCAGCTGACCGAGCGCCTGACCCAGCAAGCCAGCAAAGAGTTCATCTACCTGGTCCGCGGCCTGACCCCGGAGCAGGGTCAGCATGTGCTCGACCTGAAAGTGCCTGGTGTGTACGGCCTGGAAGAATTCCGTCGCTTCTATCCGGCGGGTGATGTCACCGCGCACATGGTCGGCTTCACCGACCTCGACGACCATGGTCGCGAAGGTGTCGAACTGGCCTACGACGAGTGGCTGGCCGGCGTGCCCGGCAAGCGCCAGGTGATCAAGGACCGGCGCGGCCGGCTGATCAAGGACATCCAGGTAACCAAGAACGCCAAGGCCGGTAAGACCTTGGCGTTGTCGATAGACCTGCGCCTGCAGTACCTGGCCACCCGCGAACTGCGCAATGCCATTGCCGAACAGGACGCCAAGGCCGGCAGCCTGGTGATCATGGACGTCAAGACCGGTGAGGTCCTGGCCATGGTCAACCAGCCGACCTACAACCCGAACAACCGTCGCAGCATGTTCCCGGCCGCCATGCGTAACCGGGCGATCATCGACGTGTTCGAGCCAGGCTCCACGGTCAAGCCGATCTCCATGAGTGCGGCCCTGCAGAGTGGCCGCTGGAAGCCGACCGACAAGGTCGAGGTGTACCCGGGCAGCCTGCAGATCGGCCGCTACACCATCAAGGACGTATCGCGCAGTGAAGGCCCGATCCTCGACCTGACCGGCATCCTGATCAACTCCAGTAACGTCGGCATGAGCAAGATCGCCTTCGACATTGGCGGTGAGGCTATCTACCGCGTCATGTCCCAGGTCGGCCTGGGTCAGTACACCGGTCTGGGTTTCCCGGGTGAGCGCGTCGGTAACCTGCCTAACCACCGCGAGTGGCGCAAGGCCGAGACCGCAACCTTGTCCTATGGCTATGGCGTGTCGGTGACCGCCCTGCAACTGGTGCATGCCTACGCGGCGCTGGCCAACGACGGCAAGATGGTGCCGCTGTCGATCCTCAAGGTCGACAAGGCCCCGGACGCTGTGCAGGCCATTCCAAAGGAAACCGCCGAAACTGTTCAGGGCATGCTGCAGCAAGTGATCGAAGCGCCGCGTGGTGTGTTCCGCGCCCAGGTGCCGTTCTATCACGTGGCCGGCAAGTCCGGTACTGCGCGTAAGGCCACCGTGGGTTCCAAGGGCTACACCGAAAACGCCTACCGCTCGTTGTTCGCTGGCTTCGGGCCAATGAGCGATCCGCGCTACGCCATCGTCGTGGTCATCGACGAACCGGGCAAAGGCGGCTACTTCGGTGGCCTGGTTTCGGCGCCGGTATTCAGCAAGGTCATGTCCGGCACCCTGCGTTTGATGAACGTACCGCCAGACAACCTGCCGCCACCTGCACCAGCAGCGCCCGCCGGGCAATCGCAAGTCAATGCAGCAGACGCCAAGGGAGGGCGTGGATAATGACAATGCCATTAAGCAAACTGTTCGCCCACGCCAGCCGCGACCCGCTGATCCGTGAGCTGACCCTGGACAGCCGCAATGTACGCCCGGGCGATCTGTTCCTGGCCGTGCCGGGCGCCAAGGTTGATGGCCGCGAGCATATCGCTGATGCCTTGGCCCGCGGCGCTGCCGCCGTGGCCTATGAAGAGCAGGGCGCCAACGTGCTGCCGCTGACCGATGTACCGCTGATTCCGGTCAAAGGCCTGATCGCTCAGTTGTCGGATATTGCCGGGCGCTTCTATGGCGAGCCCAGCCGCCAGTTGAACCTGGTGGGGGTGACCGGCACCAACGGAAAGACCAGCGTTACCCAGCTGGTGGCCCAGGCGCTCGACCTGCTCGGCCAGCGCTGCGGCCTGATTGGCACCCTGGGGACCGGTTTCTACGGTGAGCTGCAGAGCGGTCGGCTGACCACGCCCGACCCGATCGCCGTGCAGTCGACCCTAAACGACCTCAAGAAAGGTGGCGCCAAGGCTGTGGCCATGGAGGTTTCCTCCCATGCGCTGGAGCAAGGCCGGGTTGCCGCACTGGAATTCGACATCGCGGTGATGACCAACCTGTCCCGCGACCACCTCGATTATCACGGCAGCATGGAGGCCTATGAGGCCGCCAAGGCCAAGCTGTTCGCCTGGCCGAGCCTGCGTTGCCAGGTGGTCAACCTGGATGACGCCTTCGGGCGTCGCCTGGCCGATGACTTTGCACGCCGCCCGAGTGTCGATCATATCGAGACCCGGCTGCTCAGCTATAGCCTGGAAAACCCGGATGCTTCGCTGTTCTGCCGCGAAGCCGTGTTCAATGACGATGGTGTGCGTGCCACCTTGATCACGGCCCAGGGTGAGCGCGCCCTGCGCAGCCAGTTGCTGGGCCGCTTCAACCTGAGCAACATGCTGGCTGCCGTGGCGACCCTGCTGGCGCTGGACTATTCGCTGGACGAAATTCTCAAGGTCACCCCGCAACTGCAAGGGCCGGTAGGCCGCATGCAGCGCCTGGGTGGCGGCGACAAGCCGCTGGTGGTGGTCGACTACGCGCACACCCCGGACGCCCTGGAAAAAGTACTCGAAGCCCTGCGCCCGCACGCCCACGGCAAGCTGCTGTGCCTGTTCGGCTGCGGCGGTGACCGTGACCGTGGCAAGCGCCCGCTGATGGCCGAAGTGGCCGAGCGCCTGGCCGACCGCGTGCTGGTCACCGACGACAATCCGCGTACCGAAGACCCGCTGCGTATCTTTGACGACATCCGTCCTGGTTTCACCAGGCCTGACAGCGTCGAGTTCGTTGCCGGCCGTGGCGAGGCCATCGCGCACCTGATTGCCAGCGCCGCTGCCGACGCCGTGATCGTGCTGGCTGGCAAGGGACATGAGGATTACCAGGAGATCAATGGCGAGCGCCATGACTTCTCCGACTTGATTGAAGCCGAGAAGGCACTTGTAGCCTGGGAGGCTCCACATGCTTAAGCCGCTGTCACTCAGCCAGCTGACCACAGCACTGAGTGGTCAACAAATCGGTGGCGACGCCACCTTCACCGGTGTCAGCATCGACAGCCGCAGCGTCAGCGCCGGGCAGCTGTTCGTCGCTTTGGCAGGCCCGCGTTTCGATGGCCATGACTACCTGGCTGACGTGAAGGCCAAAGGCGCAGTCGCTGCCCTGGTCGAGCGTGAAGTGGCCGGTGTCGACCTGCCGCAATTGCTGGTCAAGGATTGCCGGGTAGCGCTCGGTCAACTCGGCGCCTTGAACCGTGCGGCCTTCGACAAGCCTGTTGTTGCCATTACCGGTTCCAGCGGCAAGACCACCGTCAAGGAAATGCTTGCCAGCATCCTGCGTACCCGTGGCCTGGTGCATGCCACCCGTGGCAACCTGAACAACGACCTGGGCGCGCCGCTGACCCTGCTGGAGATCGCCCCTGAGCACAGCGCGGCGGTGATCGAGCTGGGCGCCTCGCGCATGGGCGAAATCCGCTACACCGTCGGCCTGACGAAGCCCCGGGTAGTCATCATCAACAACGCCGGTACCGCCCACGTTGGCGAGTTCGGCGGGCCGGAAAAGATCGTTGAAGCCAAGGGCGAGATTCTCGAAGGCCTGGGCGAGGGCGGCACTGCCATCCTCAATCTGGCTGACAAGGCGTTCGACATCTGGCGCAAGCGTGCCGGCGACCACCGCATTTTCACCTTTGCACTGGATAACCCGCAGGCAGACTTCCACGCCAGTCATATTGGCCGTGATGCACGGGGCTGCCCGTCGTTCACCCTGCATGGGCCTGATGGCAGCGTGCCGGTACAGCTGAACCTGCTGGGTACCCACAACGTCAGCAACGCCTTGGCCGCCTCCGCTGCCGCCCATGCCGTTGGTCTGAGCCTTAGCGGCATCGCCGCCGGCCTGGCTGCGGTACAACCGGTCAAGGGCCGCACCGTGGCGCAGATCGCGCCGAACGGTGTGCGGGTAATCGACGACAGTTACAACGCAAATCCCACCTCCATGTGCGCGGCCATTGATATACTCGCCGGCTTTTCCGGGCGCACCGTCCTGGTGCTTGGAGATATCGGCGAACTGGGGCAATGGGCGGAAGAAGGCCACCGTCAGGTGGGTGACTACGCGCGTGGCAAGGTCGATGCCCTGTACGCAGTGGGTTCCAACATGACACATGCGGTCAAGGCGTTCGGCGCCAATGGCCGTCATTTCGCTACTCAAGCTGAGCTGATCGACGCCGTTAGCGCCGAAAGTGCCAGCGACACCACTATCTTGATCAAGGGCTCGCGCAGCGCTGCGATGGAAAACGTCGTGGCGGCATTGTGCGGTGCCAGCGGGGAGAAACATTAATGCTGCTGCTGTTGGCCGAGTATCTGCAACAGTTCCACAAAGGCTTCGCGGTCTTCCAGTACCTGTCCCTGCGCGGGATTCTTGGTGTGCTGACCGCGTTGTCCCTGGCGCTGTGGCTGGGGCCGTGGATGATCCGTACCCTGCAAATTCGTCAGATCGGCCAGGCCGTGCGTAATGACGGCCCGCAATCGCACCTGTCCAAGTCCGGCACCCCGACCATGGGTGGCGCATTGATCCTGTCGGCCATCGCCATCAGCACGCTGCTGTGGGCTGATCTGTCCAACCGCTACGTGTGGGTGGTGCTGATCGTGACCCTGGCGTTCGGTGCCATCGGTTGGGTCGATGACTACCGCAAGGTGATCGAAAAGAACTCGCGTGGTCTGCCAAGCCGCTGGAAGTACTTCTGGCAGTCGGTGTTCGGCCTGGCTGCGGCCGTGTTCCTGTACAAGACCGCGCCGACCAGCGTCGAGACGACGCTGATCCTGCCGTTCATCAAGGACGTCACCATCCCGCTGGGCATCGGCTTCGTGGTGCTGACCTACTTCGTCATCGTCGGCTCCAGCAACGCGGTCAACCTCACCGACGGCCTCGACGGCCTGGCAATCATGCCAACGGTGATGGTCGGCGGCGCCCTGGGCATCTTCTGCTACCTGTCGGGTAACGTGAAGTTCGCCGAATACCTGCTGATCCCTTACGTGCCGGGCTCGGGTGAACTCATCGTGTTCTGCGGCGCGCTGATCGGTGCGGGCCTGGGCTTCCTGTGGTTCAACACCTACCCGGCGCAAGTGTTCATGGGGGACGTCGGTGCACTGGCACTGGGCGCCGCGCTGGGCACCATCGCGGTCATCGTTCGCCAGGAAATCGTCCTGTTCATCATGGGCGGCATCTTCGTCATGGAAACCTTGTCGGTGGTGATCCAGGTCGCCTCCTTCAAGCTGACCGGCAAGCGCGTGTTCCGCATGGCGCCGATCCACCACCACTTTGAACTCAAGGGCTGGCCAGAACCACGGGTGATCGTCCGCTTCTGGATCATCACCGTGATTCTGGTGCTGATTGGCCTTGCAACCCTGAAACTGAGGTAGATGAGCGTGTCTTTGATCGCTTCCGACCAATTCCGCATCGTTGTCGGCCTCGGCAAGAGCGGCATGTCCCTGGTTCGCTTCCTGGCGAACCGGGGCATTGCCTTTGCGGTCGCCGACACCCGCGAGCAACCGCCGGAACTGGACACCCTGCGCCGTGATTACCCGCAGGTGGAAGTGCGCTGTGGTGAACTGGACGTGGACTTCCTGTGCCGCGCCAACGAACTGTACGTAAGCCCTGGCCTGGCCCTGGCCACGCCAGCCCTGCAGCAGGCTGCTGCGCGTGGTGTGAAACTGTCCGGTGACATCGAACTGTTCGCCCGCAACGCCAAAGCGCCGATCATTGCCATCAGCGGCTCCAACGCCAAGAGCACTGTCACTACCCTGGTCGGCGAAATGGCCGCCAAGGCGGGCAAGCGTGTAGCGGTGGGTGGCAACCTCGGTACCCCGGCGCTGGACCTGCTGGCCGATGACGTCGAGCTGTACGTGCTGGAGCTGTCCAGCTTCCAGCTGGAAACCACCGACCAGCTCAACGCCGAAGTGGCCACCGTGCTGAACATCAGCGAAGACCATATGGACCGCTACAGCGGCCTGCCGGCCTACCACCTGGCCAAGCACCGGATTTTCCGCGGCGCGAAGCAGGTCGTGGTCAACCGTCAGGACGCCCTGAGCCGGCCGCTGCCGGTGGAAGGCCGCCCGTGCTGGACCTTCGGCCTCAACCAGCCGGACTTCAAGGCCTTCGGCCTGCGCGAAGTGGATGGCGAGAAGTACCTGGCATTCGAGTTCCAGGCGCTGATGCCAGCGCGTGAACTGAAGATTCGCGGTGCGCACAACCAGAGCAATGCCTTGGCGGCGTTGGCCCTGGGGCATGCCGCAGGCCTGCCGTTCGAGCCCATGCTCGAAGCCCTGCGCGAGTTCGGTGGCCTGGCCCATCGCTGCCAGTGGGTGCGTGAGCGTAATGGCGTGAACTGGTATGACGATTCCAAGGCCACCAACGTCGGTGCAGCCTTGGCCGCCATCGAAGGCCTGGGTGCCGATATCGAAGGCAAACTGGTATTGATCGCCGGTGGCGACGGCAAAGGTGCCGAGTTCACGGCCTTGCGTGAGCCGGTCAAGCGCTTCTGCCGGGCCGTGGTACTGCTTGGCCGTGATGCCGAGCGCCTGGCCGAGGCCCTGGGTGATGACGTGCCACTGGTACGGGTCAAGACCCTCGATGACGCCGTGCAACAGTGTGCTGAACTGGCTCAGGCCGGCGATGCCGTGCTGCTGTCGCCTGCATGTGCCAGCCTCGACATGTTCAAGAACTTCGAAGAACGCGGGCGCCTGTTCGCCCAGGCAGCGGGAGGCCTTGCATGATCTTCGGCATCTTCAAGCCCTACCCGTCGCCGCTGATCAGCGGCCGTGGCATCGACCTGGACTTCCCGATGCTCGCCGGCTGCCTGGCTTTGCTGGGCCTGGGCCTGGTGATGATCACCTCGGCGTCGTCGGAGGTGGCTGCGGTGCAGTCGGGCAACCCGCTTTATCACATGTTCCGCCACCTGGTGTACGTGTTCCTGGGCCTGGTGGCCTGTGGCGCGACCATGCTGGTGCCGATCGCCACCTGGCAGCGCATGGGCTTCATGATGCTGCTGGGCGCCTTCGGCCTGCTGGTACTGGTGCTGGTGCCGGGTATCGGCCGTGAGGTGAACGGTTCGATGCGCTGGATCGGTTTCAGCTTCTTCAACGTCCAGCCTTCGGAAATCGCCAAGGTGTTCGTGGTCGTCTACCTGGCCGGTTACCTGGTGCGTCGGCAAACCGAGGTACGCGAGACCTGGATGGGCTTCTTCAAACCGTTCATCGTGCTGCTGCCCATGGCTGCCCTGTTGCTGATGGAGCCGGATTTCGGCGCCACCGTGGTAATGATGGGCGCCGCGGCGGCCATGCTGTTCCTGGGTGGGGTGGGGCTGTTCCGCTTCAGTCTGATGGTGGTGTTGGCGGTGCTGGCGGTGTTCGTACTGGTACAGGCGCAGCCGTACCGGATGGCGCGGCTTATTACCTTTACCGACCCGTGGTCCGACCAGTTCGGCTCGGGCTACCAGTTGACCCAGGCGCTTATCGCCTTTGGCCGTGGCGAGTGGCTGGGCGTTGGCCTGGGCAACAGCGTGCAGAAGCAGTTTTACCTGCCCGAGGCGCACACCGACTTCGTGTTCTCGGTATTGGCCGAAGAACTGGGCGTCGTCGGTTCGCTGGTGACCATCGCACTGTTCGTGTTCGTCACCGTGCGTGCCCTGTACATCGGCCTGTGGGCCGAGAAAGCCAAGCAGTTCTTTGCTGCGTATGTGGCCTTTGGCCTGGCCTTCCTGTGGATTGGCCAGTTCCTGATCAACATCGGCGTGAACGTCGGCCTGCTGCCGACCAAAGGCCTGACCCTGCCGTTCCTCAGTTACGGGGGCAGCTCGCTGGTGATCTGCTGCGCCTGCGTGGGCTTGTTGCTGCGCATCGAGTGGGAAAGCCGTACGCACCTGGGCAGCGAGGAACACGAATTCAGCGAAAGCGATTTTGCCGAGGAGACCAGTCATGGCCGCTGACGGCAAGAACGTATTGATCATGGCTGGCGGCACCGGGGGCCACGTGTTCCCGGCCCTGGCCTGCGCGCGGGAGTTCCAGGCGCGCGGTTACAGCGTGCACTGGCTGGGCACCCCGCGTGGCATTGAAAACGAGCTGGTGCCACAGGCTGGCTTGCCACTGCACCTGATTCAGGTCAGCGGCCTGCGCGGCAAAAGCAAACTGTCGCTGCTCAAGGCGCCGTTCACCCTGGTCAAGGCCGTGCTGCAGGCTCGGCGCATCATTCGCCAGCTCAAGCCGGTGTGCGTGCTGGGCTTTGGTGGCTACGTGACCGGCCCCGGCGGTGTGGCCGCGCGGTTGTGTGGCGTGCCGCTGGTGATCCACGAACAGAACGCGCGTGCAGGTACCGCCAATCGGCTGCTGGTGCCGCTCTCGGCGCGGGTCTGCGAAGCTTTCCCGAACACCTTCGAGGCCAGCGACAAGCGTCGTACCACCGGCAACCCGGTGCGCCCGGAGCTGTTCATGGATGCGCAACGCGCCCCCCTGGCCGAGCGCCGTGCACGCCTGTTGGTGCTCGGTGGCAGCCTGGGTGCGGAACCATTGAACAAATTGTTGCCTAAGGCCCTGTCCGAAGTGCCCGCCACCCTGCGGCCAGAGGTGTTCCACCAGGCCGGCAAGCAACACGCGCCGATTACCGCCGAGCGTTATCACGAGGCGGGCGTCGAGGCTCAGGTAGAGCCCTTTATCAAGGACATGGCCCAAGCCTATGGCTGGGCCGACATGGTGGTTTGCCGGGCCGGTGCCCTGACCGTCAGCGAGCTGGCGGCAGCAGGCCTGCCCTCGATGCTGGTGCCTTTGCCCCACGCCATCGACGATCACCAGACCCACAACGCCCAATATCTGGCCCGAGAAGGCGCTGCCTTCCTGATGCCACAAGCGACAACTGGCGCAGCGCAGCTCGCTGAACGCCTGAACGAGGTGCTGATGCAACCCGAAAAACTCAACGTCATGGCAGGCACCGCACGGCGCCTGGCCAAACCTGCCGCAACCAGCACCGTGGTCGATATCTGCCTGGAGGTGGCCCATGGTTGAGAGCCAGAAAGCCATGCCCCAACCGAAGATGGGCCGTATCCGCCGTATCCACTTCGTCGGTATCGGCGGCGTGGGCATGTGCGGCATTGCCGAAGTGTTGCTGAACCTGGGCTATGAAGTGTCCGGTTCCGACCTGAAAGCCTCGCCGGTGACCGAACGCCTGGAGTCGTTCGGTGCCGAGATCTTCGTCGGCCACCGCGCCGAGAACGCCGCCACCGCCGATGTGCTGGTGGTGTCCAGTGCCATCAACCCGGCCAACCCGGAAGTGGCCACCGCCCTGGAGCGCCGCATTCCGGTAGTGCCGCGCGCCGAGATGCTTGCCGAGCTGATGCGCTACCGCCATGGCGTGGCCGTGGCCGGTACCCACGGCAAGACCACCACCACCAGCCTGCTGGCCTCGGTGTTCGCGGCCGGCGGCCTGGACCCGACCTTCGTCATCGGTGGCCGCCTGACCGCTGCCGGCACCAATGCCCAGCTGGGTACCAGCCGCTACCTGATCGCCGAAGCGGATGAAAGCGATGCCAGCTTCCTGCACCTGCAGCCGATGGTGGCCGTGGTCACCAACATCGACGCCGACCACATGGCGACCTATGAAGGTGACTTCAACAAGCTGAAGAAAACCTTCGTCGAGTTCCTGCACAACCTGCCGTTCTACGGCCTGGCCGTAATGTGCCTGGACGACCCGGTGGTGCGCGAGATCCTGCCGCAGGTGAAGCGCCCGACCGTAACCTATGGCTTTAGCGAAGAGGCCGACATCCGCGCCATCAACGTGCGCCAGCAGGGCATGCAAACGCACTTCACCGTGCTGCGTCGCGACCGCGAGCCGCTCGAGGTGTCGGTGAACATGCCCGGCAACCACAACGTGCTCAACGCCCTGGCCACCATTGCCATCGCCACTGACGAAGGCATCACCGACGAGGCCATCATCCAGGGGCTGTCTGGCTTCCAGGGTGTCGGTCGACGCTTCCAGGTGTATGGCGAACTGCCGGTAGAAGGCGGCAGCGTGATGCTGGTCGACGACTACGGCCACCACCCGACCGAAGTGGCGGCGGTGATCAAGGCCGTGCGCGGTGGCTGGCCAAGCCGCCGCCTGGTGATCGTCTACCAGCCGCACCGCTACAGCCGCACCCGCGACCTGTACGACGATTTCGTCCAGGTGCTGGGCGATGCCAACGTGTTGCTGCTGATGGAGGTCTACCCGGCCGGCGAAGAGCCGATCCCCGGTGCCGACAGCCGCCAGCTGTGCCACAGCATCCGCCAGCGCGGCAAGCTGGACCCGATCTACATCGAACGTGGCGCCGAGCTGGCACCGCTGGTGAAACCACTGCTGCGCGCGGGTGACATCCTGATCTGCCAGGGTGCCGGTGATGTCGGCGGCCTCGCCCCGCAACTGATGAAAAGCCCGCTGTTCGCTGGCGCCAAGCAGGAGAAGTCGAAATGACCAGCGCCTACGAAAAGCTGCACTCGACCCTGGACGTCAAGGCGTTCGGCCGTGTCGCCGTGCTGTACGGTGGCAAGAGCGCCGAGCGTGAAGTGTCGCTGAAGTCCGGCGCTGCGGTGATCGATGCCCTGACCACTGCTGGTGTCGACGTGGTCGCCATCGATGTGGGCGACGACCTGCTCGACCGCCTGCAAAGCGAGAAGATCGACCGCGCCTTCATCATCCTCCACGGCCGTGGCGGTGAAGACGGCAGCATGCAAGGCCTGCTGGAGTGCCTGGGTATTCCCTACACCGGCAGCGGCATCCTTGCCTCGGCGTTGGCCATGGACAAGCTGCGCACCAAACAGGTGTGGCAGAGCCTGGGTATTCCCACCCCGCGCCACGCGGTATTGGCGAGCGAAAGCGATTGTTTGCAGGCCAGTACGGAACTGGGCTTCCCGCTTATCGTCAAACCCGCCCATGAAGGCTCTAGCATCGGCATGGCCAAGGTGAACAGCGCCCAGGAACTGGTCGCTGCCTGGCAGGACGCCGCCAAATACGATTCCCAGGTACTGGTGGAACAGTGGATCCACGGCCCGGAGTTCACCATCGCGGTCTTGCGCGGTCAGGTGCTGCCGCCGATCGCCCTGGGTACGCCGCATGTGTTCTACGACTACGACGCCAAGTACATCGCCAACGATACCCAGTACCGCATCCCGTGCGGCCTGGACAGTGTCAAGGAACAGGAACTGATCGACCTGACCGCACGCGCCTGCGATGCCATCGGCATCGAAGGCTGGGGGCGTCTGGACGTGATGCAGGACGAGCAGGGCCGGTTCTGGCTGCTCGAAGTCAACACCGCACCCGGCATGACTGATCATAGCCTGGTGCCCATGGCGGCCCGCGCGGCTGGCCTGGACTTCCAGCAACTGGTGCTGGCAATCCTGGCTGAAAGCGTGGCGACGCGAGGTTAATAACCATGCAAGGCGCGATGATACGTCAGCAGCAACCCGTTACCGGCCGTAGTAAGCCGGTGCCGCGTGGTGCCAGCCGGCTGGTGGCCGACGAGCCCGTATCGGCGCGCCTGCCGCGTCCAAGCCTGGGCGGCCTCAAGCGCCTGCTGTGGCCGGTGCTGCTGGTGGCGGCCGGCTTTGGTGCCTATGAGGGTGCCATTCGCCTGATGCCCTATGCCGACCGGCCGATCACCAAGATCGACGTGCAGGGTGACCTCAGCTACATCAGCCAGCAATCGGTGCAGCAGCGTATCGCGCCCTACGTGGCGGCGAGTTTCTTCAGCGTCGACCTGCCGGCGATGCGTGCGGAACTCGAACAGATGCCATGGATCGCCCACGCCGAAGTGCGCCGGGTGTGGCCCGACGAGGTGGTGATCCGCCTGGAAGAACAGCTGCCGGTGGCACGCTGGGGTGACGAAGCCTTGCTCAACAACCAGGGCCAGGCCTTTACCCCGCGTGAACTGGCCAACTACGAGCACCTGCCGCAGCTGGCCGGGCCGCAACGTGCTCAGCAACAAGTCATGCAGCAGTATCAGGTATTGAGCCAGATGCTGCGCCCCCTGGGCTTTTCCATCGCTCGCCTGGAGCTGCGCGAGCGAGGCAGCTGGTTCCTGACCACTGGCGCGAGCAGCGCCGGGCCAGGCATCGAGCTGCTGCTGGGGCGCGACCATCTGGTGGAGAAGATGCGCCGTTTCATTGCCATTTACGACAAGACACTCAAAGACCAGATCACCACTATCGCCCGCATTGATCTGCGTTATTCCAACGGACTTGCCGTTGGCTGGCGGGAACCGATTGCACCGACGACGGCCCAACCCGCCGTTGCGAAGAATTAGAGAGAGGCAGGACCATGGCAAACGCGCATAGCGGCAAAATGATCGTCGGGCTGGACATTGGCACCTCCAAGGTGGTGGCGCTGGTGGGCGAAGTGGGCGAAGACGGCACCCTGGAAATCGTCGGGATCGGCACCCATCCGTCCCGCGGCCTGAAGAAAGGCGTGGTGGTGAACATCGAGTCCACCGTGCAGTCGATCCAGCGCGCGGTGGAAGAAGCCCAGCTGATGGCCGGCTGCCGTATCCACTCGGCCTTCGTTGGCGTGGCCGGCAACCACATCCGCAGCCTGAACTCCCACGGCATCGTCGCCATCCGCGACCGCGAGGTCAGCCTGGCCGACCTGGAGCGCGTGCTCGACGCCGCCCAGGCAGTGGCCATCCCGGCCGACCAGCGCGTACTGCACACCCTGCCGCAGGACTACGTGATCGACAACCAGGAAGGCGTGCGCGAGCCACTGGGCATGTCGGGCGTGCGTCTGGAAGCCAAGGTTCACGTGGTCACCTGCGCAGTGAATGCGGCGCAGAACATCGAGAAGTGCGTACGCCGCTGTGGCCTGGAAATCGACGACATCATCCTCGAGCAGCTGGCCTCGGCGTACTCGGTGCTGACCGACGATGAAAAAGAGCTGGGCGTATGCCTGGTGGACATCGGTGGTGGCACCACCGACATCGCCATCTTCACCGAAGGCGCCATCCGTCACACCGCGGTCATCCCGATTGCCGGTGACCAGGTGACCAACGACATCGCCATGGCCCTGCGTACCCCGACCCAGTACGCCGAAGAAATCAAGATCCGCTACGCCTGCGCCCTGGCCAAACTGGCCGGTGCCGGCGAGACCATCAAGGTGCCGAGCGTGGGCGACCGCCCACCGCGCGAGCTGTCGCGCCAGGCCCTGGCCGAGGTGGTGGAGCCACGTTACGACGAGCTCTTCACCCTGATCCAGGCCGAGCTGCGCCGTAGCGGCTACGAGGACCTGGTGCCGGCCGGCATCGTCCTCACCGGCGGCACCGCGAAGATGGAAGGTGCCGTGGAACTGGCCGAGGAAATCTTCCACATGCCGGTACGCCTGGGCGTACCGCACAGCGTTCGGGGGCTGAGCGACGTGGTGCGCAACCCGATCTATTCCACCGGCGTGGGCCTGCTCACCTACGGTCTGCTGAAGCAGTCCGAGGACATGGTCCTGACCGGTAACAGCAACAGCAGCAACAACAGCTATGGCGATGAACCGAAGGCCCCAGTACTTGAGCGCTTCAAGAAGTGGGTCCAGGGCAACTTCTAAGTTTCAAAGCAGTAGTGGTAGGCGCAACAACTAGAGAACTGTAAGGAGAGGGAAAATGTTCGAGCTCGTAGACAACGTCCCGCAAAGCCCGGTCATCAAGGTGATCGGCGTTGGTGGTGGTGGCGGCAACGCCGTCAACCACATGGTCAAGAGCAGCATCGAAGGCGTGGAATTCATTTGCGCCAACACCGATGCTCAAGCGCTGAAAAACATCGGTGCGCGTACCATCCTGCAATTGGGCACTGGCGTGACCAAGGGCCTGGGTGCCGGTGCCAATCCGGAAGTCGGCCGTCAGGCCGCGCTGGAAGACCGTGAGCGCATCGCTGAAGTGCTGCAGGGCACCAACATGGTGTTCATCACCACTGGCATGGGCGGCGGTACCGGTACTGGTGCAGCGCCGATCATTGCCGAAGTGGCCAAGGAAATGGGCATCCTCACCGTAGCCGTGGTGACCCGTCCGTTCCCGTTCGAGGGCCGCAAACGTATGCAGATCGCCGATGAAGGCATCCGCATGCTGGCCGAAAGCGTCGACTCGTTGATCACCATCCCCAACGAGAAGCTGCTGACCATCCTGGGCAAGGATGCCAGCCTGCTGTCGGCGTTCGCCAAGGCTGACGATGTTCTGGCCGGTGCCGTGCGCGGTATCTCCGACATCATCAAGCGTCCGGGCATGATCAACGTCGACTTCGCCGACGTGCGTACCGTGATGGGCGAAATGGGCATGGCCATGATGGGTACTGGCTGCGCCAGCGGCCCGAACCGTGCGCGTGAAGCCACCGAGGCTGCCATCCGCAACCCGCTGCTGGAAGACGTCAACCTGCAGGGCGCCCGCGGCATCCTGGTGAACATCACCGCAGGCCCGGACCTGTCGCTGGGTGAATACTCCGATGTGGGTAGCATCATCGAGGCCTTCGCCTCTGACCACGCCATGGTCAAGGTCGGCACCGTGATCGACCCGGACATGCGCGACGAACTGCACGTGACCGTTGTGGCCACTGGCCTGGGCGCGCGCATCGAGAAGCCGGTCAAAGTGGTGGACAACACCCTGCAGACCGCTCAGCAGGCGTACGAAGCATCCAACCCTGCACCGGTTCGTCAGGAGCAGCCAGCGGTCAACTACCGTGACCTGGAGCGCCCGACCGTAATGCGTAACCAGGCCCATGCAGGCGCTGCTGCAGCCGCTAAACTGAACCCTCAGGACGACCTGGACTACCTCGATATCCCGGCTTTCCTGCGTCGTCAGGCTGATTAATGGAATTTATCAGGGGTATAAAGGTGATTGGTATTCATCAAAGGTTGGGTCTGTTATCATCCCCAGCCTTTGTTGATACCTGTTCGCAATTTGCGCTGAAGCGGCCAATGCCATGATTAAACAACGCACCCTGAAGAATACCATCCGTGCCACAGGTGTCGGTCTGCACTCCGGGGAGAAGGTTTACCTGACCCTCAAGCCTGCACCTGTTGACACCGGCATCGTCTTCCGCCGCGCCGACCTCGACCCTGTGGTCGAAATCCCTGCGCGTGCGGCCAACGTCGGCGAGACAACCATGTCGACGACGCTGGTCAACGGTGACGTCAAGGTCGATACGGTCGAGCACCTGCTCTCCGCCATGGCGGGCCTGGGCATCGATAACGCCTACGTCGAGCTCTCCGCCTCGGAAGTGCCGATCATGGATGGCAGCGCCGGTCCTTTTGTATTCCTGATTCAGTCTGCCGGCCTGGAAGAACAGGACGCAGCCAAGAAGTTCATCCGCATCCTGCGTGAGGTAACCGTGGAAGAGGGCGACAAGCGCGCCACGTTCCTGCCTTTCGAAGGGTTCAAGGTGAGCTTCGAGATCGACTTCGATCACCCGGTCCTCAAGGGCCAGACCCAGAGTGCAGTCGTCGACTTTTCCAGCACCTCGTTCGTGAAGGAAGTCAGCCGCGCCCGCACCTTCGGTTTCATGCGTGACATCGAGTACCTGCGCAAGCACAACCTTGCGCTGGGCGGCAGTGTCGAGAACGCCATCGTCGTCGACGAAACGGGTGTGCTTAACGAAGACGGCCTTCGTTCCGATGACGAATTCGTCAAGCACAAGATCCTCGACGCCATTGGCGACCTCTATCTGCTGGGCAACAGCCTGATCGGCGAGTTCAAGGGCTACAAGTCCGGCCACGCGCTGAACAACCAGCTGCTGCGCAAGCTGATTGCCGAAACCGATGCCTGGGAAGTGGTCACTTTCGAAGATGCCAGCACGGCACCGATCTCGTACATGCGCCCTGTTGCGGCCGTGTAAGTTCGAACACTCTCTCTAGTGTTGTAATCAAGGCCACCTTCGGGTGGCCTTTTTTATGCCTTGCTGTTGGCGTGGGCAGCCAACCGTTCCAGTGCGGCACGTAGCTTGGGGTCGGTGATGCCCTCGGCGGTGTCGCGCAGGCTCTCGGCGGCGCTGTTCGAGAGTTCGGCAGCATGCCCGCCGCGCTTGGCCGGCACCAGCGGCGGCTGCACCTTGTACAGGATGCGCCGGAGGTTGCCGAAGGCTTCCATGGCCTGCAATGCCGCCAGCAGGCGTTTTTGCTGGTAGCGCAGGCGCGTTGCCCAATGGCCGTCGGTTACCACCAGCAGCAAGGTGCCATCGCGCCAGGAGGCGACATGGCAGTGCTCGCGGGCAGCCGGTTGCAGCTGGCTTTCCAGCAGGCGCTGCAGGTGCTCCAGGCGCTCGGCCTGGTTCAGCAGCAGGCGCAGCGGGCGCACCTGGCGGAGCAGGGCGGAAGGTGGCTGGGCGGGGGAGGGTTTGTAGGCCATGGGGTATGCATGAGGTTACGTGGTCAGCAGTTTAACACCTCTATAGCCTGCACCGGCCTGTTCGCGGGCAGCAGAAGATAAGACTAATTCTCGATACCTTTCATGTTGCCAAGCCTTGAACTCAGGGAAAATGCCCCTATCTAAGACAAGCCCCCGCCAAAACGCTGTAATAGCATCGTGGAAATCCACCACTTTCCTCACCATCGTTTCCGGGTAGAATGCTCGTTCGCATGCGGCCTCAGGGCTGCACGGGCGACTCATGGGGCCGCCCTCCATCCCTACGTGTGGAAGATCCTGCCGATATGTTTGCGCCTTTGTTAAAGAAACTTTTTGGAAGCAAGAACGAGCGTGAAGTGAAACGCATGCTCAAGACGGTGAGTATCGTCAATGCCTTCGAAGAGAAGATGGTGGCCCTCTCCGACGAACAGCTGCGGGGCAAGACCGCAGAGTTCAAGGAGCGTTTGGCCAAAGGCGAGACACTGGACCAATTGCTGCCTGAAGCCTTCGCCGTGGCCCGTGAGGCCGGCAAACGCGTGATGGGCATGCGCCACTTCGACGTGCAGCTGATCGGCGGCATGACCCTGCACGAGGGTATGATCGCAGAAATGCGCACCGGTGAAGGCAAGACCTTGGTCGGTACCCTGGCCGTGTATCTCAACGCACTGTCCGGCAAGGGTGTGCATGTGGTCACCGTCAACGACTACCTGGCCCGCCGTGACGCCAACTGGATGCGCCCGCTGTACGAATTCCTCGGCCTGTCGGTCGGAATCGTCTCGGCGTTCCAGCCGCCGGAAGAAAAGCGCGCGGCCTATGCGTCCGACATCACCTACGGCACCAACAACGAATTCGGTTTCGACTACCTGCGCGACAACATGGCGTTCAGCCAGGACGAGAAGTTCCAGCGTGAACTGAACTTCGCCGTGATCGACGAAGTCGACTCCATCCTCATCGACGAAGCGCGCACCCCGCTGATCATTTCTGGCCAGGCCGAAGACAGCTCCAAGCTGTACATCGAGATCAACCGCCTGATCCCGCGCCTGACCCAGCACATCGAGGAAGTGGAAGGCCAGGTTACCCAGGAAGGCCACTTCACCATCGACGAGAAGAGCCGTCAGGTCGAACTGAACGAAGCCGGTCACCAGTACATCGAGGAAATGCTCACCCAGGCCGGCCTGCTGGCCGAGGGCGAGAGTCTGTACTCGGCGCACAACCTGGGCCTGTTGACCCACGTCTACGCTGGCCTGCGCGCGCACAAGCTGTTCCACCGCAACGTCGAGTACATCGTCCAGGACGGCCAGGTACTGCTGATCGACGAACACACCGGTCGTACCATGCCGGGTCGTCGCCTGTCCGAGGGCCTGCACCAGGCCATCGAAGCCAAAGAGAACCTGAACATCCAGGCCGAGAGCCAGACCCTGGCTTCGACCACGTTCCAGAACTACTTCCGCCTGTACACCAAGCTGTCCGGCATGACCGGTACCGCTGACACTGAAGCGTTCGAGTTCCAGTCGATCTACGCCCTCAACGTGATGGTCATTCCGCCGAACAAACCACTGGCGCGTAAAGACTTCAACGACCTGGTGTACCTGACCGCCGACGAGAAATACGCTGCGATCATCGCTGACATCAAGGAAAGCATGAAGCAGGGCCGGCCGATCCTGGTGGGTACCGCGACCATCGAAACGTCCGAGCACATGTCGAACCTGCTCAAGAAGGAAGGCATCGACCACAAGGTACTGAACGCCAAGTACCACGAGAAGGAAGCCGAGATCATCGCGCAAGCCGGTGCCCCGGGTGCGCTGACCATCGCCACCAACATGGCCGGCCGTGGTACCGACATCCTGTTGGGTGGTAACTGGGAAGCCGAAGTGGCCGCCCTGGAAAACCCGACCGCCGAGCAGATCGCGCAAATCAAGGCCGACTGGCAGAAGCGTCACCAGCAGGTGATCGAAGCCGGTGGCTTGCATGTGATCGCCTCCGAACGCCACGAATCGCGCCGTATCGACAACCAGCTGCGGGGCCGTTCCGGCCGTCAGGGCGACCCGGGTTCCAGCCGCTTCTACCTGTCGCTGGAAGACAGCCTGATGCGTATCTTCGCCTCTGACCGGGTGAAGAACTTCATGAAGGCACTGGGCATGCAGTCGGGCGAGGCCATCGAGCACCGCATGGTCACCAACGCCATCGAGAAGGCCCAGCGCAAGGTCGAAGGCCGCAACTTCGACATCCGTAAGCAATTGCTCGAATACGACGACGTGGCCAACGAGCAGCGCAAGGTGATCTACCACATGCGCAACAGCCTGCTGGCCGCCGAAAACATCGGCGACACCATCGTCGAATTCCGCAAGGAAGTGCTGGACGCTACCATCAGCCAGCACATCCCGCCGCAGTCGCTGCCCGAGCAGTGGGATGTGGCCGGCCTGGAAGCGTCGCTGGCCAGCGATTTCGCCATGAAGTTGCCGATCCAGCAGTGGCTCGACGAGGACGATCACCTCTACGAAGAGACCCTGCGCGAGAAGCTGCTGAACGAAATCACCACGGCCTACACCGAGAAGGAAGACCAGGCCGGTATCGACGCCCTGCGTACCTTCGAGAAGCAGATCCTGCTGCGCGTGCTGGACGACCTGTGGAAAGACCACCTGTCGACCATGGACCACCTGCGTCACGGTATTCACCTGCGCGGCTATGCGCAGAAGAACCCGAAGCAGGAATACAAGCGCGAGTCGTTCACCCTGTTCCAGGAGCTGCTCGAGTCGATCAAGCGCGACACCATCCGCGTGCTGTCGCACGTTCAGGTTCGCCGCGAAGACCCGGCCGAGGAAGAAGCCCGTCTGCGCCGCGAGGCCGAGGAACTGGCCAGCCGCATGCAGTTCCAGCATGCCGCTGCACCGGGCCTGGAAAGTGAGCAACTGAGCGAAGAAGGTGCCGAAGTGGCAGTAGCCTCGGCGCCGGTGCGCAACGACCAGAAGCTGGGCCGCAACGAGCCGTGCTGGTGTGGTTCGGGCAAGAAGTTCAAGCATTGCCACGGGCAGATCGAGTGATCTGACCTGATTGCTGTATCGTGACAACCCTGGGGGCCGCATTGCGGCCCCCTTTTTCCATATTCACCGTTTTCTAGGAGCGCTCTAATGGCTGTTGGTCTTGGTCCTTTGCCCACCCTGCACCCGGTTCCGGGTTTTGAACTCGGCATCGCTTCTGCCGGCATCAAGCGCCCTGGGCGCAAGGACGTGGTGGTGATGCGCTGTGCCGAAGGCTCCAGCGTGGCCGGTGTGTTCACCCTCAACGCGTTCTGCGCAGCGCCGGTGATCCTGTCCAAGCAGCGTGTACAGGGCACCGTGCGTTACCTGCTGACCAATACCGGTAATGCCAACGCCGGTACCGGCGCGCCAGGCCTGGCGGCTGCCGAGCGTACCTGCGCCAAGCTGGCCGAGCTGGCTGGCGTGCCGGCCGAGTCGGTACTGCCGTTCTCCACCGGCGTGATCGGTGAGCCGCTGCCGGTCGAGAAGATCGAAGGTGCACTGCAGGCCGCCCTCGACAACCTGTCGGAAAACCACTGGGCAGAAGCCGCAACCGGCATCATGACCACCGACACCCTGCCCAAGGGTGCCAGCCGCCAGTTCCAGCACGATGGCGTGACCGTGACTGTCACCGGTATCAGCAAGGGTGCAGGCATGATCCGCCCGAACATGGCCACCATGCTCGGTTACATCGCCACCGACGCCAAGGTTGCCCCGGCGGTGCTCAAGGACCTGATGCTGGACGGCGCCAACAAGTCGTTCAACCGCATCACCATCGACGGCGACACCTCGACCAACGACTGCTGCATGCTGATCGCCACCGGCAAGGCCAACCTGCCGGAAGTCACCGAAGCCAGCGGCGCGCTGTTCGAAGCGCTGAAAAAGGCGGTGTTCGAAGTGTGCATGGAGGTGGCCCAGGCCATCGTTCGTGACGGCGAAGGTGCTACCAAGTTCGTGACCGTGCAGGTCAACGGCGGTGGCAACCACCAGGAATGCCTGGACGTCGGCTACGCCGTGGCCCACTCGCCGCTGATCAAGACTGCACTGTTCGCCTCCGACCCGAACTGGGGCCGTATCCTCGCGGCTGTTGGCCGTGCGGGCGTGCCGGAGCTGGATGTGAGCCTGATCGACGTGTACCTGGACAGCGTGTGCATCGCCAGCCAAGGCGGCCGCAGCCCAAGCTACACAGAAGCGCAAGGTTCGGCAGTGATGGCCCAGGAAGAGATCACTATTCGTATCGAGCTGGGCCGTGGTGCGTGCAGCGAAACCATCTGGACCACCGACCTGTCCCACGAATACGTGAAGATCAACGCCGAGTACCGTACTTGATGTACTGATCCTAAGGCCTCTTCGCGGGCAAGCCCGCTCCCACAGGTTTTGCACTGCCTGTAGGGGCGGTGCGGTCCCTGTAGGAGCGGGCTTGCCCGCGAAAGGCTGCGTAGCAGCCTGCGGGTTTTGCAATACAAACCTGATGGAGCCGAACCATGAGCTATCACCTGATCATCGGCGACAAGCTGTATTCCTCCTGGTCGCTGCGTGGCGCCCTGGCCCTCGAGCTGGCTGGCGTGCCCTACGAAGAAACCCTGATCAAACTCAACCAGCCTGACACCCGTCAGCGCATCCTCGCATTCTCCGCCACTGGCAAGGTACCGCTGCTCAAGACCGAGCACGGTGTGATTGCCGACTCCCTGGCGATTGGCGAATACCTCAACGAACAGCACCCTGACGCGCAACTGTGGCCTGCCGATGTCGCTGCCCGTGCCCAGGCCCGTTCTGCCTGCGCGCAGATGCACAGCGGCTTCTTTGCCCTGCGCGGCGCCATGCCGTTCGACTTGTCGCGTGACAGGGCCCTGGACGAAGTGCCACTGGACGTGCAAGTCGACATCGACCGTATCGTCGCGCTGTGGTCCGAATGCCGCGTGGTGGCCAAGGACAACGGCCCGTTCCTGTTCGGCAAGCCGAGCCTGGCCGATGCCTTCTTTGCCCCGGTGGCCGTGCGCCTGCGCACCTACCGCGTGGCGGTGCCGCCAGAGGCGGCCGCCTACATCGAGACCATTTATCAGTGGCCAGCCTTCAAGGCTTGGCAACAGGCTGGCCTGGCGGAGCGTGAAGGGTGAAACGGATTCATGTAGTAGCTGCCGTGATTCGCGGCAATGACGGCCGTATTCTGATCGCACGCCGGGCGGATACCCAGCACCAGGGCGGCCTGTGGGAGTTTCCCGGCGGCAAGGTAGAAGCGGGCGAAAGCGTGGAAGCGGCGCTGGCCCGTGAGCTGCGCGAAGAACTGGGCATCGAGGTGACCCGTTCGCGTGCGCTGATCAAGGTCAGCCATGATTACCCGGACAAGCAGGTGCTGCTGGACGTGCGCGAGGTCGACGCGTTCACCGGCGAACCCCATGGCGCCGAAGGGCAGCCGCTGGAATGGGTGGCCCCGCGCGACTTGCCGCAGTACGAATTCCCGGAGGCCAACAAGCCGATCGTTGCCGCTGCGCGCCTGCCGGACCAATACCTGATTACCCCGGATGGCCTGGAAGTGCCGCAGATGCTCAAGGGCATCCAGAAGGCGGTGGCCAGCGGTATTCGGCTGATCCAGCTGCGTGCCCCGGACATGTACGACCCCAAGTACCGCGATGTGGCGGTGGATGCGGTCGGGCTGTGTGCGGGTAAGGCACAGCTGATGCTCAAGGGGCCGCTGGAGTGGCTGGGTGACTTCCCCTCGGCGGGGTGGCACCTGACGGCGGCGCAGTTGCGCAAGTACGCGGCCAAGGGCCGGCCATTCCCCAAGGAACGTTGGCTGGCAGCGTCGTGCCACAGCGCTGAGGAGCTGGCGCTGGCGGAGCAGATGGGCGTGGACTTTGTCACCTTGTCGCCCGTGCAGGCGACCCAGACTCATCCCGAGGCGGTGCCATTGGGCTGGGATGAGGCGCAGCGGTTGATTGCCGGGTTCAACAAACCGGTCTACCTGCTGGGTGGGGTAGGGCCGGGTGAGCGCGAGCAGGCTTGGGAAGCCGGGGCACAAGGTGTGGCCGGGATCCGGGCGTTCTGGCCTGAAATCTGAGTAATTGGGGCCGCTCTGCGGCCCATCGCCGGCAAGCCAGCTCCCACCTCGACCCCATGGGTCTCAAGCCCTGTGGAACACCTGTGGGAGCTGGCTTGCCGGCGATGGGCTGCAAAGCAGCCCCAGCAATATCAGCCTTTTGGTTTCTCAGCAGGATGCCACAGAACCTCAGCCACCCCCTGCCGCCGGCCAATGATCCGCGCCGCCACAAACAGCAGATCAGATAGCCGGTTGATATACGCCAACCCAACCCCCTCCAACGCCTCAACTGCATTCAACTGCTGACAGCGCCGTTCAGCACTACGCGCCAAGCATCGGCACACATGCGCCTGTGCCACCAGCGCCGAACCACTGGGCAGTATGAAGTTCTTCAACGGCCCCAGCTCTTCATTCCACACATCGATAGCCGCCTCCAGCCGCTCGACCTCCGCCAGGTTCAGCGCCTGGTAACTCGGCATTGCCAACTCGCCCCCCAGGTCGAACAAGCGGTGCTGACACGGCGCCAGCACGGCGCTCACCTCATCCAGCCCTTGCTCGGCCAACCCCGCCAGCAGCACGCCCAACTGGCTGTTCAGGCTGTCCACCTCGCCAATCGCCTCGATCCGCGGGTGGTCCTTGGGTACCCGGCGACCGTCGCCCAGGCCGGTTTCGCCCTTGTCGCCGGTGCGGGTGTAGATCTTCGACAGGCGGTAGCCCATGTCACTTCTCCGTATTGGCCGGCGCCGCCGGCTGGCCGAGGGGCAGGCGCAGGGTAAAGCAGGTGCCCTGGCCGGGCGTGGACTGCACTTCCATCTGCCCCTTATGGTTATTGGTGATGATGAAGTACGAGACCGACAGGCCCAACCCGGTGCCCTGGCCAATTTCCTTGGTGGTGAAAAACGGCTCGAAGGTGCGCTTGCGCACCGCCTCGGGCATGCCGACGCCGTTGTCCTCGACTTGAATTTCCGCCCAAGGCGGATTCAGCCGCGTGCGCAGGGTTATACGCCCGGGTTCACTCGGCTGAGGGCGCAGGTGGATGGCCTGGGCGGCGTTTTTCAGCAGGTTGAGCAGTACCTGCTCCAGTTCGTTGGCCGTGCAGGGCACCGGGCCCAGTGTGGGGTCGAACTGGCGCACGATGGCCTGGCCCTTGAAGTCGAAACCGATGGTGAGGTCGAAGTCGTTGCTGGCAATTTCCACCGCCTGGTCGATCAGGGCCGGCAGGTCGCACGGCACCAGCTGGCGGTTGCTGCGGCGACTGAAACTGAGCATGTGCGTGACGATCTTGGCGGCCCGCGCGCCGGCCTGCTGGATACCGTCCAGCAATTGCGGCACTTCACGGCTGGCCAGGTAACGGTTGACCGTTGGCAGGTCGATACCCAGCTCTTCGGCCTGTTCCTGGTTGCGCGGCAGCTCTGGTGACAGGCGCCGGCGGATGTTCTGCACGTTGTGCAGAATGGCACCCAGCGGGTTGTTGATCTCGTGGGCCATGCCGGCAGCCAGGCCACCGACTGAAAGCATTTTCTCCGACTGCACCATCATCTCTTCCAACGACAGCCGCTGGGTGATGTCGTCGATGCGGATGACCACGCCGCGCCCGCCGCCGCCGGTCAGCGGGTAGAAGGTCAGGGCGTAGTGGCGAAGGTCGTCGCCCTTGGGCCAGGTGACCCGCTCGATCTTCGCCACCCGGTGCTTCTCGACCGTTTCCTTCAGTTGCGGAAGGAATGGCTTGAGCGGCTCGAAGGCGATGAATACCGGTTGGTTCAGGGCTTCGTCCAGTGGTGTGCCGGAGAGTACCGTGGCTTCGTGGTTCCACTGGGTCACGTAAAGCTGTTCGTCGAGGGCGATCAGCGCCGAGGGCATCGAGTCAATGATGCTGTTGAGGTAGTTCTGGAAACCCGTGAGCTTTTTCTCGATCTTGCTGCGTACCTGTACTTCCAGCTCCAGCTTGCGGTTGGTGTGGCGGGTTTCCTCGGCAAGGCCCTGGGCCTGGTCATAGGCATCCTGGAACTCGTCGCGGGCGCGCTTGAGCTGCTGCTCGCGGGCTTCGATGCGTGACAGCATGGTGTTGAAGGCATCGGCCAGGCTGCCGATTTCATCGTCGTTGCCGCGCCGGGCGCGCAGGGCGTAGCTTTCTTCGCGGGTGACCTGGCGGCTGAGCTCTTCAAGCTGGTTGATCGGCTGGGTAATCAGGCGCTTGATCTGCCGGGCGATGACGATCCACAGCAGGATACTGAACACCAGAATGCCCAGGCTGGCGCTGAGGGTGCCGGTGTAGAAGGCGGTGGGCAGCTCGCTGCTGGCCACCAGCAGCAGGTGCGCCGGCGGGTTGGCGTCGCGCGGGATGCGGATCAGCTGGGTGCTGCGAAACTCCATCAGGCGCCAGCCGTCGATGTTGCGAAAGCGCTTGGGCAGGGTTAGCGGATCGCCATGCTGCAGTTGCGCCAGCATGCGGCCATCGCCACCGTAGACGGCGGCCGCACGCAATGGCGTGTAGCTGTCCAGCTCCTTGAGCAGGGCGTTGGCGGTTTCTGCGGTGTCACCCGCGCGGGCCGCAAGCTGCGGGTTGGCCACCAGCCGCCCGATAGTCTGCAGCGCCTGCGGGGCCATGCTCTCCTGGGTGATCCAGTAGGCGGCACTGATGAAGGTGAGGTTGGCCACCAGCAGGATGGTCACCAGCAATACCAGCAGGGCCGCCAGCAGCTTCTGCCCGACCGGGAGGTTTTCCAGGCGTTGGCGCAAGGTCATGGGCTAGGCAATGTCCGTATCCGGTTGAAGGGCCGCATCAGTCGCAGGGCAAGCCACGTGTGCGCAAGTTATCGACCAGGCACTGCAGCAAGTGTTCAAGCTGCGGCAATTGCAGGCCATGGCGCCCGGCTGCGCGGCAGGCATGGCCGAGCAGGTAATGCACCTCGGTGCGTCGGCCTGCACGCACGTCCTGGTACATGGAAGAGTAGTTGGCTGCGGTGGCGAGGATCACCCGTTGCACTTCTTCGTCCAGCTCGACTGCTGCTTGCGGTTGGCCGCAGCGGCGCAGCAATTCGGCCAGTTCGGTGCACAGCGCGTCAACTTCGCCCAGGTGCCCCAGCAGCCCGCCGTTCTGGCAGTCGTGCAGCACGGTCAGCGGGTTGATGGCGCAGTTGAGCGCCAGTTTGCGCCACAGGCGGGTGAGGATGTCCACGGTCCATTCAGCGGGGATGCCTGCGTCATGCAGGTCATCGAACCAGGCGGGGATGGTCGGGTTGCGCGGGTCACCCAGCCAGTTGAAACCGTGGCCGGCAAAGCGCACCTGCCAGTCACCTTCGCGGAACGCCCCTTCGGTGCTGGACGCGAAGATGCAGCGTGCATGGGGCACCAGGTCGGCCACATCGTCCTGGCTGCCCAGGCCGTTCTGCAGCAACACCACGTCGGCACCCTCGGCCAGCCGGTGTGCCACACCGGCAATGGCCGGGGCGGCATCGTAGGCCTTGCAGGCCACCAGCAGGCGGTGGATGGGGCCTTGCGCCTGCGCGGTTTCGGCAGGAATGGCGTAGTGGTGGGGCTGGTCCTGTTCGACCAAGGTCAGGCCGCCGGCTTGCTGGTAGGCCTGCAGCCGTTGACCGTCCCGCAGGATCAGGCGCACAGCTTTGCCTGCGCGTGCCAGGCGGCAGGCCCACAGGCTGCCCAGGCTGCCGGCGCCGAGAATATGCCAGGTGCTGCTCATATGCGTTTCGCAACCCGTTATAATGAGCCCGCATTTTAACCGTCAAACCCAGCGCGCTCCATCTTCAGCCTGAGCGCGCTTTTATTTTGGGAGAACAACCATGCCTTCGTTCGACGTGGTATCGGAACTGGACAAGCACGAAGTGCAAAACGCGGTCGACAACGCCATCAAGGACCTGGACCGCCGCTACGACCTCAAGGGCAAGGGCACCTTCGAGTTCAAGGACAAAGAGCAGACCGTGATGCTCACCGCCGAGGAAGAGTTCCAGCTCGAAGCCATGCTGGAAATCCTGCGCCTGGCACTGGTCAAGCGCAAGATCGACGTGAAATGCCTGGAAACCAAAGACCCGTACGCCTCCGGCAAGGAAAAGAAACAGGAAGCCAAGTTCCGCGAAGGCATCGACAAGGACCTGGCCAAGAAGATCGTCGCCACCATCAAGGATGGCAAGCTGAAAGTGCAGGCCGCCATCCAGGGCGAGCAAGTGCGCGTGACCGGCAAGAAGCGTGACGACCTGCAGGAAGCCATCGCCCTGCTGCGCACCAAGGAATTCGACATGCCGCTGCAGTTCAACAACTTCCGCGACTGATGCAGGTAATGCCCGGAACCCCGATGGCCAAATGATGTCCATCGGTTCCATGGCCGCGTTGCGGGTTGCGGCCGGTTTTACCGTGTACATGCCTTCAGGCATCAGGAGATGAATATGGATTTGAACGCTGAAGTCGATCAGCTCGTCCGCCAGTCCCAGACGTGGATCCCGTTGATCATGCAATACGGCAGCCGCCTGCTGTTGGCGCTGCTGACACTGGCCATTGGCTGGTGGCTGATCAACCGGGTCAGCACGCGCCTGGGCAAGCTGGCCGGGTTGCGCGCCGATGCGGCCCTGCAAGGGTTTATCAGCACTTTGTCGAACATTGTGCTGAAGGTGCTGCTGTTCGTCAGCGTGGCGTCGATGATCGGCATCGAGACCACCTCGTTCGTCGCGGCTATCGGTGCCGCAGGCCTGGCGATCGGCCTGGCGCTGCAGGGTAGCCTGGCAAACTTCGCGGGTGGGGTGTTGATCCTGATGTTCCGCCCGTTCCGCATCGGTGACTGGATCGAGGCGCAGGGTGTGGCGGGAACGGTCGACAGCATCCAGATCTTCCACACCGTGCTGCGTACCGGTGACAACAAGACAGTGATCATGCCCAACGGCAGCCTGTCCAACGGCATCATCACCAACACCAACCGCCAGCCGACGCGCAAGGTGGTGTTCGATGTGGGCGTGGACTACGAGGCCGACCTGCAAAAGGCCCGCAACGTATTGCTGGAGCTGGCGCAGGACCCGCGCGTGTTGCCCGACCCGGCACCGCAGGCGGTGATTTCGACCCTGGGTGACAGCTCGATCACCGTGTCGTTGCGCCTGTGGGTCAAGACCGCCGATTACTGGGATGTAATGTTCATGCTCAACGAGCATGCGCGTGACCGGCTGAAGGCTGAAGGGATCGATATTCCGTTTCCGCAGCGGGTGATTCGCGTGGTGCAGGAGACTGCGACGCAGTAACACCGCATTGAAACCGGGGCGCAAGGCCCCGGTTTTTACACTTGTTCACAGCAATATCCCGCCATTTCTGGCATATAGCCTGACCCCTCCTGCCACACCCGATACGCCATCATGAAACCACTGCTCTACATCACCCCCCTGCGCGCCTTGTTGTTCGGCCTCACCCTGGCCCTGTTCGAGCTGCTGACCTACCTGGCCAGCGACGCGGTCATGCCGGCCATGCCGGTGGTGGTGGGCGACCTGAACGCCAGCCCCGAATACATCCCCCATGCCCTCAACCTGTACCTGCTGGGGGGCGTGGTGCTGCAATGGCTGATCGGCCCGCTGGCCGACCGTTATGGCCGGCGCCCGCTGTTGCTGGCTGGCTGCGCGTTCTTCGGCCTGGCCTGCCTGGCCACGTTCTGGGTCCACGACATCGGCCTGTTCAACCTGTTGCGCCTGTTGCAGGGCATCGGCCTGGGCTTCGTGGTCACGGTCAGCTACCCGGCCTTGAACGAAGCGTTCAGCGAGGCTGATGCGGTGCGCATGATGGCCCTGCTGGCCAACATCGCCTTGCTGTCGCCGTTGCTTGGGCCGCTGGTGGGTACCTTGCTGCTGCAGTGGCTGGATTGGCGCTGGCTGTTCGTGGCCTTTGCCATCGGTGCGGTGCTGGCCTGGGTGCTGTTGTACCGGTTGATGCCGGAAACGCTGGGCGTGGAGCGCCGTGACGGTTCACGCCTGGCGTTTACACCGATTCATCTGCTGCCACTGCTGGCAGGCTACGGCCAGTTACTGAGCAATCGCCGCTTCGTTGCCGGCAGCGCTGCCCTGGGCCTGGTTGGTTTGCCACTGATCGGCTGGATCGGCCTGTCGCCGGTGTTGCTGATTCACGATGAGGGGCTGAGCACAATGGAATACGCCTTGTGGCAGCTGCCGGTATTTGGCGGGCTGATCCTGGGCAACCTGATCATCAACCGCATCGCCGACCGCTACCCGCTGCCGGCCCTGGTGCGTGGTGCACTGTGGCCCTACCTGGCCGGCCTGTGCCTGATGGTGCTGGCGACCTGGTACTGGCCGAGCGTGACCAGCGTAGTGGCGGGCATGTCGCTGTACGCACTGGGGCTGGGTGTAGCCAACGCCGTGCTGTACCGCATGACGCTGTTCTCCAGCGAGCAGAGCAAGGGCCTGGTGTCGGCCATGCTGGGGATGATCACCATTGCCTTGTTGGGGCTGGGCGGGGCACTACTGGCCATGATCGGCGCCGGGGCCAGCTTGTTGCACTTTGCCTTGGCGGCAGGTGTGGCGGGGGCACTGGCGCTGTGGCCGCTGTGGTTTGTGGTGGGTGGGCGGCCTGGGGAAGGGGCTGTCGCTCAGTAATCTTTATTGCCTGTTCTGGCCCTATCGCCGGCAAGCCAGCTCCCACAGGTAAATCACAGGTTCTGAAAACTGTGGTGTACCTGTGGGAGCTGGCTTGCCGGCGATAGGGCCAGATCAGGCGCTACAAATCTATCAGGGCCGCTCGGCCGCTGATCCTTCCTCTGTCACCGGCGTCCCCCGCCCAGCCTCCTGCCGCCACTGCAGGGCGATCAGGATCAGCGTCGGCACACCCAGCAAAGCGGTAATCAGGAAGAAGTCGTGGTAGCCGAACTTCTCCACCATCACCCCCGAATACCCGCCGATCAACCTTGGCAACAACAGCATGATCGAACTGAGCAGCGCGTACTGGGTCGCCGAGAACTTCAGGTTGGTCAGGCTCGACAGGTAGGCGACGAAGGCCGAAGTGGCCATGCCGGAGCTGAAGTTGTCCAGTGAGATGGTCACCACCAGCATTTCCAGGTTCGGGCCCATGTCGGCCAGCATCAGGAACAGGATGTTGGTACCCGCCGAAGCCACGCCGCCGATGAACAGGATCGGCATGATGCCGAAGCGCACGATCAGCAGCCCGCCAACCCCGGCGCCGACCAGGGTCATGATCAGGCCGAAGATCTTGCTGACGCTGGCGATCTGGTCCTTGGTGAAGCCCATGTCGATGTAAAATACGTTGGCCATCACACCCATCACAGTGTCCGACATGCGATAGGTGGCGATCAGGCCGAGCAGCAGCAGCGCCTGCCAGCGGTAGCGGGTGATGAAGTCGTTGACTGGCGTCAGCACCGGGGCCAGGCCGCGACGGCCAAGGCTCGACAAGCACGCCCAGGTCAGCAGTACGTAAAGGATCAGGCGCAGGAACGCGCGGTCTTCCAGCAGCAGGTCAAGCGGCGTGGCATCACCGGAAATGACGCTGGACCAGCCGGTATTGAACATCTGGGTAAAGCTGGCCGGTACCGACACCAGCAGGATGATCAGCACGAACACCGAGGCCATCTGGTGCACCAGGCCGTAGCGCGCTGCCGACAGCTGGGTGCGCAAGGGCACCGGCGGTTCGCGCATGACCAGGGTCGTGAACAGGGCGGGCAGCATCATGACCCCGAACATCACATAGGTGCCGGCCCAGGCCTTGTGCAGGTAGCTGAAACCGGTGGAGCCGAACCACTCGGCGAAGAACAGGGCGCCGGCCGTGGCGAGCAGGGCGGCCACCCGGTAGCCAGCCATGTAACTGGCAGCCAGCGCGGCCTGGCGTTGATCGTCAGCGATTTCCAGGCGGTAGGCGTCGACAGCAATGTCCTGGGTAGCCGATGCGAAGGCCACCAGCACGGCCATGGCGATCAGCCACGACAGGTGCTGTTGCGGGTCGCACAGGCTCATGCCGACCAGGCCGATGACCACCAGCGCTTGCGACAACAGCAGCCACGAACGACGCCGACCCAGGCCACCCAACAGGGGCAGGCGCCATTGGTCGAGCAGCGGCGACCACACCCACTTGAAGGCGTAGGCCAGGCCGATCAGGCTGGCGTAGCCGATGGTCTCGCGGGCAACACCGGCTTCGCGCAACCACACGGACAGGGTGGAGAACACCAGCATGTAGGGCAGGCCGGCGGCAAAGCCGAGCAGCAAAAGTACCAAGGTTGATGGGCTGGCATAGGCAGCAAGCGCAGCGCGCCAGGTTTTACGGGGCATGGGCCAACATCTGCCTCAAGTTTGCGAAAACAAAGCGCGCACTCTAACCGCTGTGCTCCATTGGGCGCCAGCCATGGCGCGTCATATCCACACGATTGTTGGTTACATTCACACCTTCCGCGCGTAATCGCGCCCGTTGTTCATCCCCCGACGGGGTACCCAATGCCAGGCTCAGCCGGCCACCTGCGCCGAGCACCCGGTGCCAGGGCAGGCGGGTGTCCGCAGGCAACTGCCCGAGGGTGCGCCCGACCCAACGCGCTGCACGGCCAAGGCCCGCCAGCTCGGCCAGTTGGCCATAGCTCACCACCTTGCCGGAAGGCACTTGGCCCAGCACTGAATATAGCGCCGTTCGTCGGCCCTCGGCGGATTCGAGCGCAGGCTCATCTCCATCAGACATCACGCCCCCCTTGGGCTGCAGATGAAACCGGACAGGTGGTCCGGCAAATGAGAGTTGAACTCAACGGCATACGCTTGGTCTGTCCTTGCTCTGGTCGTCGGTATCTGGATAATGCCCGGCTTTTTTCGTCAAATCGAACCCGTAGTCCGCTTATGTATTCTAGATCCCTGTTGTGCTTGCTAGCTGCTTCCTTGTGCGCCGCCCCGGTGTTCGCCGACACCGTGTGGATGAAGAACGGTGACCGGCTCAGCGGCAAGATCAAAGTGTTCGACGGCGGCAAGCTGCTGCTGGAAACCCCTTATGGCGGGTCCATCGCGCTGGACTGGAAAGAGGTCCAGACCCTGGAGAGTGACCAGGAGATGCTGGTCAAGCAGGACGCCTACACCGGGGAAAAGGCCAAGTCGCTGAAAGCGGCCGAGCCTGGCAAAGTCACCTTGGCCAACGGCGAAGCGCCCAAGACCGTGGAACTGGCCAGCATCGAGCAGATCATGAAGCCCAGGCCGCTGGTCGAAGACTTCGTGTGGAAGGGCAACGTGGACGTGGCCCTGGACTACAAGCGCGCCGAGAACGACACCGACGATTACGATGTCGGCTTCAAGACCACCGCCCGCCACGGCCGCTGGCGGCACAACGCCGAAGGCGAATACAACCGCGAGACCAAGGACGACGTCACCACCACCGACAACTGGAGCGCCGAGTACGCCCTGGACCGTTTCATGACCGAGAAGTGGTTCTGGCAGGGGCGTGCGGAGTACAAGCGAGACCGTATCGAAGACCTGGCCCGCCAGCGCACGGTCGGTACCGGCCCGGGTTACCAGTTCTGGGACGACGAGCTGGGCGCATTCTCGCTGGGTTCGTTGATCAACCGCACCGACTTCGAATACCAGGACGGCGCCAAGGACAACTTCTACTCTGCGGCGGTGAAGTGGGACTACACCCGCTACCTGATCGGCAAGAACGTGCAACTGTTCACCAACGGCGAGTTTGCCAAGCCGCTGGGGGGCGTGGCCGATTACTCGCTGGATGCCGAGGTTGGCTTGCGCTACAAAGTTACCGAATGGGCCTCGCTCAACCTCAAGGCGGAGAAGGACATCATCACCGGCACCCGCGACAGTGACCTGGACAAGACTCGCTATACAGCGGGCTTTGGCGTCACCTGGTAACTCTCTGGGGGCGCTTTGCGCCCCTTTCGCGACGCAAGGCCGCTCCCACATGGGGCGGCGTAAACCGTGCCTTTGTGGGAGCGGCCTTGTGTCGCGAGAGGGCTGCGCAGCAGCCCCATTGGCACTGGCAGTGATAATGCTTATCTTGTCACTCATCCAGTCTGCCGCCAGGAGCCATCCCCAAGTGAGTACCAACGCCCTCCGCCCCGCCCGGGAACTGCTGCTCAAGGAATACCGCGGCGTACTCTCGACCCATTCCAAGTCGATGCCCGGCTATCCCTTCGGCTCGGTCGTGCCATATTGCCTCGATGCCCACGGCAACCCGCTGATCCTCATCAGCCGCATCGCCCAACACACCCACAACCTGCAGAAAGACCCCAAGTGTTCGCTGCTGGTAGGTGAGCGCGAGGCCGAAGATGTGCAGGCCGTGGGGCGCCTGACCGTGATGGCCGAGGCGCACAAGCTGGTCGACGAAGCGGCTGTCGAGGCGGCTGCCGCACGCTACTACCGCTATTTCCCGGACGCTGCCAACTATCACAAGGCTCACGATTTCGACTTCTGGGTCCTGCAGCCGGTGCGCCATCGCTACATTGGCGGCTTCGGCGCGATCCACTGGCTCGACCAGGTAACCTTGGGCAACCCGTTCGCCGGCAAGGCCGAGGCGAGCATGGTCGAGCACATGAACAGTGACCACGCCAATGCCATCGCCCACTACGTGGAGCTGACCGACCTGCCACGCCATACCCCGGCGCAGATGGTGGGGGTAGACAGCGAAGGCATGCACTTGCGCATCGGCCAGGCGGTGCACTGGTTGCCGTTCCCAAGTACTTGCAACACGCCGACACAAGTCCGCGAAGCCTTGGTGCTGCTGGCGCGCGCCGACCAGTGGCCGGCTGTGGAGCAGGCAGAGGGTTGAAAAAGCGAGCACCCGCATCCATCTGTAGGTCCTACAGGAAGGTTCTCTTCCGACGAGGAATGCTTTGATGCGTGCTTTTCTACTGTTGCTTCTACTGTTTCCCGTGCTGGAGCTGTTCGTCTTCGTGAAGGTCAGCGCGGCCATCGGGTTCTTCCCGGCGCTGCTGCTGATCATCGCCGGCTCCGCCCTGGGTGTGCTGGTGATGCGCGTGGCCGGCCTGGCCACCGCACTGCGCGCCCGTGAAAGCCTGCAACGCGGCGAGCTGCCTGCCGAGGACATGTTCCAGGGCATGATGCTGGCCGTTGGTGGTGGCCTGCTGCTGCTGCCGGGTTTCATCAGCGACGTGCTGGGCCTGCTGTGCCTGCTGCCGTTCACCCGCCATCTGGCTGCGCGCAAGATGCGCGAGCGTGCCGAGGCCCAGGCCATGCGCCAGCGTGCGTTTCAGGACGACCCGTTCCAGGCGCAGCCGCGTGACGGTGGCCACCGGCCGAACGTGATCGAAGGCGAGTACGAGCGCCGCGACAAGTAATACCCCCGGGGCCGCACACGCGGCCCCGGTGTTTTTCAGCCTTAAGAAAAATTTTGTATATCAAGCCTTGTAATTGAATATGGCGGCCTCATGTATGTGGTCACCGCAAGGTTTCTGGTGGCAACGCCAGACATGACTCAGGTGGTTCGCCCAATGCGGGCCACCCCCCGGCAACGCCGGACAGCATCAACCCGCCGGTGTCGACACCGGCCGATGAAAACCACAATTTGGGAGAGATCGACAATGAAGCTTCGTCCTCTGCATGACCGCGTCGTTATCCGTCGCAGCGAAGAAGAATCGAAAACCGCTGGCGGTATCGTCCTGCCGGGTTCGGCCGCTGAAAAACCAAACCGCGGCGAAGTCGTTGCCGTCGGCACCGGTCGCATCCTGGACAACGGCGAAGTTCGTGCGCTGGCCGTGAAAGTGGGTGACAAAGTGGTTTTCGGCCCTTACTCGGGCAGCAACACCGTGAAAGTCGATGGCGAAGACCTGCTGGTCATGGCCGAGAACGAAATCCTCGCCGTTATCGAAGGCTGATTTCCCCGACTTCCCGTTACTCCAAAGAATTCCAAGGATTAAACGATCATGGCTGCTAAAGACGTAAAATTCGGCGATTCCGCTCGTAAGAAAATGCTGGTTGGTGTCAACGTTCTGGCTGACGCGGTAAAAGCGACCCTGGGCCCGAAAGGCCGCAACGTGGTATTGGCCAAGAGCTTCGGCGCGCCAACCATCACCAAGGACGGCGTTTCCGTCGCCAAAGAAATCGAGCTGAAAGACGCCTTCGAAAACATGGGCGCCCAGCTGGTCAAGGAAGTTGCTTCCAAGGCCAACGATGCTGCCGGTGACGGCACCACCACCGCTACCGTTCTGGCTCAGGCCATCGTCAACGAAGGCCTGAAAGCCGTCGCTGCCGGCATGAACCCGATGGACCTGAAGCGCGGTATCGACAAGGCCACTGCTGCCGTTGTTGCCGAGCTGAAGAACCTGTCCAAGCCATGCGCCGACTCCAAGGCCATCGCCCAGGTGGGTACCATCTCCGCCAACTCCGACAACTCCATCGGTGAAATCATCGCCGAAGCCATGGAAAAAGTCGGTAAAGAAGGCGTGATCACCGTTGAAGAAGGCTCCGGCCTGGAAAACGAACTGTCCGTCGTAGAAGGCATGCAGTTCGACCGTGGCTACCTGTCGCCATACTTCGTCAACAAGCCGGACACCATGGTTGCCGAGCTGGAAGGCCCGCTGCTGCTGCTGGTCGACAAGAAGATCTCCAACATCCGTGAGCTGCTGCCAGTTCTGGAAGCCGTTGCCAAGGCCGGCCGCCCACTGCTGATCGTTGCCGAAGACGTTGAAGGCGAAGCGCTGGCTACCCTGGTAGTCAACAACATGCGCGGCATCGTCAAGGTTGCTGCGGTCAAGGCCCCAGGCTTTGGCGACCGTCGCAAGGCCATGCTGCAGGACATCGCTGTCCTGACTGGCGGCCAGGTCATCTCCGAAGAAATCGGCCTGTCCCTGGAAACCGCTACCCTGGAGCACCTGGGTAACGCCAAGCGCGTGATCCTGTCCAAGGAAAACACCACCATCATCGACGGCGCTGGCGCCGACACCGAGATCGAAGCACGCGTCAAGCAGATCCGTGCTCAGATCGAAGAAACCTCGTCGGACTACGACCGTGAGAAGCTGCAAGAGCGTCTGGCCAAGCTGGCTGGCGGTGTTGCCGTGATCAAGGTCGGTGCTGGCACCGAAGTTGAAATGAAAGAGAAGAAAGCCCGCGTTGAAGACGCCCTGCACGCTACCCGTGCAGCCGTTGAAGAAGGCGTGGTGCCTGGCGGTGGTGTTGCCCTGGTTCGCGCCCTGGCTGCCATTGCCGACCTGAAAGGCGACAACGAAGACCAGAACGTCGGTATCGCCCTGCTGCGTCGCGCTGTTGAAGCCCCGCTGCGCCAGATCACTGCCAACGCCGGCGACGAGCCAAGCGTTGTTGCTGACAAGGTCAAGCAAGGTTCGGGCAACTTCGGCTACAACGCCGCTACCGGCGAATACGGCGACATGATCGAGATGGGCATCCTGGACCCAGCCAAGGTCACCCGTTCGGCCCTGCAAGCTGCTGCTTCGATCGGCGGTCTGATGATCACCACCGAAGCCATGGTTGCTGACCTGCCAGAAGACAAGCCAGCTGCTGGCATGCCTGACATGGGCGGCATGGGTGGCATGGGCGGCATGATGTAAGCCAGCCTTACCCCCTGCACCATCAAAAAGCCCCGGTTCGTGAGAACCGGGGCTTTTCTTTTTCCTGTTGGGGCCATTGGGGCTGCTGCGCAGCCCATCGCCGGCAAGCCAGCTCCCACAGGACTGCATCAACCTTGAAGCCGGCGCGTTACCTGTGGGAGCTGGCTTGCCGGCGATGGGCCGCAAAGCGGCCCCAGTGTCAGGCGACGCTACGTTCGACAGCTGGCGCTTCCACCACTCCACGCCGATACAGAACCAGGTAATACGACCCCAACCCGATCAACCAGCAGAACACCGCCGTCCACACGTTATGCGACAGGAAGTGCGCCCCCTGCATCATCCTCCCTACGCCGAGTACCGAACCGGCCAGCAAAGCCACCACAAATGCTGCCCGCGCCAGCCGTGGTTTGCGATCACGCAGCATGAAGAACAGGCCGAACAGGCAGAACCCGGTTGCCGCATGCCCACCCGGCCAGCACAGGCCAGGCTTGTCGGTAGCAGGCCGCGGTTCCAGCAACTTGCTGTAGGTTTCCGTGCCGCCAAACTGGGTCAGGCTCCACGGGCACTGTACCTGGGTCACCTTCTTCAACGGCGTGACAAACGCCGTGGACAGGCCCAGTGCCAGCACCAGGCAGCCCAGCTCGCGGCGCCAGCCGAACAGGCGCTTCCAGAAGAAACTGGCAGCAAAGGTGAGCAGCGAGATCACCCCCAGCAAGATCACCACCTGCTTGACCCGGTCGTGCAGGATGTTCTCCAGCCAATAGCTGTGGCGGCCGATGAACTGCCCGGCAGCGGGGTCGAAAAACAGGTTGGCCACGTCCATGTCGACTGACGTCAGCTCCAGCAGAATCAAGGCCAGCGCGGTCGCCAAGGGGACGCCCAGATACAGCCAGAAATTGATCGGGCGAGGGCGGGTTCGTTGCTGCATGGTGGCTCCAGGGCACGAAAAAGATCGGGCATTGTCGGCTGCCCGCTATCCTGTGTCCGTGAAGGATCAGTGAAAAAACCGTCAAGTGGGGTGAATTTTCCTGGGGGCTGGCACCGTGCAAGCATAGGCCTTAAGCTGCGCCTGCCGCGCACCACTGCGAGAAGCGCCGCACAGGAGAAACCGATGCGCATTCTTTTGGTTGAAGACAACCGCGATATTCTGGCCAACCTGGCCGACTACCTGGGCATGAAGGGCTACACCGTCGACTGCGCCCAGGATGGCCTGTCCGGCCTGCACCTGGCCGCCACCGAACACTACGACCTGATCGTGCTCGACATCATGCTGCCCGGCATCGATGGCTACACCCTGTGCAAGCGCCTGCGCGAAGACGCCCGCCGCGACACACCGGTGATCATGCTCACCGCCCGCGACCAGCTGGATGACCGCTTGCAAGGCTTCCGCTCCGGGGCTGACGACTACCTGCTCAAACCGTTCGCCCTGTCTGAGCTGGCGGCGCGCATCGAAGCAGTGCTGCGCCGCGCCCAGGGCGGAGGGCGCCGGACCTTGCAGGTAGCCGACCTCAGTTACGACCTCGACACCCTGGAAGTTACCCGCCAGGGCCGCCTGCTCAAGCTCAACCCGGTGGGCCTCAAGCTCTTGGCCGTGCTGATGCAGAAAAGCCCGCACGTACTGCGCCGCGAAGTACTGGAAGAAGCCCTGTGGGGCGACGATTGCCCCGACAGCGACAGCCTGCGCAGCCATGTACACCAGCTGCGCCAGGTGATCGACAAGCCGTTCGAAAAACCCTTGCTGCATACCGTCCATGGCGTCGGCTATCGCCTCGCCGAGGGCCGCGATGGAGTTTAAGCAAAGCCTTGCCCAGCGCATCATCATCGCCTTTGCCCTGATGAGCGCGCTGGTGGCCGGGGCGTTCGCCTTCGGCATCGTCGCCACCGTGCACCTGGTTGAAGAGCGGCTGATTTCCTCTGTGCTGGGTGGCGACCTGCAACGCCTGCTGCGCATGGACAGCGTCAGCGACTGGAGCCACCGGCCGCGCCCCGACCAGCTGTTCTACTTCAGTGGCGGGCGTGACGACTTCGAACTGCCCAAGGACTTGCGCCACCTCGACCGGGGTTTCCACGAAGTATTTCGCGACCAGCTGTCGTACCACGCCATGGTCGAGATCGTCGATGGCCGCCGTTACGTGCTGCTGCAGGATCAGAGCGACTTCGAAGAACGCGAGCGCGTGTTGTTCGCGGTGGTGGTGGTGGGCTTCGTGCTCAGCCTGGTGCTGGCAGTCATCCTCGGCTGGCTGGTGGCGCGCCGGGTAATGGCACCGGTGATCCGCCTGGCGCGCCAGGTGCGCCATCGCGATCAACTGCTGGGCCTGGCCCCGCCACTGGCACCGGACTACGCGGCGGACGAAGTCGGCCAGTTGGCAGTGGCCTTCGACGATACCCTGGGCCGTTTACGCGATGCGCTGACCCGCGAACGGTTGTTCACCAGTGACGTCAGCCATGAGTTGCGCACACCGTTGATGGTGCTGGCCACCTCCTGCGAGCTGCTGATGGAAAACCCCAACCTCGACGCCCGCGCGCGTAGCCAGGTAGAGCGCGTGGCGCGTGCCACGGAAGAGATGCGCGAACTGGTCAAGACCTTCCTCATGCTGGCCCGGGCCCAACGTGACGAAGGCGCTGTGGCATCGCGGGCGACCTTGCGCGAAGTGGCCGACGAACTCATCGGTGTGTGGCGCGATACCATCGAGCAGAAGGGCCTGACACTCTATTTCGATGGCCGCATCAGCGCCAGCCCGGTGCTGTACAACGCTACCTTCCTGCAGTCGGTAATGGGTAACCTGTTGCGCAATGCTGCCCACTACACCGACAGCGGCTACATCCGGCTGAGCCTGGAGGCCAACGGTTTCAGTGTGGAGGACAGTGGCGTGGGCATCCCCGAAGAGCAGCGCGAGGCGATGTTCAAGCCGTTCGTGCGCGGTGACGAGCGGCGTGGCGAAGGCTTGGGCCTGGGGCTATCGCTGGTGCAACGAATTTGCGACGACCAGGGCTGGCATGTCACCCTCACATCGACCCTGCCGCATGGTTGCCGCTTCCAGGTGGACCTGAGCAACACCAAGGCCCAAGGCGGCCCGGACGCCATGGCCGAGTAATCTGTTGTAACAGGTTAAAGGGCGCGCAACATTTTTTTCACATTGGCATGACCTGATTCCAACGCTTGCTTACCTAAGGTGAGCGGCACTGGAGTCAGGAGATGCCCAATGCGTAGCCCCATCAAGCTTGAATTTTCCGAGAAGTACGACAAAGACCACGCCCGCGAGTACTTTCTCAAGCACCAGGATGGCCTGGCGCGACGCCTTTCCCACAAGCGAGATGAGCAGCTGGCGCGTCGCGCCCTGGCATTGGCCGGCGAGCCCGGCCTGGTACTGGACCTGCCGTGCGGTGCCGGCCGTTTCTGGCCACTGCTGGCAGAAAAGCCCAACCGGGTGATCATCGGTGCCGACAACTCCGAAGCGATGATCGAGACAGCCTGTGCCGCGCAACCGCCAGAAGTGGTGGCGCGGGTACGCCCTTTGCAAACTTCAGCGTTCGCCATTGACCTGCCGGATAATTCGGTGGACAGCATCTTCTGCATGCGCCTGTTCCACCACATTGGCGAATCGGCGCACAGAAAGACCATACTTTCGGAATTTCAACGGGTTAGCCGTGATAGTGTGATTCTGTCGTTGTGGGTCGATGGCAACTTCAAGGCCTGGCGCCGGAAAAAACTGGAGCAACGCCGCAGTGCCAAGGCCGAGCAGGACAATTACCAGAACCGTTTCGTGTTACCAGCCGAAACGGTCGAAGAAGAATTCAGGGCCGCCGGCTTCAGAATCCAGGAACGCCTCGACTTCCTGCCGTTCTATGCCATGTGGCGGGTCTACGTATTGCGTAAGGGGTAGTGTTTGATGGCTGTAGCCCAGAAAGGGGAATCGCGGTTCGATTTTTACTGGCGCCAGCAGGGCGAGTGGGTCGAGGAGCCTAACCAGCGCCGCGGCGGCGAAAGTGGCGTGCAACGCCTCAACGATGCCAATGGCAAGCTGCTGTATGCCAAGCGCCAGGTCGGGCATATCTACCGCAGCCTTATGCACCCTTTTGGGCGACCAACCGTATTGCGTGAGCTCGATGCACTGAACAGCTTCGAGCAACTGGGCGTTCGCGTCCCGCGTATCGTCTTTTGTGGTGCCGAGCGCGATGCCGACCACCAATGGCGTGCGCTGCTGGTCAGCGAAGCCCTGGATGGCTTTGTCGAACTCGACACCTGGCATGCCGAAGGTGCCCGTGAGCGTTACCCGCAGGTGGTGCATGAGCGCATGCTCAAGGACCTGGCGGACAACCTGGCGCGCATGCACCTGGGGCACTGGCAGCACGGCTGCCTGTATGGCAAGCACGTATTCATCAAGGTGATCGGCGAAGGCGAGCAGGCGCGGGTCGAAGTCGCACTGCTGGACCTGGAAAAGTGCCGGCGGCGCATCAGCTGCCAGCGTGCGGCAGGCAACGACCTGCGCCAGCTGCGCCGCCATTCGTCGATCAATGACGCCGAATGGCAGACGCTGCTCTACTTTTACAAGATGGCGTTTGGCAGCGCTGTCAAAGGGTTAGAGTAATGAAACTAGAAATAGCTCGAGCTTTGTTCCTGGTAGCTGGCCTGGCGGTGACCACCGTGGCGGTGGCTGCCTGGGAAGAGCCGAGGCCGACCGTGTTCAGCAAGGCTGAGATGGCCGACCAGTGTGCGCTGCCGCGGGAAGCGAAACCGCAGCAGGCACAGGTCGCGCCAGACCAGGACCTGTTGCTGTTCCTGTTCGGCCTGCGTCAAGGGTTGCGGCCATTTGGTTGAACCCTGCGTTAGCTAGAAAAGCCAGAGGCCTCGCGATTGCGGGGCCTCTGGCTTTTTTGTGTCTGCCTCATCAGGCTAATGCAGGTTCTTTGGTTTTTGCCTTGTGCGCCAACAAGGTGTAGATACAAGGCAGCACAAACAAGGTAAACAGCGTGCCAATCGACATCCCGGTGGCAATCACCGTACCGATGTCAAAACGGCTCACCGCCCCGGCTCCGGTCGCCAGAATCAGCGGCACCATGCCGAACACCATCGCCGCCGTGGTCATCAGCACCGGCCGCAGTCGAATGGCCGCCGCTTCCTCGATGGCCTCACGCACGCTCAAGCCGCGTTCCTCACGCAACTGGTTGGCGAATTCGACGATCAGGATGCCGTGTTTGCTGATCAGCCCGATCAAGGTCACCAGCCCGACCTGGGTGTAGATGTTCATGCTCGAAATACCCAGGAACAGCGGCAGCAGCGCCCCACAGATCGATAATGGCACCGTCACCAGGATCACCAGCGGGTCGCGGAAGCTTTCGAACTGCGCCGCCAGCACCAGGAAGATGATCGCCAGCGCCAGGCCAAAGGTGACCCACAGTGCGCTGCCTTCCTGCACGTACTGGCGTGCCACGCCGGCATAGTCGAAGGCGAAGCCTTCCGGGGCCTCTTCGCGGGCGATGTCCTGCACGGTTTTCAGCGCTTCGCCCAGGCTGACCATGGGCACGCCCTGGATGATCGCCGAGTTCAGCTGCTGGAACTGGTTGAGCTGGCGTGGGCGGGCGCGGTCGGTGAGGGTGATCAGGGTCGACAGCGGCAGCATCTGACCCTGGTCATTCTTCACGTAGTAGTTGTTCAGCCAGCCGGGGTTGTCGCGGTACGGCCGTTCGACCTGGGCAATCACCTTGTAGCTGCGGCCTTCGAGGGTGAACCGGTTGATCTCTGCTTCGCCCAGCAGGGTGGCCAGGGTGCCGCCGAGGGTGTCCATCGATACCCCCATCTGCGCGGCCTTGGCCCGGTCGATGTCCACCACCACTTCGGGCTTGTCGAAGGCCAGGTCGATGTCGAGGAAGGCGAATTTGCCGGATGCCTGCGCCCGGGCTTTGATGCGCTGTGCTACGTCCAGCAGTGCCGGGTAGTCGCCAGCGGTGTTGATCACGAACTGGAACGGCAGGCCCTCGCCGGTGCCGGGCAGGGAGGGCAGGTTGAAACCGAAGATCTGCAAGCCGCCGATTTCCTCAAGATTGGCCTGCACCAGCGGCAACAGCTCCATCTGCGTGCGCTCGCGTTCGTTCCAGGGTTTGAGCAGGAAGCCGCCGATGCCGGTTTGCACGCCGTTGAATCCGTTGATCTGGAACGATGAGTAGTACTCGGGGAAGGCCTTGAACAGTGGGGTGAATTCGTCGGTGTAGGCGTTGAGGTAATCGAGGTTGGCCGGCTGCGGCGAGCTGCTCATCATGAAAATCACCCCCTGGTCCTCGTTGGGGGCGAGTTCGTTCTGGGTGAACGTGAGCAGCACCGGGATCAGGCACAGGATGATCACGGCAAACACCAGCACCACCGGGCGGCTGTCAAGGGTGGCATGCAGCAGGCGCTGGTAGCGCACCTTCAGGCGTTCGAACAGCATGTCCAGACGGTGGGCCAGGCCACTGGGGTTCTGCTCCTGGCGAAGCAGCAGGGCGCACATCATCGGCGACAGGGTGAGAGCGACGATGCCAGAGATGATTACCGCCCCGGCCAAGGTCAGGGCGAACTCCTTGAACAAGGCCCCGGTAAGCCCGGTGAGGAAGCCGATCGGTGCATACACGGCAGCCAGGGTGATGGTCATCGACACCACCGGCAGGGCGATTTCGCGGGCGCCTTCAAGGGCCGCATCGAATGGCGATTTGCCTTCTTCCATGTGCCGGTGGATGTTTTCCACCACCACAATGGCGTCGTCCACCACCAGGCCGATGGCCAGCACCATGGCCAGCAGGGTCAGCAGGTTGAGCGAGTAACCCATCATCTGCATGAAGAACAGCACCCCGATCATCGACAGCGGAATGGTCACCACCGGGATCAGCACCGAGCGCAAGGCACCGAGGAACAGGAACACCACCACGATGACGATCAGCACGGCCTCGCCAAGGGTCTTGATCACTTCGTCGATCGAGGCCTGGATGAACAGCGTGGCGTCGTAGGCAATCGACACTTTCAACGCCGAAGGTAACTGGCTATCCAGCTCGGGCATGATGCGGCGCACTTCCTTGATCACGTCCAGCGGGTTGGCTGCCGGGGTGGCCTTGATGCCGATGTACACCGAGGGGGTGCCGTCGAACGAGCTGACCGTGTCGTAGTTTTCCGCACCCATCTCGACCCGCGCCACATCGCCCAGCAGCACGCGGCTGTCGCCGTTGGTCTTGACCGGCAGGGCGGCGAACGCCTCGGCCGACTTCAACTCGGTGCTGGCGTTGATGCTGGTGACCACGTATTCGCCCTTTACCTCACCGGCAGCGGAGAGGAAGTTGTAGCGGCGCACGGCGTTGGTCACGTCGGTGGCCGACAGGCCGAAACCGGCCAGTTTCACCGGGTCCAGCCACAGGCGCATGGCAAACACCTGGTTGCCGAGAATCTCCGCTTCGGCCATGCCCGGCAGGGTGGCCAGCTTGGGCTGGATGACCCGCGACAGGTAGTCGGTGATCTGCGGGTTGCTCATCTCCTTGCTGTAGAAACTGACGTACATCAGCGCCGAGGCGTCGGCGGCTTCCTTGCTGAGTACCGGGTCTTCGGAGTCCTGCGGCAGTTTGTTGCGCACTTCGTTGGCCTTGGCCAGCAGCTCGGTGAACAACCGGTCGCTGTCGGCGCCGATGCGCGCGTAGATGGAAATGATCGAGAAGTTCTGCCGGCTCACCGAGGTCATGTAGTCGATGCCTTCGGCACTGGCCAGGCTCTGCTGCAACGGCTGGGTGATGTAGCCCTGGATGGTTTCGGCGTTGGCCCCGGGGTAGGCGGTAGTCACCGTGATCAGGGCGTTTTCCATTTGTGGGTACTGGCGGATCTGCAGTTTGTTCCAGGCCTGGAAACCCAGCAGCAGGATCAGCAGGCTGACCACACTGGCCAGCACCGGGCGGCGGATGAACGGGTCGGTGAACGCCATGCCTGCCTCCTCAGTCCTTGCCCGGCGCGCCCTGTTCGGGCTTGAGGGCTTTGTCCTGGCCGATGCGGATCGCGGCGCCGGGGGTGAGCTTGAGTTGCCCGGCGGTAACCACCTGTTCCCCGGCTTGCAGGCCCTTGCTGACCACCACTACGCCGTCGCGGCGTTCGCCGGTCTGTACGGTGCGTTGTTCAGCGACTAGCTCGGGTTGGCCCTTGTCGTCGTTTTCCTGCTTGCCGTCCTTGTCCTTCTTCGGCGTGGCGACGTAAACCGAGTTGCCATACAGGGTGTAGGTAATGGCGCTTTCCGGCACCACCACTTGTGGCTGTGGGTTAGGCAGCAGCACCAGCAGGCTGGCGAACATGCCTGGCAGCAGTTTGCCGCCGGGGTTGGCCAGGGTGGCGCGCACCAGCAGGTTGCGCGTGGTTTCCTCGACCTTGGGGTTGATGGCGCTGAGGCTGGCGGGGAAGGTCTGGCCTGGGTAGGCGGCTACCTGCACCAGCACCTGCTGGCCTAGGCTTAATTGCGGCAGGGCCTGTTCCGGTACGTTGAAGTCGACGTACAGGCTGGATGTGTCCTGCAGGGTGGCAATCACCGTGCCGGCGGCCAGGTACTGGCCGATGTCCACCTGGCGGATGCCGATGGTGCCGCTGAACGGGGCGTTGATGCTTTTTTTGATCTTCTGCGCCTTGAGTTGCTCGACCACCGCCTGGTTGCGGCGGTACTGAGTGGTGAGGCGGTCGAACTCGCCGCGCGAGATGGCCGAGTCGCCAACCAGCTGGCTGCCACGACCGAAATCGACCTTGGCCAGGCCCAGGTCGGCCTGGGCGGTGCCAAGCAGGGCGGTTTCCTGGTCATCGTTGAGTTGCAGCAGTAACTGGCCGGCTTTGACCTGCTGCCCTGAGTCGAAGTGCAGGGCTTTGACGATGCCTTCCACCTCCAGGCTCAGCTCCACACCCTGCAGTGCCTTGAGGCTGCCCACGGCGGGCAGGCGCGCTTGCCACTGGCGCTGTTCGGCCAAGGCTACCGCAACGGTGATGGGCGGCTTGGGGGCAGTGAACACCTGGATCTGCTGGTAGATCGAGAACGCCTTGTAGCCCCCCAGGGCCAGCACGATCAGCAGAACCACGGCCAACATGATGAGCATGCGGCGGCGCAGCATAAGTCCGGTTCCTTGGATTTGGTTGTTATTCGTTTAGACACGACAACGGGCGATCCTGCCCACGTGTGGATGGGGGAAGTATTGACTGTTTTTGGTTTGAGGGGGAGTGAAATGCCTGTACCGGCCCTTTCGCGGCTAAAGCCGCTCCTACAGAGAGCGCGTAGTCATCGGATCGCGCGGTCAGTGTAGGAGCGGCTTTAGCCGCGAAGAGGCCGGTCCAGGCAACAGAGAAATCAGACGAGATGCAGGTGGTTGTCCCAGAAACCGGACGGCAGGTTCATCGGCTGCCCGACCAGCTCGGCCTTGCGGCAATCGTAGAACCGGCAACGGCCCTGCCCGGAGGTAACGACGAAACCATCCTTCACCGCGCCAACGCCCGCGCAATCGGGCATCGGTGCATCCAGCCGCACCGCACCCGTGTCCAGGTCCCAGACAAACAACCGGTTGGCCCGTGGCGCAGTCAGCGCCACCAGCCGCAGGTCGCTGTGGATCGCGACGCTGGCGGTGTACTGGGCCATGGCCTGCAACTGCCGCTCCGGCACCGGGAAGGCCTTGAACGGCTCGCCCGGGCGCTTGATCGCCAACAACTCGGCCGTTTCATCGGCATCGCCCATGAACTGCTGGCAGGCGGCGATGGTGCCATCGCTGCCCACTGCCAGGTGACGCACGCTGTTCATCTGCTGGGCCAGGGTTTCCTTGCTCAGCAAGGTGCCGTCGCGCTGCATCAGCACCAGGCTCGGTTCCATGGCATTGAGGTTCATCTCTACCCGGCTTTCGGCTTCGGTACGAATGCCACCGTTGGCCACGATCAGCGTCTCGCCGTCGGGCAGCCAGGCAACCTCGTGCGGGCCGATGCCGTGGGTCGGGATTTCGCCGGTGTGTACCAGGCGTTCGCCTTCAAAACGGTACACGCCCAGCACGCCACGTCCAGGGTCGGTGGTGTCGTTCTCGGTGGCATACAGCCATTCGCCACCCTTGTGCACCACCGCGTGGCCATAGAAGTGCCGGTTCGGCTGCGAGGTCACGGTTTGCAGCAGGCGCCCGTCGCGCAAATCGACCAGGTAGCTTTCGGTACCGGGGCGGCGGGCGACGAACAGGGCGATTGGCTGCTCGGGGTGGTGGATGATGGCGTGGCAACGCTGGGCGACCTGGGTGCTGAACACCTGGGTGCCGTCCAGGCGGAAACCCACGGCATAGTGCTTGCCGTCGCCATCGTCACGCGCCGAAAGCAGCAGGGGTTCGCTGCCTTTGTTGCGGAACAGGCTCCAGCCGCCCAGGGTCAGGGCACTGAGCAAAACGCTACCGAGTTTGAGGGCCTGGCGTCGCAACATGATCAGTCACCGTCGTTGGCATTGAAGCCCAGCTGAATGTTCAACGCCTTGGCCAGGTCGCCTTCGTGCAGGCGATGGACAGCGTTGAGGCTGTCGTAGATCTGGTTAAGGGTTTGCTGGCCAGCGTCGTCGGCCAGCAGCTCGCCCAGCGACTTCTGGTTGTCGGCCAGCAGTTTGAGCGAGGTAGCGTAGGCGGCGTCGATCTTGTCCGCCAGCGCTTTCTGATCGCTGGACAGCAAGCCGCGCAGGCCTTGGTTGTCGACCCCGACCCAGACGGTTTCGGCCGCCTTGAGGGTGGCTTCCAGGCTCTTCAGCGAGGAGTGGCTGCGCCAGGCTTCGGCCTGCAACGGCTGCGGGATGCCCTTGCTCTGGCGGCCCATCGGCGCACCCAGCTTCTTCTTCAGGGTATCCAGGGCGGTGACCTGGGAGCGCAGCAGGTCGGCGATGGCCTCGTGGGAGTCGGCGTAGCGCTGGTTGGGGAACTTGGTCATCTGCGACAGCATGCCGTCGGTGCTGTTCCAGCTCTTGAGGATATCCTCGGCCAGGACCTTCTGGTGTTCACCAATGGCCACCAGCAGCGGGCAGTAGCGGGCTTTCTGCTCGGCAGTGGCGACGTCCGGCTTGCTGTCGAACAGGATGTACTCGTAGGCCGACAGGCCACGTACCACCACACTGGCTTTGCCCAGGGACGCGACGTCTACCGGCTTGTCGCCGTTGACCAGCTGCTCGACCTGGCGGCCGACCAGGTTCTTCTTGTCGGGCCAGAACTGTACCTGCCAGGCGCGGTTGCCTTCGGCCAGCGGGCCGACCAGCAGCGGTTGCAGCTCGGCCCAGGCCTTTTGCGCGTTGAGGAAGTCGGCACGGGCCTTTTCCAGGTCTTCCTTGCCTTCGCAGTAGGCCAGGGCGCTGGCGGCCAGCGTGCGGTCGGCTTCGACCCAACGGCTGTAAGTGGGCAGGATGACCTGCTTGGCGATGGCAGCGGAGGTGACGGCTTGCGGGTCCTGCGGCGAGCAGGCGCCGAGGGCGAGTGCAGCGAGGCTGGTGAACAACAGTTTGGGTCGGAACATGCCCGGCTCCTTTGCGCGTTTTAAAGTGAATTCAGGAACGCCAGCAGCGCAGTGCGTTGCTCGGCATTGAACGTGAGTACGAAGTTGCGTGCCGCCTCGGCTTCGCCCCCGTGCCAGAGCACGGCTTCCAGCAGGTTACGGGCGCGGCCGTCGTGCAGGAACTGGCTGTGGCCGCTGACCGTTTCGCTCAGGCCGATGCCCCACAGTGGCGGGGTACGCCAGTCCTGGCCGTTGGCGGCGAACTCGGTGCGCTCATCGGCCAGGCCTGGGCCCATGTCGTGTAGCAGCAGGTCGCTGTAGGGGCGGATGACCTGGTTGGCCAACTCTGGCTCGGCAGCATCGGCGGCGGTGGTGAACTGCGGTGTATGGCAACCCTGGCAGCCAGCCTGGTAGAACAGGTTCTTGCCTGCCAGCACCTGCGGCGAGCCAACGTCGCGGCGGGCCGGCACGGCCAGGTTGCGGGTGTAGAAGGTGACCAGGCGCAGGATGTTGTCGCTGACTTCCTTTTCGCCATTGGCGCCGTCGCCATTGGGCGCGGCGAGGCAGTCGGTTTGTGCCGGGGTGCAATCGTCTTTGGGCTGCAGGGTGCTGGTCAGGCCCATGTCGCCGGCAAAGGCGTGCACGTTCTGCTGGTTGACGTTGGGCTGCCCGGCTTTCCAGCCGAAGCGGCCGACCACGGTCTTGCCCAGGGCGTCGTCCCACACGCGGTTGGCCCGCCCGCGGATGCCGTCGCGGTTGCGGTCATCGGGGTCTTCGTTGGCCAGCACGTCGGCTTCGGGGATGGCTTCGAGCAGGCCCAGGCCGATCATTGGCGGTGCCACCCGCGCCGAAAAGCGCGTGTCGGGGTGCATGACGCCGTAGCCGAGCTGGCTGATCTGCAGGGTCGGCTTGCGCAGTTCGACCTGATGGCCGTCCTTGAACGACACGGATTCGCGGGTGTAACTCACCCGTACCTTGCCTTCCGGCGCCACACCGGGGATGGCCATGTCCTGCAGCTGAGTGCCGTACACCGGCTCAGGCACCACGCCCAGGCGCTCAATGACCTTGGCCAGATAGGGCTGGTCGGGGATCGACAGGCGCACCAGCATGCCCACCGCGTTGCTGTTGCCCGGCGCTGGCGGGTGGCCGCGGCCATCGCGCACATGGCAGTTCTGGCAGGCGTTGGTGTTGAACAACGGGCCCAGGCCATCGCGGGCGGTGGTGGTGGAAGGGGCGATCACCCAGGGGTTGCGGAAGAAACTGTTGCCCACGGCGAAGTCCACGCGACGTTCGGCTGCGAGGTTGGCCGAGGGCAGGGAATAGGCGTTGCGGTCAGTCCGCTGCACGGTTGCCTTGCCGCCCGACAATGCTTCGCCGGGTTCGGCCTGGGTGAAACGCGGGGCGTCGTCACAGGCAGAAAGGGCGAGGACCAGCAGCAGCGGGGAGAGTCGGGACAGCGACGAGGACATGCAAAATCCTGGGCGTGGACGAAAAACCGGCGTGCAAGCTTAGCAGGCCAGCGTTTTTTGAATAAGAGCAATTTGCAATTGCTTGGGTGAAAAGGTTGTGAAATGCCAGCATTTTCATGTTCGGCGCCAGCCCTTTCACGACCCTGTGGGAGCGGGTTTACCCGCGAAGAGGCCAGAAGCAAAAAAGGCGACCCGAAGGCCGCCTCTTTTCAGAACCGCTACAGCAGGATCAGAACTCGTGATCCGCGGTATCCGGGTTCAGGTTGGCAATACCCAGCTTGCCAGCCGCCTGCTCGATCGCACCGGTCTGCTTGACCAGTGCGGCGATGGCGTCACGCACGATCTGGTTGCCGGCAGCGTTGTCGGCCGCGATCAGCTGGTCGTAGTGCTCGCCTTTGAGGGCGTGGTCGACCATTACCTGGATCTTGGCTTCGGTGGCTTCCAGGTCGGCCTTGAGGGTGGCGTCGGCGGCCGGGTCGACCTTGGCGACCAGCGACGACAGGCTTGGGCCGGTCAGCTTGGTACCGTCCGGACGGGTGTACTCGCCCAGGTAGACGTTGCGGATACCCTTGGCGTCGTAGAAGTGCGAGTAGTGGGTGTTGTCGCTGAAGCAGTCCTGCTCGTCTTCCGGCGAGTTGGCTTCCAGCGAAACCTTCATGCGCTCGCCCGCCAGTTCGCCCAGCGACAGGCTGCCCATGCCGAACAGCATCTTGCGCAGGCCGTCGTTGACAGGCTCCGCTTCCAGCTTGGCGCGGTAGTTGTCGGCGACGTTCGGCGCCCAGTTGCCGACCATTTCTTCAAGGTCGGTAACCAGCAACTGGGTAACGGCTTTCAGGTAGGCACGACGGCGCTCGTTGTGGCCACCGGTGGCGCCCTGGCCTTCCAGGTAGTCGGATGCCGGGCGGTTGCCAGCGCCTGGGCCGGTGCCGTTCAGGTCCTGGCCCCAGAGCAGGAATTCGATGGCGTGATAGCCCGTGGCAACGTTGGCCTCGGAGCCCGCCAGTTCGTTCAGGCTGGCCAGTTTCTCAGGGGTAATGTCCTTGACGTCGACTTTCTCTTCACCCACCTGGATCTCGGTGTTGGCGATGATGTTGGCGCCGGCGGCCGGGTTGCCCAGGGCATGCTCGTAGCTCTTGTCGACATAGTCGATCAGGCCTTCGTCCAGGGGCCAGGCGTTCACCTGGCCTTCCCAGTCGTCGATGATGGTGTTGCCGAAGCGGAAGGCTTCGGACTGCAGGTACGGTACGCGCGCGGCGAACCAGGCTTCCTTGGCGGCCTTCAGGGTTTCGTCGTTGGGCTTGGCCAGGAACGCGTCCACTGCGGTCTGCAGGGTTTTGGCGGTGCTCAGCGAGTCGCTGTACACAGCATGGACCATTTCGGCGTAATGCTTGACCACGGCTTTGCCGGCGGCTTCGTCGACAGCCCCGGGCGCGGCAGCGGTGGTGGCGGCAGCAGCAGGTGCCTGGGCTTGCGGCGCGGCGGCTTTGTCGTCCTTGCCTTCACCGCAGCCGGCGAGAGCGATGGCAATGGCCAGCAGACTGGCGGAGGCCAGAGGCATTCGAATCATTGTTGGTTTTCCTGCGTCGTGTGGTTGGACCAAGGGGTGGACCGTGCGCCGTGGCACGCGAAACCGCAACATCATGCGAAAGATTTGCATTTGCTGTAAAGAGGCGGGCGTGCAATTCATGTAAATGCCGGTCACGGGGCGTAACCGGGCAGGCACACTCAAAACATCGAAACCTGGTTACGCTGCGCCTGCTTCAGGAAACTGGTCAGCTCGCGGGCCGACAGTGGCTTGCTGTAGTGGTAGCCCTGGCCCTCGTGGCAGCCCTGGGCAACGATGTAGGTTTCCTGCTCGGCGGTTTCCACGCCTTCGGCGATCACCTGCATGCCCAGGCTCTTGCCCAGCTGGATGATGGCGCGAACGATGGTGGCGTCGTCATCGTCGTCGAGCAGGTCCTGGACGAAGCTCTTGTCGATCTTGATCTTGTCCAGCGGCAGCGATTTCAGGTAACTGAGCGACGAATAGCCGGTGCCGAAGTCGTCGATGGCAATCAGTGCCCCGGAACGGCGCAGGCTCAGCAGGTGTTGGGCAGCGGTGCTGATGTCTTCCATCAGGCCGGTTTCGGTGACTTCCAGCTCCAGGCTGCGCGGCGGCAGGCGATAGGCCTGCAGCAGGTTGTTGACCACCCGTGGCAGCTCGCTGTGGTGCAGCTGTACGGTCGACAGGTTGACCGCCATGCGCAGTTCGCTGAAACCCTGGTCGTGCCATTCGCGCAGTTGTCGGCAGGCCTGGTCCAGTACCCATTCGCCGATGCTGATGATGCTGCCGTTTTGCTCGGCCAACGGGATGAACTGGTCTGGCGGCACCATGCCCAGCTCCGGGTGCTGCCAGCGCAGCAACGCCTCCACGCCGACCACACGGTGGTCGCGGTAGCTGATTTGTGGCTGGTAAACCAGGTACAGCTGGTTGCGTGGCAGGGCTTCGCGCAGGTCTTTTTCCAGCTCGCGGCGGCGGCGCATCTCACTGTCGACGCTGGCAATGTAGAACTGGTAGCGGTTGCGCGAACGGGCCTTGGCCAGGGTCATGGTCTGTTCGGCTTTTTGCAGCAGTTTTTCGGTGCTGTCGCCGTCTTCGGGGAACAGAGTAATGCCGATGGTGGCGCGCAGGCGGATCTGCTGGTGGTGGTCGAGGTCGAAGGGCACTTCCAGGTCGTCGAGGATGCTTTGCGCCAGTTCGGCTGCCTCGTAGGGCTGCTCGATATTGGCTTGCACCAGGGCAAACTGGTCACCGCCCAGTCGCGCCAGGGCCCCCAGCCGGCCACTGTGGGCGCGCAGGCGGTCGGCCAGGGCCAGCAGCAGCTGGTCGCCCACCTGGTAGCTGAATTGCTCGTTGATGCCCTTGAAATCGTCAAGGCCCACGCACAACACCGCCACACGGTGCTGCAGGCGACCACCGTCGACGAGGATCTTGTCCAGTTGCTGCTGCAGTTGCTGGCGGTTGGGCAGGCCGGTGAGGAAATCGTACTGGGCCATGCGTTGCAGGCTGTTTTCGGCCTCGTGGCGCAGGTGGGTGTTGCGCTCGATCGAGGCCAGCAACTGGTTGGCGGTGTTGACCCACAGGCCCAGTTCGTTCTTCTCGTGGCCCTTGAGCAGCGGTATCTGGTGCTGACTGGGGCGGTCGGGGTTGATCTGGGTGAGGTGCTCGATGATCTTGGACAGCGGCTTGGTCAGCAGCCAGTGGTACACCAGGTACAGCACCAGGCCCATGGCCAAGGCCCGCAACACGCCGGAAATGAAGATGATTACCGCATTGATCAGGAAGTCTTCGCCGTAGGACGACGTGTCGAGGGTGATGCTGAGGTCGCCGTAGTATTCGCTGTAAGGGCCACGGCCGACCAGTTGTGTGGTGTAGGTGCGTTCCTGGCCGAGGATAAGGTCGGTCAGCCAGCGCATGGACATGTCCTGCAGCGGGCGCGACTTTTCGGCCAGCATGGTTTCGTTGGGGTGCCCAATGGAGGCCATGCGCACCGACTCGTCCTGGAACAGGCCTTCCATCACCTGCATGCCCATTTCGCGGTCGAGGCTGTACACCGCCTGGGTGGAAGGGTCGCGGAACATGTCGAGGATGCGCTGGGCATCGTTGTTAACGGCCTGGCGGGTCTTGTAGGTGTCGTAGACGATTTGCGCACAGCTGAGCACCACGCCGACTGCCAGCGCCGACAGCAGCACGACCCTGAGCAACTTGACCGACAAGCTGTTCCGCAATTCCAGCTTCAATGGGGTTTCCTTAATCCATGCGCATGGCATCATTTTGCCATCAACGATGACGATACACTATCGGCCGATCATGAGCAGTGTATCGGTTGCCTGACCCCGCAACTTGAATGCGCTGTGTCAATCTTCCAGAGGTTTGATGTTAGCGCGCTATGCGGGCTGAGCAAGCAAAACCGTGTTGGCTTTCGTGGGCGCGGGAGGCCGGTACCGGCATAAAAAAACCCGGCACAGGGCCGGGTCTTCATGTTCAGGGCTGAATGACTCAGGCCTTGAAGGTCTTGCCTTCGAACTGTTCGGCAACGAAGGCCCAGTTGACCAGGTTCCAGAACGCCTCGACGTACTTCGGACGCAGGTTGCGGTAGTCGATGTAGTAGGCGTGTTCCCAGACGTCGCAGGTCAGCAGCGGGGTGTCGCCGCTGGTCAGCGGGCAACCGGCGCCGATGGTGCTGGCCAGGGCCAGGGAACCGTCAGCTTTCTTCACCAGCCAGCCCCAGCCGGAACCGAAGGTGCCAACCGAAGTCTTGGTGAACTCTTCCTTGAACTTGTCGAAGGAACCGAAAGCGGCGTTGATGGCGTCAGCCAGGGCACCGGTCGGTTGGCCACCAGCGTTTGGCGCCAGGCAGTTCCAGTAGAAGGTGTGGTTCCAGACTTGAGCGGCGTTGTTGAAGATGCCGCCCGAAGAGGTCTTGACGATCTCTTCCAGGGTCTTGCCTTCGAATTCGGTGCCTGGGACCAGGTTGTTCAGGTTCACGACATAGGTGTTGTGGTGCTTGTCGTGGTGAAACTCCAGGGTTTCCTTGGAGATGTGCGGCTGCAGGGCATCGTGGGCGTACGGCAGCGGCGGCAATTCAAAAGCCATGGTGGATCTCCTGATTCAGGTCTAGTTCGCGGTTTGCGCAGGGCCGATCACGGGCGGCCCTATGTACGTCGGCGAGTTTGTACTCTTTGCGACGCAAGGGCCCGATCATAGCACCAGCCCCGGCGCATAACCACGCAACAAACATAGGGAATAGAGGTTCCAGAGCGGCTTGGCGGGTGCCGACCAATGGTGGTCGCTTTCAGGCGGTACGCGTTACGCCGGTCCTTGCGGGCCTGACATCAGTTGAAGATCAACTGCGCCGCCACCGCGAACATCATCACCGCCACCATCAGGTCGAGCATGCGCCAGGTTGCCGGCCGTGCCAGCCACGGTGCCAGCCAGGCCGCGCCGATGGCCAGGGTGGAGAACCACAGCAGCGAAGCACTGGCCGCGCCCGCCACGTAGGCACCGGGGGCGGTCTGCTGGGCGCCCAGCGAGCCGATCAGCAACACCGTGTCGAGGTACACGTGCGGGTTCAGCAGCGTCACTGCCAGGGCGCTGAGCAGCACTGCGCGGCGTGAGCGCATGCCTTGGCCTTCCTGGTGCTGCAGGCTCTGTTTGGAGCAGGCGCTGCGCAGTGCCTTGGCGCCGTACCAGATCAGGAACACCGCACCGCCCCAGCGCGCGACCGCCAGTAAGGTCGGGTTGTGCGCCAGTACCGTGGCCAGGCCAAACACACCGGCAGCCACCAGAATGGCGTCACAGACGATGCACAGCGCTGCCACGGGCAAGTGATGTTCCCGGCGCAGGCTCTGGGCGAGGACGAAGGCGTTCTGTGCGCCGATGGCCATGATCAGGCCGAAGGCCACCAGCATGCCGTTGAGATAGCTTTGCCACATGATGGGGCTCTCCAGGAAGGTCGTAAAAGATGCTGGCTATTGTGATGACCGGCGCTGTATAAGAAAAACAAATAAAGCTGATAAGGCATTAGAGAAATCGATGTTCGACTACAAGCTGCTGGCCGCCCTCGCTGCGGTGATCGAACAGGGTGGTTTCGAGCGTGCGGCGCAAGTGCTGGGCTTGTCGCAGTCGGCCATCTCCCAGCGCATCAAGCTGCTGGAGGCGCGGGTCGGCCAGCCTGTGCTGGTGCGTGCCACGCCGCCTGGCCCGACCGAGGTAGGCCGCCAGTTGCTCAACCATGTGCAGCAGGTGCGCCTGCTTGAACGTGATTTGCAGCGCCAGGTGCCGGCGCTGGACGAAGAGGGTATGCCGGAGCGCCTGCGCATCGCCCTCAACGCCGACAGCCTGGCCACTTGGTGGGCCGGCGCGGTGGGGGATTTCTGCGCACAGCAGAACGTTTTGACCGACTTGGTGGTAGAAGACCAGGAAGTGGGCCTCAAACGTATGCGTGCCGGTGAAGTGGCGGCCTGTCTGTGTGGCAGTGAGCGCCCGGTAGCGGGGGCTCGCAGCCAGCCTCTGGGCGCCATGCGCTACCGGGCACTGGCTAGCCCCGGGTTCATGGCGCGGCATTTTCCCCAGGGTTTTGTCGCCAGCCGCCTGGCCCGTACCCCGGCGATCGTGTATGGCCCGGACGACTTCCTGCAGCATCGCTACCTGGCATCGCTGGGTATCGAGGACGGTTTTCTGCATCACCTGTGCCCGTCCTCCGAAGGCTTCCTGCGCATGACCGAGGCCGGCCTGGGCTGGGGACTGGTGCCCGAATTGCAGGCCCGGGAGCAACTGGCCAGCGGGCAGTTGGTGGAAATCTGCCGCGATACCCCTATCGATGTGCCGCTGTACTGGCATCATTGGCGCAATGGCGGGCAATTGCTCGCGCAACTGACCGACCACCTGCGGTACACCGCACGGCAATGGCTGGTGCCCTTGTAGCCACAGCTGGCGTCAGTTGCATCTGAAATCTGGCAAGACGGAGTCTTACATGCGAATTCTGGTCACCGGCGCGAGCGGCTTCATCGGCGGGCGCTTTGCGCGCTTTGCCCTGGAGCAGGGCCTGGACGTGCGGGTCAGCGGCCGCCGCGCCGAAGGGGTCGAACACCTGGTCAAGCGCGGCGCCCAGTTCATCCCTGGCGACCTGAGCGATGCCGAGCTGGCCCGTCGCCTGTGCCAGGGCGTCGAGGCCGTGGTGCACTGCGCGGGTGCGGTGGGCAACTGGGGGCGCTACCAGGACTTCTATCAAGGTAACGTGGTGGTTACCGAGAACGTGGTCGAGGGCTGCCTGAAGGAGCATGTACGGCGCCTGGTGCACCTGTCGTCGCCGTCGATCTATTTCAATGGCCGTTCGCGCCTGGATGTCCGTGAAGACCAGGTACCGCGCCGCTTCCACGACCACTACGGGCAAACCAAGCACCTGGCCGAGCAGAAAGTATTCGGCGCGCAGGAGTTTGGCCTGGAAGTGCTGGCGTTGCGCCCGCGTTTCGTCACGGGCGCCGGTGATGCCAGCATTTTCCCGAAGCTGATGCAGATGCAGCGCAAAGGCCGCGTGGCAATCATCGGCAATGGCCTGAACAAAGTTGACTTCACCAGTGTGCACAACCTTAACGAGGCGCTGCTCAGCGCCTTGTTCGCCGACGATAGGGCGCTGGGCCAGGCCTATAACATCAGCAACGGCCAGCCGCTGCCGCTGTGGGATGTGGTCAACTACGTGATGCGTCAGATGCAGCTGCCGCAGGTTACCCGCTACCGTTCCTACGGCCTGGCCTACAGCCTGGCCGCGTTGAACGAGGCGGCGTGCATGCTGTGGCCAGGTCGCCCGCAACCGACCTTGTCGCGCCTGGGGATGCAGGTGATGAGCCGCGATTTCACCCTGGATATCAGCCGCGCCCGGCAGTATCTGGACTACCAGCCCAAGGTCAGCCTGTGGACAGCGCTGGATGAATTCTGTGGCTGGTGGAAGCACCTGCCGCCGGGGCAGTGAAGCCGCAGGGCTGACAATGGTCATCAATGCGCCGCGCTGGCGGTTTATACTCGTGCCTCTTTGCGACTACCGCGGTTGAATGTATCCATGCGTAACCATGCTCACGATGACTACGATGACGTGCCTACCTTGCGGGCGGGCACCGTTGATGATGACGAACTGATGCCGGCGCACGTCGTGCGCAGCCGCCAGAAGGCCGCGCGCGGGCCAAGCACGGCGCCGTTGTGGGCGTTGCTCGGTGCTTCGTTCATCGCCTTGGTAGGCCTGGGTTGGTGGAGCTTCCAGCAGATCTCGTTGATGGAGCAGCAACTGGTGGCGACCCAGGAAAGTTTTGCCCGCATCAGTGAAGAAGCGGCAGGGCGCCTGCAGGCGATCAGCGGCAAGGTGGATGCCAGCGAGTCTGGCGCTACCACCAGCAGCGAGGCATTGAAGCTTCAACTGCGCCAGTTGCAGAAAGGTGTGGCCGGGCAGACCGGTGACCTGGGCAAGCGCCTGGAGCAGGTGCTGGCTGATACCCGTGAGCAGCAGAAGGCTGTGACCGAGCTGCAAAGCCAGTTGCAGGCGCAGTTGAAGCTGGTGAATGGCGAACTGGCCGCGCTGCGTTCGGGCCAGGTGGATGGGGGCAAGCTGGATGCCCAGTTCAAGGGGTTGAACGAGCAGGTTGCCGCGCTGAAGGCCGCGCAGGTGGATGGTGGCAAGCTGGACGGGCAGCTCAAGAGCCTGGGCAGCGATATAGCGGCGCTGAAGAAGCAGGGGAACCCGAGCGCTGCCATTCAAGGCCTGGAGCAGGACATGCTGGTGCTCAAGAGCCAGATCGACAACCGCCCGGCTGCGGCGGCGTCCGGTGGTGCTTCGGTGCAGGAGTTCGATGCTTTCCGGGCGCAGATGACACGGAACCTGAATACCTTGCAGAGCCAGATTCAGAACCTGCAACAGCAGATTAACGCCCGGCCGTAAGATCACCTGAGCCTTCTTCGCGGGCACGCCCGCTCCCACAGAGTCTCCATAGCCTTCAGGCTTGGTGATATCTCTGTGGGAGCGGGCGTGCCCGCGAATGGCCGTTGATCACAACCGAGGGTAGTCGATGTACCCCACTGGCCCCCTGCCATAGAAGGTCTCGGGCCGCGCCTCGTTCAGTGGCGCATCCGCCGCCAGCCGCGCCGGTAGGTCGGGGTTGGCGATGAACGGCACGCCAAATGCCACAGCATCGGCCTTGCCGCTGGCCAGCGCCGCATTGGCACTGGCTTTGTCAAACCGCTCATTGACGATGTACGGGCCGCCAAACGCTTCCTTGATCAGCGGGCCAATGCTGTCATCGGCTTCCCGCTCACGCGAGCAGATAAAGGCAATGCCACGCTTGCCCAGTTCACGGGCCACGTAGGTAAAGGTTTCGACGCGGTCGGCATCGCCCATGTCGTGTGCATCGGCGCGCGGTGCCAGGTGCACGCCCACGCGGTTCGCGCCCCACACCTCGATGGCCGCATCGGTCACTTCCAGCAGCAGGCGCGCACGGTTTTCCAGCGAGCCGCCGTAGCGGTCGGTGCGCTGGTTGGTGCTGCTTTGCAGGAACTGGTCGAGCAGGTAACCGTTGGCGCCGTGGATTTCTACACCATCAAAGCCAGCCGCCTTGGCATTCTCGGCACCGCTGCGGTAGGCCTCGACGATGTCGATGATTTCTTCGGTTTCCAGCGCGCGTGGGGTGGGGTAGTCACTCAACGGGCGCACCAGGCTTACATGCCCCTTGGGCTGGATCGCGCTGGGGGCCACCGGCAGCTCGCCGTTCAGGTAGCTGGGGTGGGAGATACGGCCAACGTGCCACAGTTGCAGGAAGATGCGTCCGCCTGCGGCATGCACAGCCTTGGTGACGTTGTTCCAGCCACGTACCTGCTCATCGTTCCAGATACCGGGGGTATCCGGGTAGCCGACACCCATGGCACTGACCGACGTCGCTTCGCTGAGGATCAGCCCGGCGCTGGCGCGCTGCACGTAGTATTCGGCCATCAGCGCATTGGGCACGCGGCCTTCGTCGGCACGGCAGCGGGTGAGTGGGGCCATGATGATGCGGTTGGGCAGTTGCAGGTCGCCCAGGGTGATCGGATCGAAAAGCGTGGTCATAGCGGTTACCTGCCTTGTCAAAGTGCTTGGCGCAGTTGTTCGAGGAACGCCTCGATGGTGGCCTCGTTACGTTTGAAGAAGTGCCATTGGCCGATCTTCTGGCTGCGGATCAGCCCGGCGCGCTGCAAGGTGGCCAGGTGGGCAGAGACGGTCGACTGCGACAGGCCGCAGCGTTGGTCGATCTGCCCGGCACACACACCGTTTTCGGTGCTGTGGTACTGGTCGGGGAACTGCGTTGCCGGGTCTTTCAGCCAGCTGAGGATTTCTCGCCTGACCGGGTGGGCCAGCGCTTTTATGATTTCGTCGAGATCGAGAGGCATGGGTTGAGGCTCGTTGTAGCGGTATATCGCGATGGAACGAAATGTAAATCGTCAGTTCCCGATATACAAATATGAAGAGGTTCTGAGCTGAGCACGAATCGCTATATCGCGTTATGACGATATAGGGGCGAGCGGTGCTAGACTGCGCGCATGAACTACCTTGCGCACCTGCACCTGGGCGGCCCGGCGCCGCAACAACTGCTTGGCAGCCTGTATGGCGACTTTGTCAAAGGTTCGCTGGAAGGGCGCTTCCCGCCTGCGCTGGAGGCGGCCATACGGTTGCACCGGCATATCGACAGTTACACCGACCAGCACCCATTGGTGCTGGCGGCACTGGCGCGCTTTCCGCGCGAGCGGCGGCGCTTTGCGGGTATTGTGCTGGACGTGTTTTTTGATCATTGCCTGGCGCGGCATTGGCAGGACTATGCCGAGCAGCCGCTGGCGCAGTTCACCGGGGATTTTTATCGGGTGTTGTTGGCGGAGCCCGAGCTGCCGGGGCGGCTGGCGCGGATTGCGCCGTTCATGGCAGCGGATGACTGGCTGGGGGCGTATGGCGAGTTTGCCACGCTGGAGCAGGTGTTCAACGGTATTGCCCGGAGACTGTCTCGGCCGGAAGGGATGGCTGGTGTGATGGGGGAGCTGGAGCGGTTGTATGAGCCGCTGATGGCGGACTTCCGGGAGTTTTACCCGCAGTTGCAGGTGTTTGCGGCGGCGGGGCGGATGTCTGACAGTTAGTTTTGTATTGGCTTCTTCGCGGGCTTGCCCGCTCCCACAGGTACGGCGCAGTTCTCAATATATGCGCGGCCCCTGTGGGAGCGGGCAAGCCCGCGAAGAGGCCAGCGCCGACAGTGCAAACGTATCAGGCAGCCCGCGCCTGCCGCCGTGGCACTGCTTCGACTTCTTCCACCCCAAACAACGCCAGGTGAATCGCCTGCTGTGCCTGCAACGCCAGCACCGCCCGTTCCTTGCCCACACTGCCAATCGGCTGCAGCAGGTGAATGCAAACCTCCCCCCGCGGCTGGGCGAACAGGCGCATCAGGTGCGACACCAAATCGTCATCGCCAATGAACGGCGCAATCGGGTCGATCTGGCCATCGCGCAAGTACTGAATAGCCACCGGCTGCACCGCCACACCCCGGTCGATGGCACCTGCCAGCAGGCGGCCATGGAAGGTGCGCAAGGTGCGACCGCTGGTGGTGGTGCCTTCGGGGAAGATCAGCAGCGGTCGGGCCAGGCCCAGTTGTCCGGCAATCTGCTCACGCAGGCGTTGGCTGTCGCCACCGCCACGTCGAATGAACAGCGTTCCGGCTTTTTCCGCCAGCCAGCCGGCTACTGGCCAGTGGCGCACCTCGGCCTTGGACAGGAACGACAGTGGCAGCAGCATGCCCAGCAAGGGGATGTCGGTCCAGGAAACATGGTTACTCACCCACAGCATCGGCCGCTGCGGCAGTTCGCCCACTACACGCACGTCGAAGGGCAGGGCGGCGACCAGGCGCTTCATGAACAGGCAGGTCCAGCGCTGACGGCGTTCGATGGGGGCCTTGTAGCCCAGGCGTTCGCCAAGGGCGATCAGGCTGGCCATCAGCATGCCCAGCAACAGCACCAGCAGCAGTCGAGCCAGGCGGGTCATTACCCGCAGCTTCGGCATCAGACGGCCGCCTTGAAGTGGCGCGCGTAGCGCGGGCACAGTTCGTCGCGCTTGAGCAGGATGAACACGTCAGCCACCTGGAAGTCTTCGTCCCAGCACGGCTCGCCGCAAATTTTTGCGCCCAGGCGCATGTAGGCCTTGAGCAACGGTGGCATTTCGGCGATGACGTTATTCGGAAGGGCCAGGTTCGGCAGCGGGTTCTTCGGCTCGGCGCGCAGGTGCTCGGTGCACAGGTAACGGTCACGCAGGCGCTGCATCACGGCATGGGCTTGCACGCCGCCGTCTTGCATGGGGATGCTGGCACAGCCCATCAGGTAGCTGTAGCGGCCTTCGTTGAGCACTTCGGCCAGTTCGCCCCACAGCACGGCGATGGTGCCGCCGTTGCGGTAGTCGGGGGCGACGCAGGTACGGCCCAGTTCGAGGATGGGCCCTTGCAGTTGCAACAGACCGTGCAGGCGGAATTCTTCTTCACTGTAGAAGCGGCCCAGGCTGCTGGCGGCCTGATGGTCGAGCAGACGGGTGGTGGCGACCAGCTCGCCGGTGCTCAGGTCGCGAACACCAATGTGGCGGCAATGCACGTCGTAGTCGTCCATGTCCAAACCTTGCTCGGCACCCTTGAGCTTGGCCTTGAATTCTGCGCTGAACACTTTGTAGCGCAGGGCCTGGGCCTCTTGCAGCGCCGTGGCGCCAACCAGGCGTTCGGCTTGCAGACGGCGTTCAGTGCTGTTGTCGCCAGAGAGAGCGATCCGAGTCATTGCGAGTCTCCATAAGCCAGCCATGAAGGGTTGCGGCCGGTCGGCTTTGTTGTGCAAAGTCAGCCTAGGTAGGCGCGGTGTCACCCCTGTGAATCTTTGGTGATGCTTGCGTGACACCCCTAGAACCTTGACCAGAAAGCCCCAGCAAGGAGCCGTCACATGGCCTGGTTGCAACGACTGAACGACCCGCTTCGCCAAGCGCTGGCGGGCACCCTGGGCGAAACCTACGCCGCGCTGCTTGAGCGCCTCGGCCCGGTTGCCCCTTTTGAACTGGCGGTGTTGGGCGGGCGTGCGATGGCCACGCCGGGCCTGGCGTTCCTGGTGGGTTACCAGGCCGCCTTGCGCGTGCTGTGGCCCAGTGCCCCGCCAAGCCTCGGCGCCCTGTGCGCCACCGAGCGGCGTAGCGTGCGGCCAGCGGACATGCATACGCGGCTCGACCACTTGCGGCTCACGGGCAGCAAGGATTTCGTCACGGCCGGGCTGGATGCCGAGTGGCTACTGGTGGCCGCGCGTAGCGAGGCGGCTGGCGCGGCGCCACAGTTGAACCTGGCGGTGGTCTATCCCGGGGAGCCTGGGGTAACGCTCGAACCGCTACCAACCCTGCCGTTGATGCCGGAAGTGGGCCATGGCCGGCTGGTGCTGGAGCAGGCCGCGTGCGAGTTGCTGGCGGGTGACGGTTGGGATGCCTATGTAAAACCGTTCCGCTCGCTGGAAGACTTGTATGTGCTGGCGGCGTTGACGGCCTGGTTATATGGCGTCGGACAGGCGTGCGCCTGGCCGCAGGGGTTGCGGCTGCAATTGCTTGGGTTGCTGGCCGGGTGTGCCGAGGGCAGCCGGCAGTGTGCCGACAGTGTGGGGTGCCATTTGCTGCTGGGTGGGTTGTTTGCGCAGTTCCAGGCGTTGCGGGGGGAGATTGATGCGGCACTGGCAGCGGGGCCGGCGCATTGGGCGCAGATCTGGCAGCGGGACCAAGGGGTGATGGCGCTGGCCGCGGCGGCCCGTGAGAAGCGGCTGAACAAAGCCTGGGCTGCTGCGGGATTGTCATGAATGCCTGATAGTTTTGCGTGAACCGATGAATCCTGGGGCCGCTTTGCGGCCCTTTCGCGACACAAGGCCGCTCCCACAAGGGCCGGCGCAGGTCTCGCTTTTGTGGGAGCGGCCTTGTGTCGCGAAAGGGCTGCGCAGCAGCCCCAAAATTGTGAGCCTGAAACACGATGCTGAAAGGTCTGTTGTTGGTTCTTTGCCTGGCCATGGCACCCGCCAAGGCCGAGGACTGGCCTGATCCGCAATGGCAGACCGACCCTGACACCCTCCACTGGCAAGCCGTCGACACTTACGCCTTCCCCGCCCGCACCCCAGACCGCAGCGGCATCCGCACCGACGCCCTGCTGATCATCCGCGACGGCCGCATCCTCCACGAACGCTACGCCGCCCCCACCACTGCCGCCACCGCACACCTGACCTGGTCGGTCAGCAAAAGCGTACTCGCCACGCTGATGGGCGTGGCCCAAGGAGAGGGACGCTTCCAGTTGCAAGATCCGGTCGCGCGTTTCTATCCCGCCATGCGCACCCACCCGGGCGTGCGCATGACCGACCTGCTGCACTGGGCCAGTGGCCTGGACTGGCAGGAAGACTACGAATACGCCCCGCTCAAGTCCTCGGTGGTGGCCATGCTGTATACCCGTGGCCACGAAGACATGGCCGCCTACACGGCAGCCCGAGGTACGACGGCCAGCCCCGGCCAGCGGTTCCTCTATTCCAGTGGCGACAGCAACCTGCTGGCCGCCGCACTGCGCGGCATGCTCGATGCCGGGCAGTACGCCGATTACCCCTGGCACGCATTATTCACCCCGCTGGGTATCGACAGCGCGGTGTGGGAACGTGACCAGGCGGGCACCTACGTGGGCTCTTCCTACCTCTACCTCAGCGCCCGTGACCTGGCCCGTATCGGCTTGCTGATGCAACGCGAGGGGCGCTGGCAAGGCCGGCAACTGTTGCCCAAGGCCTGGGTGGCCTTCAACCGTACGCCGTTTGCCCATGCCGAACCTGTCCCCGCAGAGGCCAACCCAGGCGGCCACTGGTGGCTCAACCAGCCGCTGGCCGGCGCTACGCGGCCCTGGCCAAATGCGCCCGCAGACACCTTCGCCGCCCTGGGCCATTGGGGCCAGGCGCTGTACATCTTGCCCACGCAAAAGCTGGTGATCGTGCGCTATGCCGATGACCGGGACGGCGCTTATCAGCATGACGAACTGCTCAAGCGAGTGCTGGCGGTACTGGCCGGGGAGGGGGCATGAAGCGCGTACTGCTGCTGGTGTTGTCAGGGCTGGTGTTCTGGGCCTGGTACGAGCGTCAGGCCCTGGCAGACTTCCCTGGCATCCTCTCGGCCTACTCGGCCAAGGAATACTGCTCGTGCCGCTTCGTCATGGGCTTCGAGCAGGCGTATTGCCAAGGCTATGTAAAACAGTGGCTGCCACTGAGCCTGCTTGAGGAAAACACCTCGCAGCGACACATCACTGCCGAGGGCCTGGGGCGGCGCAACCAGGCTGCCTGGCTGGGCCCGCGCGAGGGCTGCCGCTTGCTGCCATGAAGGCGGGCGGGTAAGGTTGGCGGCCTGGTTTCACGAGATCTGTCATGTTCAAGCTGCCCCGTCTTTTGCCCGCCCTGCTGCTGGCTTTGTGCCTGCCCGCCCACGCCAATTGGCACCTCGATGGCGAATCGTCGCGCCTGTCGTTCATTACCGGCAAGAACGGTGACACGGCCGAGGTGCATCGCTTTCTGGTGCTGCATGGCAAGGTCGACCGCAAGGGCGCGGCCGGCTTGAGTATCGAGATGGATTCGGTCAGCAGCGGCATCCCGCTGCGTGACGAGCGTATGCGTGACGACCTGTTCGAGGTCGAGCGTTTTGCCGAAGCCAAGGTGCAGGCGCAACTGGACCTGCGGCCAATCAACGACCTGGCCAACGGTGCCCAGATCGAACTGCGCCTGCCGCTTACCGTTACCCTGCATGGCCAGTCGCACAGCTACAACGCCCTGCTGCTGGCCACGCGTCTGGATGAGCGACGCTTTCAGGTGGTAACCCTCGAACCTCTGGTGCTACGTGCCGAGGATTTCGGCCTGCTGCCTGGGCTGCAAACCCTGCGCAAGCTCGCCGGGCTCAAGTCCATCAATCCGTCGGTGCCGGTTAGCGCGGTGCTGATCTTCACCGCCCGCTGACATGCCGGGGCCGGTCTTCCCCTGGCGGGATGGCAACCAGTTCGAACTGCTGATCGACGGCCCCGAGTTCTTTCCGCGCATGCTCACGGCGATCGTGCATGCTGAGTTCCAGGTCGATCTGGAGTTGTATCTGGTCGAGGCTGGCGCGTGTGCCGAAGCCGTGGTCGAGGCGTTGGCACAGGCCGCACGGCGCGGTGTACGGGTGCGCTGCCTGTTCGATGACTATGGCTCGCTGGCGTTCAACAGCGCCTTGCGCCAGCGCCTGCTGGAGGCCGGCGTGTACCTGCGTTGGTACAACCGCCTGCGCTGGAAGCGCGGCCTGCGCAACCTGTACCGCGACCACCGCAAACTGCTGCTGGTGGATGAACGCTGGGCCGTGGTGGGCGGCACGGGTGTTACCGACGAGTTCTGGACGCCGGGCGATGCGACCAGCGAATGGCATGAGGTGATGGTGCAGATCCAGGGGCCGGTGGTTACCGACTGGCAACTGCTGTTTGACCGCCAGTGGTCCGCCAACAACCGCCGCACCGCCTGGCGCCCCGCCGAGGGCTTTGGCTTGCCGCGCCTGCCCAAACTGCCTGCGCAAGGGCAAGGCATGGGGCGAGTGGCCTATGCCGACGCCCGCCAGCACCAGGACATCCTGCATTCGTTGGTGCGGGCGCTGAACAGTGGCAAGCAGCGGGTATGGCTGGCCACACCGTATTTTCTGCCGACCTGGAGCGTGCGCCGTTCGTTACGCCGTGCTGCCAGCAAAGGGCTTGATGTGCGCCTGTTGCTGACCGGCCCACGTACGGACCACCCGTCGGTACGCTACGCCGGGCACCGCTACTACCCACGGCTGCTGCGTGCCGGGGTGCGGATTTTCGAGTACCAGCCGTGCTTCCTGCACCTGAAGATGGCCGTGGTAGACGACTGGGTCAGCGTCGGTTCGTGCAACTTTGACCACTGGAACCTGCGCTTCAACCTTGAAGCCAACATCGAGGCGCTGGACCCGCCACTGACGGCGGCTGTGGTTGCCAGCTTCGAGCGTGACTTTGCCTTGAGCGAGGAAGTCGACCTCGACCACTGGCATGCCCGGCCGCTGTGGCGCAGGGTGAAGCAGCGGATCTGGGGATGGATCGACCGGCTGGTGGTCAACCTGCTCGACCGCCGTGACTGACAGGGGCTATCGTGCAGTATCTGTTAACCGAAGGAGTGGGTGCGATGACGGCGAAGAAGATCCTGATGCTGGTGGGCGATTACGTCGAGGACTACGAGGCGATGGTGCCGTTCCAGGCCTTGAGCATGGTCGGCCACACGGTGCATGCGGTGTGCCCGGAAAAACTGGCGGGGCAGACGGTACGCACCGCCATTCATGATTTTGAGGGTGAGCAGACCTACAGCGAAAAGCCGGGGCACAACTTTGCCCTGAATTATGACTTCGTTCGCGTGCGGGCCGAGAGTTATGACGCGCTGTTGATCCCGGGTGGCCGTGCACCGGAGTACCTGCGCCTGGATGAAAAAGTGCTGGAGCTGGTGCGGGCGTTCGACCAGGCCGGCAAGCCGATTGCGGCGGTGTGCCATGGCGCCCAATTGCTGGCAGCGGCGGGTGTGCTGGAAGGGCGTGAATGCAGCGCGTACCCGGCGTGTGCGCCGGAAGTGCGATTGGCGGGTGGGATATTCATCGATATTGCGGTCGACCAGGCGCATGTGGATGGCAACCTGGTCACTGCCCCGGCATGGCCAGCGCATCCGGCGTGGCTGGCAGCCTTCCTCAAGGTACTGGGCACTCGTATCGCCTGACCGGGCCCTTTCGCGGGTAAACCCGCTCCTACAGGTTATGTGTGATCCCTGTAGGAGCGGGTTTACCCGCGAAGAGGCCGGCGCAGGCAATACCGCCGCTCAGGATCAACCCACCTGCTCAACCCAGTCATTGAGGTTGTAGTAGTTGGTCACCCGCGCAATCTTGCCGCAGTGGATATAGAAGAAAGCCCCCGCCGACAGCACATAGGTCTGCCCGTTGGCCGCTGGCAGTCCTTCGTCATCGGCCAGGTATTCACCGTGTACCGTGAACTCTGCCGCCGCACGGCTGCCATCGGCGTTCTGCATCACCACGATGTCGGCCAGGCGCTCGCGGTAGCAGCGGTTCATCTTGTCCATGAACGCGGCAAACCGGGCCTTGCCCATCTCCCGCTCGCCCTGGTTGATGTCGTGGATCACGTCCTCGCTCAGTAGCGCCAGAAACCCCTGCATGTCACCGGCGTTGAAGGCGGCGTAGTAAGCATTTACCAGTTCGGTAGCGGTCATGGAACAATACCTGTCGTGTAGGGAAAAGGCCGGTCGTTGCCACGGATGATAGGGTTTCCCCTCAAGCCCGGCTTAGCCGAGCGCGTCATCCACATCGACAAAACGACCGCCAAGCATGGAAATACGCCTGTTGCACGGCGCCGCTATCGCGCCTTACATCGATGACCTCGCTCGCCTGCGCCTTAGCGTGTTTCGCGAGTTCCCCTACCTTTACGACGGCACTCCGGAATACGAGGCCGACTACCTCGCTACCTATACGCGCTCCGGGCGCAGCCTGGTGGTGTTGGCGCTGGACGACGGCCAGGTGGTCGGCGCCTCCACCGGCCTGCCACTGGTGGATGTCGCCCCCGAATTCCAGCAGCCGTTCCTGGCCCAAGGGCGTGACCCGGCCAGCGTGTACTACTTCGGTGGGTCGCTGGTACTGCCGGAATACCGTGGTCAGGGCCTGGGGGTGCGCTTCTTCATCGAGCGTGAGTCTTACGCGCACAAGCTGGCCGAATTTGATTACTGCGCATTCTGTGCGGTCGAGCGGCCAGGCGTGCACCCGAAACGGCCAGCAGACTACAAACCATTGCACGGCTTCTGGCGTAACCGTGGCTTTCTGCACGACCCATCGTTGCGCACAAGCTTTGCCTGGCGAGACCTGGATGAGACGCAAAGCACCGACAAACTGATGTCCTACTGGCTGAAGGAACTGCCAATATGAAGAGGGAGGGCTAGGAAGGGCAGGTACTTACCTGCAGGGACTGGCCGGAGCCGTTTGGTAGCTTCCGGTAAAAGCTGCAGTGCGCTCTTCGCTGCTTTATCGCGAAAAACGCACCGCATTTACATCAGGCTTACTTCACTTCGACTGCCAGGCTCTCGGCAATCTTGCTCTGCCACAGGGCAGGGCCAGTGATGTGTACCGACTCACCGTTGCTGTCTACAGCAACGGTCACCGGCATGTCCTTGACTTCGAACTCGTAGATCGCTTCCATGCCCAGCTCGGCGAAGGCCAGGACCTTCGACTTGCGGATGGCCTGGGCCACCAGGTAGGCAGCGCCACCCACGGCCATCAGGTAGACGGCTTTGTTGTCCTTGATCGCTTCGATGGCGGTCGGGCCACGCTCGGACTTGCCGATCATGCCCAGCAGGCCGGTTTGCTCAAGGATCTGGCGGGTGAACTTGTCCATGCGGGTGGCGGTGGTCGGGCCGGCTGGGCCTACCACTTCGTCACCGACCGGGTCGACCGGGCCTACGTAGTAGATGAAGCGGCCTTTCAGGTCGACCGGCAGCTCTTCGCCACGGTTGAGCATCTCGACCATGCGCTTGTGCGCAGCATCGCGGCCGGTCAGCATCTTGCCGTTGAGCAGGATGGTCTCGCCCGGCTTCCAGCTGGCGACTTCTTCCGGGGTGATGTCGTCGAGGTTGACGCGACGGGCGCTCGGGCCGGCTTCCCAGACGATTTCCGGGTAAGCGTCCAGCGACGGTGCTTCCAGCTCGGCCGGGCCGGAGCCATCGAGCACGAAATGGGCGTGGCGGGTAGCGGCGCAGTTGGGGATCATGCACACCGGCAGCGAGGCGGCGTGAGTCGGGTAGTCCATGATCTTGACGTCGAGCACGGTGGTCAGGCCACCCAGGCCCTGGGCGCCGATGCCCAGCTGGTTGACCTTCTCGAACAGCTCCAGACGGATTTCTTCCAGGCGGTTCTGCGGGCCACGGGCTTTCAGCTCATGGATGTCGATGGACTCCATCAACACTTCCTTGGCCATGACGGCGGCTTTCTCGGCGGTACCGCCGATGCCGATGCCGAGCATGCCAGGCGGGCACCAGCCAGCACCCATGGTCGGGACGGTCTTCAGTACCCAGTCGACGATCGAGTCGGACGGGTTGAGCATGGCCATCTTCGACTTGTTCTCGGAACCACCGCCTTTGGCAGCCACGTCCACTTCCACTTTGTCGCCCGGGACGATCGAGTAGTGGATGACCGCTGGTGTGTTGTCCTTGGTGTTCTTGCGGGCACCGGCCGGGTCGGCCAGGATCGAAGCGCGCAGGACGTTTTCCGGCAGGTTGTAGGCGCGACGCACACCTTCGTTGATCATGTCGTCGACGCTCAGGGTAGCGCCGTCCCAGCGTACGTCCATACCCACGCGCACGAACACGGTGACGATACCGGTGTCCTGGCAGATCGGGCGGTGGCCGGTGGCGCACATGCGCGAGTTGATCAGGATCTGGGCGATGGAATCGCGCGCAGCGGGCGACTCTTCACGCAGGTAGGCCTCGTGCATGGCCTGGATGAAATCGACGGGGTGGTAGTACGAAATGAATTGCAGGGCGTCGGCGACGCTCTGAATCAGGTCGTCTTGCTTGATCACGGTCATGCAGCGCGCTCCTCTTAAAGACGGGAACATTCAAAAAGACGCATCGACGGTGCCGACCAGCATGTCGAAGCGCCTTGCAAGGCGCCGGCAGGTCAGGCCGACGGAAAAAGGCGCGGCAGTATAGCGCGCATCCTTGCCGGGCACACCTGCGGCCGGTCTGGACCATGGTCGGCAGTGGTTGGGCATCCTTTTTGCTGCCGTTGCGCGCTTGGCTTACAGTGGACTGTGATTTGTGGAGAACGATCAACCATGCCCGAACTTTGCGTGGGCGAGCACCGCTGGGCGGTGCCAACCGGCAGCAACCTGCTCGATGCCTTGAATGATGCCGGGCTCAACGTGCCTTACAGCTGCCGCGCCGGCAGTTGCCATGCCTGCCTGGTGCATTGCCTGGCCGGGCAACCGCTGGATGCCCTGCCCGAGGCCCTGGCGCTGGACAAGCATGCCCTGGGCTGGCGCCTGGCCTGCCAGTGCCGGGTGGTCGAGGACCTGCAAGTGGCGCTGTTCGACCCGCAGCGCGATGGCGTGCCGGCCCAAGTCTGTGCGCTGGATTGGTTCGGTGATGTATTGCGCGTGCGGCTGCGGCCTGAGCGGGCCGTGCGTTACCAGGCGGGGCAGCATGTGGTGTTGTGGAATGGTTCGGTAGCGCGGCCGTATTCGCTGGCCAGCCTGCCGGGGGAAGAGGACTTTCTGGAGTTCCACATCGATTGCCAGCGCCCTGGCGCTTTCTGCGACAAGGCCCGTGGTTTGCAGGTGGGTGATGTGCTGCGCCTGGGTGAGTTCAGAGGCGGAGCGTTGCATTACGATCCGGACTGGCAGGACCGGCCTCTATGGCTGCTGGCAGCGGGCACCGGGCTTGCGCCGTTGTGGGGCATCCTGCGCGAGGCGGTGCGGCAGGGGCATCGCGGCGAGATTCGGGTGCTGCATGTGGCGGGGGACAGCGCCGGGCATTATCTGGCTGGGCCGTTGCAGGGAATGGCAGGTGTGACTACCGAGTTGGTGATGGCGGAACATGTGGAGGAAGCGCTGGCCGGGTTGCGGCTGACGTCACGGCAGACGGTGGCCCTGGTGTGTGGGGCGCCGGGGAGTGTCGAGCGGTTTGCGCGGCGGCTGTTTATTGCCGGGGTGCCGCGGGGGCAGGTGTTTGCTGATGAATTCGTTGAACATGCCTGAGGCATTTATGTTGCCTGGGCTGGCCTCATCGCCGGCAAGCCAGCTCCCACAGAATTGCATCAGACCTGAGCCTGCGCGGTCCTTGTGGGAGCGGGCTTGCCCGCGAAGGGCCGCAAAGCGGCCCCCTTTCAGGCAGGATCAGCCGACCAGCGGATCACCGACATGCAGGATCTTCATGCCGTTGGTGCCACCGATGGTGTGGTAGCTGTCACCCTTGGTCAGGATCACCCAGTCACCTTGCTCCACCAAACCACGCTTGAGCAGTTCGTCGACCGCAGCCTGGCTCACCTTGTCGGCCGGCAGCGAAGCCGGGTCGAAGGCGATCGGGTACACGCCACGGAACATGTTGGCGCGTGCCTGGGTGGCGCGGTGCGGCGACAGGGCGAAGATCGGCACGTGCGAACGCAGGCGCGACATGATCAGCGGGGTGTAGCCGCTTTCGGTCAGGGCGATGATCGCCTTCACGCCCGGGAAGTGGTTGGCGGTGTACATGGCCGCCAGGGCGATGCTTTCGTCGCAGCGCTCGAAGGTGGTGTGCAGGCGGTGGCTGGACTTCTGGCTGGTCGGGTGCTTTTCAGCGCCCAGGCAGATGCGGGCCATGGCCTGAACGGCTTCGATCGGGTACGAACCTGCAGCACTTTCAGCCGACAGCATCACCGCGTCGGTATTGTCCAGCACGGCGTTGGCCACGTCGGACACTTCGGCACGGGTCGGCATCGGGTTCTGGATCATCGACTCCATCATCTGGGTCGCCACGATCACCGCTTTGTTGTTGCGGCGGGCGTGCTGGATGATCTTCTTCTGGATGGCGATCAGCTCGGCATCGCCGATTTCCACGCCCAGGTCGCCACGGGCAACCATCACCGCGTCGGAGGCGGCGATCAGCTTGTCGAGGGTCTCGTCGTCGGCAACCGCTTCGGCGCGTTCGATCTTGGCCACCAGCCAGGCGCTGCCACCGGCTTCGTCACGCAGCTTGCGCGCGTATTCCATGTCGCTGGCGTCACGCGGGAAGGACACGGCCAGGTAGTCCAGGTCCATTTCCGCCGCCAGCTTGATGTCGGCCTTGTCTTTTTCAGTCAGGGCCGGTGCGGTCAGGCCGCCACCTTTGCGGTTGATGCCTTTGTGGTCCGACAGCGGGCCACCGATGATCACCACGCAGTGCAGGGCATCTGCGGTGGCGGTTTCGACGCGCATGACCACGCGGCCATCGTCCAGCAGCAGTTCGTCACCGACGCCGCAGTCCTTGACCAGGTCGGGGTAGTCGATACCGACGATGTCCTGGTTGCCTTCGGTCAGCGGGTGGGCGGTAGAGAAGGTGAACTTGTCACCGATCTTCAATTCGATGCGCTTGTTGGCGAACTTGGCGATGCGGATCTTCGGACCCTGCAGGTCGCCCAGCAATGCTACATGGCGGCCGTTCTTGGCGGCGATGTCACGGATCAGGCGCGCGCGGGCCTTGTGCTCGTCCGGAGTGCCGTGGGAGAAGTTCAGACGTGCCACGTCCAGGCCGGCGAGGATCAGCTGTTCGATCACTTCCGGCGAGTTGCTGGCGGGGCCAAGGGTGGCGACGATTTTGGTACGGCGGATGCTCATGCACAGACTCCTATAGTGAAGCGCAGCGAAAGGCTACTCCTGAATCTCGCTGTAGTCATTGTTCCGTTGCACTACCTGCGACCAAGGCAGGGTGGCATTTGAACGGGCAGGGTATGCTTGCAAAAGGCTGTGAAGATTTGTTGGCGTTGGCCGATAAACAGGCATCAAAGGAGATCACCATGCGAGCCCTGATCGTTTTAGCCCTGGCCGCCAGCGTCGTCGGCTGCACCCGCTGGTCCATGGACCACCACCTGAACAATGCCTACCGTGCCTATGACCGTGGCGATTGCGCCCGGGTCATGCTTGAGCTGTCGCAGGTCGACCGCACCAGCCGTGCGCGGCCATTTATCCACCCCGAGGTGTCGCTGCTACGCGGGCAATGCCTGGAGCGCCAGGCGCTTTACGTGGATGCCGCGCAGACCTATCAGTACCTGATCCAGCAGTACCCGGGCAACGAGTATGCCTATCGCGCCCAGGCCCGCCTGCAGACGCTGGAGAAACTGGGCCATTTGCGCGGCGGTGAAACGGCGGTGGCCAAGCCGGTGACGACCGTACCTTGGCGCTAACACCAAGGTGTGGTTTATTTCACGAGATTTGCAGCGCGTGCTGCGCTAATCTGTAACTCAGCTGTTACAACAACCGCCAGTTCCTTGTATTCCTGGCATCAGGTACGGAATACACTCGCGATCATGTTCAACAAGCGCCACATCGAACGCCATCAGCTGCCTTGTGTCCTCAAGGTGTTCAACCGGTTTACCAACCAGGAAATCGGCCAGCTAGGCAATGCCTCCGAAGATGGCTTGATGGTCATCAGCCAGCTGCCCGTGCTGGTCGGGCCGGATTACGAGCTGCAACTGCGCATGCCGTTGGTCGGCGGGGGGCATCAGTTCGTCAACCTCACCGCCAGTTGCCTGTGGTGCCGCGAAGACCAGACGCCCGGGCACTATGATTCGGGCTTCATGCTGCTGCAGGCCCCGCGCGAATACGACGAGTTCGTGCATTCGTTGCGTGATTACTTCAGTTTCCACCCCGCCAACGCTTCGGTCTGAGGCTGCGCTAGAATCGGGTCGACCTCGATACAGGACGACCCCGTGACCTCCAGCATTTTCTGGCACGACTACGAAACCACCGGCATCAACCCGCGCTGCGACCGCCCACTGCAGGTGGCCGGTGTACGCACAGACTTTGACCTCAACGAGGTTGACGAGCCGATCAGCCTTTATTGCCGGCCCTCTGACGATATCCTGCCGCATCCGGCCGCTTGCCTGGTGACCGGTATCACGCCACAGCTGCTGGCCGAGCAGGGGCTGTGCGAAGCCGAGTTCATGACCCGGGTGCATGCACAGCTGGCTCAACCGGGCACCTGTGGTGCCGGCTACAACACCCTGCGCTTTGACGATGAAGTGACCCGCTACAGTCTGTACCGCAACTTTTTCGACCCTTATGCCCGTGAGTGGCAGGGCGGCAACAGCCGCTGGGACCTGATCGATATCGTGCGTACTGCCTATGCCCTGCGCCCGGACGGTATTGAATGGCCGCAGCAGGACGGCCGCACCAGCCTGCGCCTGGAGCTGCTGAGCAAGGCCAATGGCATTGATCACGGGCATGCCCACGAAGCGCTTTCCGACGTACGGGCAACCATTGCCCTGGCCCGCCTGATTCGGCAGAAGCAGCCAAAATTGTATGACTGGCTGTTCCAGTTACGCAGTAAGCATAAAGTGATGGAGCAAATCCGTTTGTTACAGCCGCTGGTGCATATATCCGGACGCTTTTCGGCGGCGCGTAATTACCTGGGTGTCGTATTGCCACTGGCCTGGCACCCGCGTAATCGCAATGCACTGATTGTGTGCGACCTGCATCAGGAAACCCTACCGTTACTACGGGAAAGTGCTGAAGTTTTGCGCCAGCGTTTGTACACCCGGCATGATGAATTGGCCGAGGGTGAATTACCGGTACCGCTCAAACTGGTGCAGATCAATCGCTGCCCGGTACTGGCGCCGTTGTCGGTATTGCGCCCGGTCGATCAACAGCGATTGGGCCTGGACTTGACGTTGTTACAATTGCGCGGTGAAGCGTTGGCCAATCAACAGGCGCAATGGCAAGACAAGCTGGAGCACATCTATGGCAAGGATGAGTTTGCCCCGAGTGAGGACCCGGAACAGCAATTGTACGATGGTTTTATTGGCGACCGTGACCGGCGCTTATGCGAGCAAGTTCGTGCGCTGGAACCGGCGCAGTTGAGCCATGGGCACTGGATGTTCGATGACCCGCGCTTACCGGAACTGTTGTTCCGCTATCGGGCGCGTAACTTCCCCGACACCTTGAACAGCGAAGAACGCCAGCGCTGGCATGGCTTCTGCCAGCAGCGCCTGAGCGACCCGCGATGGGGGGCTCCGAATACGCTGGGTGACTTTGAGCAGGCACGCCAGCAAGCCTGGGAGGGCGCTGACGAGGCGGGCCGGCGTGTGCTGGAGGCTTGGCAAGTGCATGCCCGGCAATTGCAGGCACAATTTGCAGTTGGCTGATCACCAGACAAACAAAAACGCCGGCGATGTGCCGGCGTTTTTGTTGCGATAAGCAAAAGGCGTAGATGGACAATCAGTCCAGCAGGGTCGCCCAGCTTTCAACCACATCGCCACCCCAAGTGGCTTTCCACTCTTTCAGGGTTTTGTGGTTGCCGCCTTTGGTTTCGATCACTTCACCGTTGTGCGGGTTTTTGTATTGCTTGACCTTGCGTGCACGCTTGGTGGCAACAGCCTTGACCGCACCACGAGGTGCCTTGCTCAGTTTCGACTCTGGGTCGAGCAGGGCAATCACGTCGCGCAGCGACTTGGAGTACTCGCCCATCAGTGCGCGCAGTTTGCCTTCGAACTCCAGTTCTTTTTTCAGCTTGTCATCCTGCGACAGGTTGGCCAGGCGGGCCTGAAGTTCCTTGATGGCTTCTTCGGTGGCGCGGTACTCGTTGATCAGGGACATGGAGTGTTCCTTAATGCGTGTTCAGAAATGTGTGGGGCAATAATAGACAGGCGATAGTCGCAAGTAAACATGCTATTGGGCAATTAACTGTTAATTAAGCTGTGACAACATTTCTCCAGGTGAACAAAAATTTACATAAAGGCCCGCTATTTCGTCATGTCTGTCAGACAAGGCGCGCTGCTGCGTTTGCAGGCCAGCATTGACCCACACGGCTGCGATCAATACTGCGTTTTTTCTGTCGGGCCGCTAGAATAGGCGCCTTTGCGAAGTTCTGGAGTCTCATTCATGCGCACCTATCGTCTGGTGATCGCCTGCCCCGACCGCGTAGGCATCGTGGCGAAAGTCAGTAATTTCCTGGCCTTGTACAATGGCTGGATCAACGAGGCCAGCCACCACTCTGATGAGCACAGCGGCTGGTTCTTCATGCGCCATGAAATCCGCGCCGAATCGCTGCCGTTCGGTATCGAAGCCTTCCGCGAGGCGTTTGCGCCCATTGCCGAAGAGTTCTCCATGACCTGGCGCATTACCGACTCGGCGCAGAAAAAGCGCGTGGTGCTGATGGCCAGCCGCGAGTCGCACTGCCTGGCCGACCTGCTGCATCGCTGGCATACAGACGAGCTGGACTGCGAGATCCCCTGCGTGATCTCCAACCACAACGACCTGCGCAGCATGGTCGAGTGGCACGGTATTCCGTTCTTCCATGTACCGGTCGACCCCAAGGACAAGGCCCCGGCCTTTGCCGAAGTGTCGCGCCTGGTCAATGAGCATGCTGCCGACGTGGTAGTGCTGGCCCGCTATATGCAAATCCTGCCGCCGCAACTGTGCCAGGACTATGCCGAGAAGGTGATCAACATTCACCACAGCTTCTTGCCGTCGTTCGTCGGTGCCAAGCCTTACCATCAGGCCGCTCTGCGTGGCGTGAAGCTGATCGGTGCGACCTGCCACTACGTTACCGAAGAGCTGGACGCCGGCCCGATCATCGAGCAGGACGTGGTACGCGTCAGCCATGCCGACAGCATCGAAGACATGGTCCGCTTTGGTCGCGATGTCGAAAAGATGGTGCTGGCCCGTGGCCTGCGTTATCACCTGGAAGACCGGGTGCTGGTGCATGGCAACAAGACGGTCGTTTTTGATTGAAGATGTAGGGGGCTGCTTTGCAGCCCATCGCCGGCAAGCCAGCTCCCACAGGGATTGCACATGGCTTGGGGTCGATGCGGTCATTGTGGGAGCTGGCTTGCCGGCGAATGGGGCACGAAGTGCCCCCTGCATTCTTGAGTGATATGCGATGACCAAGCAACGTAACACCCCCACTGCTTCACCCCCGCCCACCCTCGGCGAAGGCTGCCTGGCCCGCTACGACCCCGAAGCCATGGATGACACTGACGGCACCGACTTCCCCGGCGCCGCCGAATTGTGGCAGCAGCTCAACCCGCCTGACGCCGCCAGCGCTCCAGCAACGGACGCGCCAGCAGGCACACAAACACCGGCCCACCCGCCAGCAGATAAAAGTAGTAAGTAACCGCCCGCCATATCAGGATCGCCGCCGCTGCGGTCGAACTGCCCACCAAGGGCGTCAGCAGGCTGGCCGACGTCAACTCGGCGGCACCCGCCCCTCCAGGCAACAGGCTGAACTGGCCGGCACTGAGCGATAGCATCTGCACCAGAAAGCTGGGGATCCATGCCAGGTCCACACCCAATCCTCTCAATACCAGGTACAGCACGCTGTAGCGCAGGCCCCAGTGGACGCAGGTCAGGGTGAATACCAGGCTCAGGGTGCGTTTGGGCAGGCGCCAGGTCTGCGCCAGCGCTTCGATGAAGTGCAGCAGTTTGCGCGCCCAGCGGCGCTGGCGCGGCTGGCCTACGCCCAAGCGCTGCAGCAGCCTGCCGTTCATGCGCATTACCGTGCGCCGGTAGCGCAACAGCCCGATCACCCCGGCCAGTGCCGTGCAGAGCAGCAGTGCACTGCCCAGCAGCATGCTTTCCTGGCTGCGGCCCAGGCTGTGGAACAAGGCGTAGCCGGCTATCGCGAGCATTGCGCAGAAGAAGAACGCCAGATCGTTCAGCTGGTCCATGGCGAACACGGCGCCGCTGCGTGCCGGGCCGATGCGGTGACGCGCCAGCAGGGCCATCAGGGTCAATGGCCCGCCACTGCCACCGGGGGTCGTGCAGATGGCAAACTCCGTGGCCATGACCACGCCGAGGCTGCGTGCGTGGCTTAACTGTTTTGCCTGCTCACCCAGCAACAAGCGCAAGCGCAGCGTGTTGATGACCCAGCACGACAGAATCATGCCAAGCAATATGAGCAGCAGTTGCGGGTCGAACCGGCTTAGTCTGGGAAGCAGCTGGCTACCTCCCAACAGCGCTGGCACCAGTGCTGCGCCCAACAATGCCAGCATCAGCAAGGCCCACCGGTTCATGCTGCCACCTGGCGCTCCAGCCAGGCCGATTTGGTCAGCGGCTCGCGGCCATCCTTCAGCAGTTGTTCCAGTGTTCGCAGCCAATAGTCGCGGGACGATCGATGGCGCATGTCTACCGGGTGCAGCCCCAGGCGTAATGTGGTCGCGCCTTTCCAGCGACGGCATTGCCAGTCGCACAGCACGCGGGACAACGTGCGACGCCATGCACTGCGGGCGCTCCAGACAAGGCCCGGTGCATCGATGGGGATGAAGTCAGGCAAACGGTACAGATGCTGCGGTGTGCTGGTGTACTTCAGCGGCAGGCGACGCAACGCTTGCCGAGTGCCCTGGCTCATGAGCCAGGCCGGTGCGACAAACCCTGCCACAGGCCAACCTTGGCCCTCGAACAGTGCCAGGCCCTCCTGCAGGCGGGTAAGTGCTTCGGCTTCATCAAGGCTGTAGAACTCGCCCTCATGGGTATAAATGCGCCGCATGAAGTAATCGATGGGCCTGCGCGGTGGCGGCCCTTCGTCCGCATGGGCGTAGCCGTGCAGCGCCAGTTCGTCCCCGTTGGCCAGGCGTTTGTCCAGCAGACGGCAGAACGAGGGCGCCAGGTGCAGCGGATTGCGCCGATGGAAGTCCGGGACCACCAGCCATGTCATGGGTACGTTGCCCAGCGCGTCGACGGCCTCTACGAACGGCTCGTAGTCCGGCCAGGTTTCCGGGGCTACATCATGCAGTACCAGCATGAGGCTGCGGTGGCTGGAGGAAGGCTCAGGCATGGGCACGCACCTGTGGCTGATAGCCGAGCACGGCCTGGTAGTGCTGGAGCAGGCCCGCGACCACGTTATCCCACGAGTAATGCTGTTCTACATGGCGACGGGCCTGCGCGCCCAGCCTGCCTACGCCAGCCTCGAACGCTTCGCGCACAGCGGTTGCCATGGCGCGGCCATCGTTGGCGCGGCACAGGAGGCCGCACTGATCATTGATGATTTCACCAAAGGCACCCGCGCGCACGGCCACCACCGGTGTAGCACTGGCCATGGCTTCGAGAATGACCAGGCCGAACGTTTCCTGGTCGCCAGCGTGCACCAGCAGGTCGGCGCTGGCCATCAGCCGGGCCACCTCTGCAGCCGGGCAGAAGTGGTCGATGACGCTGACGTTGTGTGGCACGTTGGCGGGCATGTTCGAACCTACCAACACCAGGTGGTAGGGGGTGCCGAGCAGCTGCATGCAGTCGAGCAGCACCGGCAGGTTCTTTTCCCGAGAACCGCGGCCGGCGTAAATCAACAGGCGGCTGGTGTCGGCAATGCCCAGCTGCGCGCGCAAGTGTGGGTCGCGCTGGTCGGGGTTGAACGTGGCCAGGTCCACGCCCAGGCGTTGCACATGCACGTCGCGTATGCCCAGGCGGCGCAGTTTGTCGGCCATGACCTGGCTGGGGGCCAGCACCCGGTCGAAATTGCCGTACAGCTTGCTCACGTAGGCCTCGACATTGGGCGTGAACCAGTTGCCCATGCGGTTGCTGACCAGCAACGGCAGGTCGGAATGGTAGAAGCCGATCACCGGCACATCCAGTTGGCGCCTTGCCTCCAGTGCCGCCCAGGCGGTCAGGTAGGGGTCACCGACTTCGATCAGGTCGGGTTTGAGCGTGCGCAGCGTCTTGCACCAAGGGGCCAGGCGTACCGGAAACCGGTAGCCCTTGCCAAACGGCAGGGGTGGGGCGGGTACCTGAAAGATGCCATCGGCATGCCGGGCGCTGGCACCGGGAATCAACAGGCTATGGCGTACGCCGTGGATGGCGTCGAGGCGGCGGTGTTTGGCATCAAGATAGGTACGTACGCCACCGCTGGCCGGGGCGTAGAACATGGTGATGTCGGCGATGTGCACGATCAGCATCCCTCCGGGATCGTCTTCGGGTCTGTCATCCGGCGGTAACGGGCCGGCGATGACGCGCCTAAAGGTTGACCTTTCAGAAGGATAGTTTGTTCGATCGGGGTTGGGCGGGGCAGGGTTGGGGAGCGGTGTTGGTTTCTTCGCGGGCTCGCCCGCTCCCACAGGGACTGCGCAGGCCTTGAGGCCTGTGTTATCCCTGGTGGGAGCAGGCGACGCGGTACGAGCTTAGATGCGGAAGCTGCCCACCAGATGTTTAAGGCGACCAGCCTGCTGCTCCAGGTCGGAACAGGCGCGCAGGGTGGCCTGCAGGTTCTCCACGCCTTCCTGGTTGAGCATGTTGATCTCGTTGATGTCCATGTTGATGGCCTCGACCACGGCGGTCTGCTCTTCGGTAGCCGTGGCCACGGACTGGTTCATGCCGTCGATCTCGCCAATGCGCACCGTCACGCTGTCCAGCCGCTCACCGGCCTGGTTGGCGATCTGCACGCTGTCCTGGCTGTGACGCTGGCTCTGGTCCATGGTCTCGACCGACTCACGGGCGCCGACCTGCAGCTCTTCGATCATGGTCTGCACTTGTTGCGCCGATTCCTGGGTGCGGTGCGCCAGGTTGCGTACTTCATCGGCGACCACGGCAAAGCCACGCCCGGCTTCACCGGCGCGGGCCGCCTCGATAGCGGCGTTCAGCGCCAGCAGGTTGGTCTGCTGGGAAATGCTGGTAATCACTTCGAGGATCTGGCCGATATTCACGGTCTTGCTGTTCAGCGTTTCGATATGCTCGCTGGACGTGACGATCAGGTCGGACAGGCGGTTCATCGCGGCAATGTTGCGCTCGACCACTTGCTGGCCTTCCTCGGCCAACAGGCGCGCGGAGCTTGCATGCTGTGAAGCCTGGGCAGCGTTGCCGGCAATTTCCTGGGCGGCGGCACCCAGTTCGTTGATGGCGGCTGCCACGCTGTTGGTACGGTTGGACTGCTCGTCGGAGTTGGTCATCGACGAATTCGAAGCACTGATCACACGCAGGGCCACTTCGTTGACCTGCTCGGTGGCCGAGGACACTTCGCGGATGCTGCTGTGAATGCGCTCTACGAACCGGTTGAAGGCGTTACCGAGGATGCCGAACTCGTCGTGGTTGTGAATGCGCAAGCGCTTGGTCAGGTCGCCTTCACCTTCGGCAATGTCTTCCATGGCGCGCGTCATGGTGTGCAGCGGCTGCATCAACACGCGGATCAGCAGGCCCAGCAGGCCGATGATGATCACCACCGCTACCACCGTGGCGATCACCGCCGAGGTGCGGAAGGTGCTGAGCATCGAGAAAGCCTTGTCCTTGTCCACCGACAGGCCGATGTACCAGTTGGCCGACGGCAGGCCGGTGATCGGGGTGAAGGTCAGCAGGCGGGCCTGGCCATCGCTCTGCACTTCGGTCAGTTCACCGGTCAGTTTCGGCGTGTGCTGCGGGAACAGGTCCGACAGCGACTTCATCACCAGGTCTTTGTCCGGGTGCACCAGGATCTTGCCCTGATCGTTGACCAGGAAGGCGTAGCCCATGCCGCCGAAGTTCAGCGAGTTGATGATCTGCACCAGGCCGTCCAGGGCCAGGTCGCCACCCACCACGCCGACACTGCTGGACACCTTGCTGAGGATGCCAATGACCATCTTGTTGGTGGTCATGTCGATGTATGGCTCGGTCAGGGTCGCGCCTGTCGCATTCATGCCGTCCTTGTACCAGGGGCGGGTGCGCGGGTCGTAGCCATCGGGCATCTTGGCGTCCGGGCGTACGCTGAAGCCGCCGTCGGTTTTGCCCAGGTAAACGGTAAGAAAGCTGGAAATCAGGGCATTCTGGCCCATCAGTGTTTCGGCGTTGGTCGGGTCCTGGGCAATGTTCTGCGCCAGGTTCTCTACCAGTTTGATACGGCCTTCGAACAGGTTACGAATGTTGGTCGACGTGGAGGCGCCCATTTCAGCCAGATAGTTTTCCAGGTCCTCGCGGATCGCATTACGCTGGAGGTAATCGTTGTAGAGGGTGAAAAGGCTGAAGGCGAGCATCACGATCAGTGATGCGGCCAAAAGAATCTTGTGGCTGAAACGAAGGCTTTTGTTCATGGCGTAATCGGTTCCGCTAAGGTGTTATATCAGGCGTTCGCTCCGGAGGAGCGCAAGGCAGTGCAACATCCCGAAATATCCCTTTTCGGTTGTTCCTCTCTATTAAGGCGAATATCACCCAAAGGTATCGGCCGAATTAAGCTAAAGCTTGAGCAGAGGATTAATGAGATGTCGGAATCTTCGACCATCGTTGTAGGCGCTGGCCCGGATGGCCAGCCAGTCGGGCAAGCGATGCGGCTGGCCAACCGTCACGGTCTGGTGGCAGGTGCAACGGGCACGGGCAAGACCGTCACCCTGCAGCACCTGGCGGAAGTGTTCAGTGACGCAGGGGTGGCCGTGTTCGCGGCCGACGTCAAAGGTGACCTCTGTGGCCTGGGGGCTGCCGGTGCGCCACAGGGCAAGGTGGCCGAGCGCATCGCCGGCATGCCCTGGCTGGGGCATACGCCTCGGGCCTATCCCGTGAGCTTGTGGGATATAGCGGGGCAGTCCGGCCACCCCTTGCGCACCACGCTCAGTGAGATGGGGCCGCTGCTGCTGGGCAACCTGCTGGAGCTGACCGACAGCCAGCAAGCCGCGCTGTACGCCGCCTTCAAGGTTGCCGACCGCGAGGGCCTGTTGTTGCTGGACCTGAAAGACCTCAAGGCGCTGCTCGCGCACCTCAAGGACAACCCGCAACTGCTGGGCGAAGACAGCGCGCTGATGACCACTGCCTCTACCCAGGCCTTGTTGCGGCGGCTGGCGACCCTGGAGCAGCAGGGTGCTGAGGCACTGTTCGGTGAGCCGGCATTACAGCTTGAAGACCTGCTACGGCCGGACCCGGATGGCCGTGGGCGCATCCACCTGCTCGATGCCAGCCGGTTGGTGCACGAAGCGCCCAAGGTTTACGCCACCTTCCTGTTGTGGCTGTTGGCGGAGTTGTTCGAGCAGTTGCCCGAACGTGGGGATGCCGACAAACCGGTGCTGGCATTGTTCTTCGATGAAGCGCACTTGCTGTTCAACGGCACGCCCAAGGCGTTGCAGGACCGGCTGGAGCAGGTGGTGCGGCTCATTCGATCCAAGGGTGTGGGGGTGTACTTCGTTACCCAGTCGCCCGGCGACCTGCCGGATGCGGTGTTGGCCCAGCTGGGCTTGCGCATTCAGCATGGCTTGCGGGCCTTTACCGCCAAGGAGCAGAAGTCGTTGCGAGCGGTGGCCGATGGCTTTCGCCCCAACCCGGCGTTCGACACCCTGGCGGTGTTGACCGAACTGGGGATTGGCGAGGCGCTGGTGGGTACGCTGGAAGAGAAGGGCACGCCGGCCATGGTGCAGCGGGTGCTGGTTGCGCCGCCGCAGTCGCGCATCGGGCCATTGTCTGCGGCTGAACGCAGTGCGCTGATTGCCGCTTCGCCGCTGGCGGGGCGCTATGACAAGCCGGTGGACCGTGAGTCGGCTTATGAAATGCTGACCCAGCGCAAGGGCGAGGCCGTGGAACCGGCGCCGCAGCCAAAGGCGGATGAGGAGAGCTTTGCCGACAAGGCGGGGGACTTCTTGCAGAGTGCGGCGGGGCAGGCGATCAAATCGGCGGTGCGCCAGGCGGCCAATCAGCTGGGGCGGCAACTGGTGCGCGGGTTGATGGGGTCGTTGCTGGGGGGTAAGAAAAGGTAGTTGGCACAGGACTGACGCTCATGAAAAAGGCGCCACGAGGGCGCCTTCGTTCATAGCGTTATCACTCAGCCAATGGCTTTCGATGCCAGCCAGAACAAGCCGGCCGCCAGGCCCATCGAGGCCGGCAGGGTGAGGACCCAGGCCAACAGGATGGTCTTCACGGTGCCGCCTTGCAGGCCGCTTTTGTTGGCGACCATGGTGCCGGCCACGCCGGACGACAACACGTGGGTGGTCGATACCGGCAGGGCGAACACGTTGGCCATGCCGATGGCGCAGGCTGCGGTGATCTGTGCCGACATGCCCTGTGCATAGGTCATGCCCTGCTTGCCGATCTTCTCGCCGACGGTCAGTACCACACGCTTCCAGCCAACCATGGTGCCCAGGCCCAAGGCCAGGGCGACGGCCACGATCACCCAGAACGGGGCGTATTCGGTAGTGGCAGTGAGGTCTTTGCGCAGTTTTTCCAGGTCGGCCTTTTCACGGGCCTCCAGGCCTGGCAGCTTGCCAACCTTTTTCGCCGTGTCATCCAGGCACAGCAGGTAGCGGCGCACTTCGACGCGCTTGTCGGCACTCAGGCTGTGGTAGTCGGTCACGCCTTGCAGCGAGGCCTGCAGCGCGGCAATGGTCGGCTCGGTCTGCTGCGGGTTGCAGCTGAACTGCTCCGGCAGGTCGCTGGACTTGGCTTTGCCCAGCGCCAGGAACTCGCCCAGGGTGGCGGCGTTGCGCTGATAGAACTGGCTCATGTGCAGGGTGGCGTCGCGGGTACGCTCGATCTGGTAGGTGGTGCTGTTCAGGTCGAGGACGAACTTGGCCGGGACGATACCGATGAGCACCAGCATGATCAGGCCGATGCCTTTCTGGCCGTCGTTCGAGCCGTGCACGAAGCTGACGCCCATGGCGGAAACCACCAGCACCATGCGGTTCCAGAACGGCGGGTGCTTCTTGTCGTCGAGCTTGCGGCGCTGGTCGGGGGTTTTGTGCATTTTCGACAGCGGGCGCCACCACTTCAGGCCGATCAGCACCAGGGCTGCAACGGCGAAGCCGGCCATTGGCGAGACCACCAGCGACATGGCGATGTCGATCGCCTTCTGCCAGTTGACGCCGTCACCCAGCGGAATGTCGTTGATCAGGGCGTTGGCCAGACCGACGCCGAGAATGGAGCCGATCAGCGTGTGCGAGCTGGAAGCGGGGATGCCAAAGTACCAGGTGCCCAGGTTCCAGGTGATGGCCGCAGCCAACAGCGAGAAAACCATGGCCAGGCCGTGTCCGGTGTTCACGTTGATCAGCAGCTCTACCGGCAGCAGGTGCACGATGGCATAGGCCACCCCGACACCGCCGAGCAGAACGCCAAGGAAGTTGAACACGCCGGAGAAGAACACGGCGAGGTGCGGCGGCATGGCTTTGGTATAGATGACGGTAGCTACCGCGTTGGCGGTGTCATGAAAGCCATTGATGAACTCGAAGGCGAGTACGAAGGTCAAGGCGAGCAGCAGGCTCACCAACACCCAGGCATCCAGTCCGCTGAATAAATCGATCATGAAGGTTGTCTGGCGGTCATAGGGGGGCGGGATTATGCCAGAAAACCTTGGCAATCGATGCACCTGCTACAGACCGATGGCAATCTTCATGGCGTGGGTGCGCCGTGCAAGGTGGGGCATTCAGGCAGGGAAATATCGGCTAAAAAGCGTAAAGGTTGGCGAAATCAGGCATAAAAGCCAAGAAAATACGGGTTTGCCACCATTCAAACGATCGTATGAAATTTGTGTAATTCCATTTCATCATCGGTCAGGCGGTAAAGATCGAGGCAATTTTGACCGCGCCCGGGCTGGCCGGGCGACGACGCGCTGGCGTAGTCCTGGGGTCAGGGGGTGTCGCTGCGCAGTTCTTTTTCCATGCGTTCCAGTTCCTGGCTGAAAGCCTGGTCGCGCACACTGGCACGTTTGCGCCAAGGTTTGCGTTCCGGATCCGGTTGTGCGGCATAAGTGGTGACTTCGCCGCCGTAAACATCCTTGTAACGTTCAGCCTGGCGCTCGAGTTCTGCGCGCAGTTCATCTTTCGTCACATGCAGTACCTGAATTAAGAGTAATGACTGTTGTTATGCACTGTGCAGCATGCACAGGCCATGCGGGCCGCAACGGCTAGATACAACGGAAGGTTCCTTGACCACGCTGGTGTCGGGGCCTGCGCAATCGATTATAGCAACCGATAATTCGCCGAACATCGTTATTTACCCGGCCCTGGCATCATCTGACGTAAGTAGTGGGATGTGCCTGGAAACAGTTTGGACCTTTCGTACAAGTTTGAAAGGCAAGGCGGATAAAAGTTCGCTGCAATGCCGGGGCGAGGCCCGAATGAAAAACGGCCTCGCCAAAAGGCGAGGCCGTTGCCTGGGGACTTCTACGGTGGGTACCTGACCAGTCTCTCCAAAGAAGCCACAAGTGGCATGAGAAAGGTATAAGCAAAAGTGTCGGCGGTCAATTGCGATTATCGGCCGTTTGTTCGATAATCGCACGAACCGGCGTTTTTTTTGAGGTGTGCGATGAGTGACGAAACCCTGGGCAACGATTCTGGCAACCCGGAGGTGGCACGGCCTGCTTCGGCTGCCATGGCGCCGCCGATCGTGGCTTCTCCGGCCAAGCGCATCCAGGCCTTTACCGGCGACCCGGACTTCATGACCTCCCTGGCCCGTGGCCTGGCCGTGATCCAGGCGTTCCAGGAGCGCAAGCGCCACCTGACCATCGCCCAGATCAGCCACCGCACGGAAATCCCTCGTGCAGCGGTGCGCCGTTGCCTGCATACGTTGATAAAGCTGGGTTACGCGACCACCGACGGGCGTACCTACTCACTGCTGCCCAAAGTGCTGACCCTGGGGCATGCCTACCTGTCGTCGACACCGCTGGCGATTTCTGCCCAGCCATACCTGGACCGCATCAGCGACCAGCTGCACGAGGCGGCCAACATGGCCACGCTCGAAGGTGACGACATTCTTTATATAGCCCGCTCGGCCACGGTGGAGCGGCTGATTTCGGTCGACCTGTCGGTGGGCGGGCGCCTGCCGGCCTACTGCACGTCGATGGGGCGCATTCTGCTGGCGGCCCTGGACGATACCAGCCTGCGCGAGTACCTGGAGCGTGCCGACCTGAAAGCGCGCACCAGCCGAACCCTGCATGACCCTGAATCGCTGTTCGCCTGCATCCAGCAGGTGCGCGCCCAGGGATGGTGCGTGGTGGACCAGGAACTGGAGCAGGGGCTGCGATCGATTGCGGTGCCGGTGTATGACGCTTCGGGGCAGGTGTTGGCGGCGTTGAACGTGAGTACCCACGTAGGGCGGGTAACGCGCAGTGAGCTGGAGCAGCGCTTCTTGCCGATTTTGCTCGCTGCCAGCCGCGACCTTTGCCATCAGTTGTTTGGCTGAAATTGCCGGGGCCGCAAGGCGGCCCCAAAATAGAACAGGCAAAACCGTTTCCTGTGCGATAAACGCACAGTGTCGTTCCGGGTGAATTGCTTCACCTGCGCCCGCTGATTAATGTTTCTCGCAACGGTCGGCCCTGCCTACCGAACAAGAAAAACATAAGAGGCACATAATATGAATACTGTCCCCTCGCTGCCGCGGCCGCACCCGCGCGCAGTACCGTTGTATCCAGGCTGACGCAGGCCATATTCCCCACTCATCGCCCTCTGTGCCGGTTGCCCGTGTGCAGTGGTCTGGTTGTGCCCTACATTCTGGATAACAACAATGAACCAAGCGCAAAACAACGTCGGCAAAAGCCTCGACGTTCAGTCGTTCATCAATCAGCAGCCGCTGTCCCGCTATCAGTGGCGGGTTGTGCTGTTGTGCTTCCTGATCGTCTTCCTCGATGGCCTGGACACTGCCGCCATGGGCTTCATCGCCCCGGCCCTGTCGCAGGAGTGGGGGATCGACCGTGCCAGCCTCGGCCCGGTCATGAGTGCCGCATTGATCGGCATGGTGTTCGGCGCCCTGGGTTCCGGGCCGCTGGCTGACCGTTTCGGCCGTAAAGGTGTTCTGGTGGGCGCGGTGCTGGTGTTCGGCGGTTTCAGCCTGGCTTCGGCCTATGCCACCAACGTCGACCAGTTGCTGGTACTGCGCTTTCTGACGGGCCTGGGCCTTGGTGCCGGTATGCCCAACGCGACCACGCTGCTGTCCGAATACACCCCTGAGCGCCTCAAGTCGTTGCTGGTCACCAGCATGTTCTGTGGTTTCAACCTGGGCATGGCGGGTGGTGGCTTCATTTCTGCCAAGATGATCCCGGCCTACGGCTGGCACAGCCTGCTGGTTATCGGTGGGGTCCTGCCGCTGCTGCTGGCGTTGGTGCTGATGGTCTGGCTGCCGGAGTCGGCGCGGTTCCTGGTGGTACGCAACCGAGGCACCGACAAGGTGCGCAAGACCCTGTCGCCCATCGCGCCACAGGTGGTGGCCGAGGCCGGCAGCTTCACCGTACCGGAACAAAAGGCCGTGGCCGCACGCAACGTGTTTGCGGTGATCTTCTCCGGCACTTATGGCCTGGGCACCATGCTGCTGTGGCTGACCTACTTCATGGGCCTGGTCATCGTCTACCTGCTGACCAGCTGGCTGCCAACCCTGATGCGGGACAGCGGCGCGAGCATGGAGCAGGCCGCGTTCATCGGTGCGCTGTTCCAGTTTGGCGGCGTGCTCAGTGCGGTCGGTGTGGGTTGGGCCATGGACCGTTTCAACCCGCACAAGGTCATCGGCATTTTCTACTTGCTGGCCGGGGTGTTTGCTTACGCCGTGGGGCAGAGCCTGGGCAACATCACCGTGTTGGCCACGCTGGTACTGATTGCGGGTATGTGCGTGAACGGCGCGCAGTCTGCAATGCCTTCGCTGGCGGCACGCTTCTACCCGACCCAGGGCCGGGCCACGGGTGTATCGTGGATGCTGGGCATTGGCCGCTTTGGCGCGATTCTCGGGGCCTGGAGTGGTGCAACGCTGCTGGGCCTGGGCTGGAACTTCGAGCAGGTGCTGACGGCATTGCTGGTACCGGCGGCGCTGGCGACCGTGGGCGTGATCGTGAAAGGGCTGGTGAGCCACGCAGACGCGACCTGAGGCCGGTAAAGGGCAAGAAGGGGATCGGTAGGTTTGCAACAAATGGTTCGCTAATCGCACAAATAGTCGATTATCGGATTGTAAGCAACCTGCCAGTCTCCTTAATCTGAGCTCACTGAAGCACCCTGACCAGTAGCCTCCAGCAGACCACCCCCGAACCACTGAAGTCGAGCCGTCCGCCCTGCGTGACCTCGAAGCCCGTACCGCAGGAGAAGCTTAATGCGCGACGTATTTATCTGTGACGCCATCCGCACCCCGATCGGCCGCTTCGGCGGCGCCCTGGCCGGCGTGCGTGCCGACGACCTGGCTGCCGTGCCGCTGAAGGCGCTGATCGAACGCAACCCGAGCGTACAGTGGGATCAAGTCGACGAAGTGTTCTTCGGCTGCGCCAACCAGGCCGGTGAAGACAACCGTAACGTGGCGCGCATGGCGCTGCTGCTGGCCGGCCTGCCCGATAGCATCCCGGGTGTTACCCTGAACCGCCTGTGCGCGTCGGGCATGGATGCCATCGGCACTGCCTTCCGCGCCATCGCCAGCGGCGAAATGGAGCTGGCGATTGCCGGTGGCGTCGAGTCGATGTCGCGTGCCCCGTTCGTCATGGGCAAGGCCGAAAGCGGCTATTCGCGCAACATGAAGCTGGAAGACACCACCATCGGCTGGCGTTTCATCAACCCGCTGATGAAGAGCCAGTACGGCGTGGACTCCATGCCGGAAACCGCCGACAACGTGGCCGACGATTATCAGGTTTCGCGTGCTGACCAGGACGCGTTCGCCCTGCGCAGCCAGCAGAAAGCGGCAGCCGCCCAGGCCGCCGGTTTCTTCGCCGAAGAAATCGTGCCGGTGCGCATTGCGCACAAGAAAGGCGAAACCATCGTCGAGCGTGACGAACACCTGCGCCCGGACACCACACTGGAAGCCCTGACCAAGCTCAAGCCGGTCAACGGCCCGGACAAGACAGTGACCGCCGGCAATGCCTCGGGCGTGAACGATGGTGCTGCGGCGCTGATCCTGGCGTCGGCTGAAGCGGTGAAGAAGCACGGCCTGACCCCACGCGCCCGCGTTCTGGGCATGGCCAGTGGCGGTGTTGCCCCACGGGTAATGGGCATTGGCCCGGTGCCGGCGGTACGCAAGCTGACCGAACGCCTGGGTGTAGCAGTCAATGATTTCGATGTGATCGAGCTGAACGAAGCCTTTGCCAGCCAAGGCCTGGCGGTGCTGCGTGAACTGGGTGTGGCCGATGATGCGCCGCAGGTGAACCCTAATGGCGGTGCAATCGCCCTGGGCCACCCGCTGGGCATGAGCGGTGCGCGCCTGGTGCTGACGGCACTGCACCAGCTGGAGAAGAGTGGTGGGCGCAAGGGCCTGGCAACCATGTGTGTAGGGGTTGGCCAGGGTCTGGCTTTGGCCATCGAGCGGGTTTGACCTGTACCGGCCTCTTCGCGGGCAAGCCCGCTCCCACAGGATGATTGTTGCCCACTGCACAACGAAAACCTGTGGGAGCGGGCTTGCCCGCGAAGAGGCCGGTCTTGTTAGACACAAGGCCAATTGCCAGCCAGAAAGCGGAACGAGTGTGTTACCAGGTATGTCTAGACTTACCTGGGACCCTCTTGGAGTAAAACCGTCATGACCTCAACCTATTACACCGGCGAAGAACGCAGCAAGCGCATCTTCGCTATTGTCGGTGCCTCATCAGGCAACCTGGTGGAATGGTTCGACTTCTACGTCTACGCGTTCTGCGCGATCTACTTTGCCCCGGCTTTCTTCCCTTCCGACGACCCTACCGTGCAGCTGTTGAACACGGCAGGTGTTTTCGCCGCAGGCTTTTTGATGCGCCCCATCGGTGGCTGGATCTTCGGCCGCCTCGCTGACCGCCATGGTCGCAAGAATTCCCTGATGATCTCGGTGCTGATGATGTGCTTCGGCTCCCTGATGATCGCCTGCCTGCCCACTTACGCCAGCATCGGTACCTGGGCGCCAGCGCTGCTGTTGCTGGCCCGCCTGATCCAGGGCCTGTCGGTGGGCGGCGAATATGGCACCACTGCCACCTACATGAGTGAAGTGGCGTTGCGCGGTCAGCGCGGCTTTTTTGCTTCGTTCCAGTACGTCACCCTGATCGGTGGCCAGTTGCTGGCGGTGCTGGTGGTGGTGATCCTGCAACAGTTGCTCACAGAAGATGAGCTGCGTGCCTGGGGCTGGCGTATTCCGTTCGTGGTTGGCGCCATCGCCGCGCTGATCTCGCTGATGCTGCGCCGCTCGCTGCACGAAACCAGCAGCGCCGAAACCCGTCAGGACAAGGACGCCGGCACCATCAAGGGCCTGTTCCGCAATCACGCCGCGGCCTTTGTGACCGTGCTTGGCTATACCGCGGGTGGCTCGCTGATCTTCTACACCTTCACCACTTACATGCAGAAATACCTGGTGAACACGGCCGGCATGACGGCAAAAAACGCCAGCTACGTGATGACCGGTGCGTTGTTCCTGTTCATGGTGCTGCAGCCGTTCTTCGGCATGCTGTCCGATCGCATCGGCCGGCGTAATTCGATGCTGCTGTTCGGGGCGCTCGGTACCCTGTGCACCGTGCCGCTGCTGATGGCGCTGAAAACGGTGACCAGCCCGTTCATGGCCTTTGTACTGATCAGCCTGGCGTTGTGTATCGTCAGTTTCTACACCTCGATCAGCGGCCTGGTGAAGGCCGAGATGTTCCCGCCGCAGGTGCGTGCGCTGGGCGTGGGCCTGGCCTATGCAGTGGCCAACGCGGCATTCGGCGGCTCTGCCGAGTACGTGGCCCTGGGCCTGAAGACCCTGGGTATGGAAAACACTTTCTACTGGTACGTGACGGCCATGATGGCGATTGCCTTCCTGTTCAGCCTGCGCCTGCCGAAGCAGGCGGCGTACCTGCACCACGATGATTAAGGACGTGGCATGACCAACCAACTGTTCGACGCCTATTTCACCGCGCCGGCCATGCGCGAGATCTTCTCCGACCGTGGCCGCTTGCAGGGCATGCTCGATTTCGAAGCTGCGCTGGCCCGTGCCGAAGCCGCTGCCGGGCTGGTGCCGCATAGCGCCGTGGCCGCCATCGAGGCCGCTTGCCAGGCCGAGCGCTATGACGTTGGCGCGCTGGCCAATGCCATCGCCACCGCGGGTAACTCGGCAATCCCGCTGGTGAAGGCGTTGGGCAAGGTGATTGCCAGCGGCGTGCCCGAGGCCGAGCGCTATGTGCACCTGGGCGCCACCAGCCAGGATGCGATGGACACCGGGCTGATCTTGCAGCTGCGCAATGCCCTCGACCTGATCGAAGCCGACCTTGGCAAGCTGGCCGACACCCTGTCGCAGCAAGCCTTGAAGCATGCTGATACCCCACTGGTAGGCCGCACTTGGTTGCAGCATGCCACCCCGGTGACCCTGGGCATGAAACTGGCTGGCGTGTTAGGCGCCTTGACCCGCCACCGCCAGCGCCTGCAGGAACTGCGCCCGCGCCTGCTGGTGCTGCAGTTCGGCGGTGCCTCGGGCAGCCTGGCGGCCTTGGGCAGCAAGGCGATGCCGGTGGCCGAGGCCCTGGCGGAACAGTTGAAGCTGACGCTGCCGGAGCAACCCTGGCACACCCAGCGCGACCGCCTGGTGGAGTTTGCCTCGGTGCTGGGCCTGGTGGCCGGCAGCCTGGGCAAGTTCGGCCGCGATGTCAGCTTGCTGATGCAGACCGAGGCGGGGGAGGTGTTCGAGCCTTCCGCGCCGGGCAAGGGCGGTTCTTCCACCATGCCGCACAAGCGCAACCCGGTGGGCGCTGCCGTGCTGATCGGCGCCGCCACCCGTGTGCCGGGCCTGGTGTCGACGCTGTTCGCCGCCATGCCCCAGGAACACGAGCGCAGCCTGGGCCTGTGGCATGCCGAGTGGGAAACCCTGCCGGATATCTGCTGCCTGGTTTCCGGCGCGCTGCACCAGGCCCAGGTCATTGCCGAGGGCATGGAAGTGGATGCAGCGCGCATGCGCCGTAACCTCGACCTTACCCAAGGCCTGGTGCTGGCCGAAGCGGTGAGCATCGTGCTGGCCCAGCGCCTTGGCCGCGACCGTGCCCACCACCTGCTGGAGCAATGCTGCCAGCGCGCCGTGGCCGAACAGCGTCACCTGCGTGCCGTGCTGGGTGACGAACCGCAGGTCAGTGCCGAGCTGTCTGCCGAAGAACTTGATCGCCTGCTCGACCCTGCCCACTACCTGGGCCAGGCGCGCGTCTGGGTGGCGCGCGCCGTGACCGAACATCAACATTTCACTGCCTGAAGGAGACCGCTGTGGCGCACTTGCAACTGGCCGATGGCGTTTTGAACTACCAGATCGATGGCCCGGAAAACGCCCCGGTACTCGTCCTGTCCAACTCGCTAGGCACTGACCTGGGCATGTGGGACACCCAGATTCCACTGTGGAGCCAGCACTTCCGGGTGCTGCGCTACGACACCCGTGGCCACGGTGCCTCGCTGGTCACTGAAGGCCCCTACAGCATCGAGCAACTGGGGCGGGACGTGCTGGCCCTGCTCGATGGCCTGGACATTCAGAAAGCGCACTTCGTCGGCCTGTCGATGGGCGGCTTGATCGGCCAGTGGCTGGGCATCAACGCCGGTGATCGCCTGCACAGCCTGACCCTGTGCAACACTGCCGCCAAGATTGCCAACGACGAGGTGTGGAACACCCGTATCGACACCGTGCTCAAAGGCGGCCAGCAGGCCATGGTCGACCTGCGCGATGCGTCCATCGCCCGTTGGTTCACCCCAGGCTTTGCCCAGGCCCAGCCCGCGCAGGCCCAGCGCATCTGCCAGATGCTGGCGCAAACCAGCCCGCAAGGCTATGCCGGCAACTGTGCAGCGGTGCGTGATGCCGATTACCGTGAGCAACTGGGCCGCATCGAGGTGCCGGCGCTGATCGTTGCCGGTACCGAAGACGTGGTGACCACCCCTGAGCATGGCCGCTTCATGCAGGCCGGTATCAACGGTGCCGAGTACGTCGACTTCCCGGCCGCACACCTGTCGAACGTCGAAATCGGTGAGGCCTTCAGCCGCCGCGTGCTCGACTTCCTGCTGGCTCACTGAGGACAACGCCATGGACGAGAAACAACGTTACGACGCCGGCATGCAAGTGCGCCGCGCGGTGCTGGGCGATGCCCATGTGGACCGCAGCCTGGAAAAGCTCAACGACTTCAACGGCGAGTTCCAGGAGATGATCACCCGCCATGCCTGGGGTGATATCTGGACCCGCCCGGGCCTGCCGCGCCATACCCGCAGCCTGATCACCATTGCCATGCTGATCGGCATGAACCGCAACGACGAGCTGAAACTGCACCTGCGCGCGGCAGCCAACAACGGCGTGACCCGCGACGAGATCAAGGAAGTGCTGATGCAAAGCGCGATCTACTGCGGCATCCCGGCGGCCAACGCCACCTTCCACCTGGCCGAGTCGGTGTGGGACGAGCTGGGCGTAGAATCGCGCCAGTAAGCGTTATTGCTGAAGCCTGACCGGCCCTGCAGAGGTTTCCACGGCCGACTTCAGGGCCGGACACAGGCCCAGCATGAACGCAGCTTCTGCCACCACGAACAGCGGCCCGATGATCAGGCCGCTGACATCGTCGACAAAGGCCGGTTTACGGCCTTCGTAGTAATGGCCGACGAACTGGATGACCCAGCCCAGCACGAATGCCCCCAGCCCGGCGCTTAGCCACAGCATTGTGGTCTGCATCGCCAGCACCTGGCCTACCCACAGGCACAACCCCAACAGCAGCCCCATCACCAGCCCGAAGCGCAGGTCCAGGCGCAGGTAGAACCATACCGAGGCCGCTGCGGCCAGCAGGGCAGGGGATAGCCACATGCCGGCCACCTCCCAGCCAGGGCGCGATAGCAAGATGGTGACGGCCAGCACGATCATGGGGATGCCGACGAGGTGGGTGGCGATGTTGCGTGGGTCGCGGTGATAGCTGGCGTACTGGCTCAGGTGGTCGACGAGGTTTTTCATTGTTGTGCCTCCCTGTTCAGCGTTGTTTTGCCTGATAGTGAACAGGATAGCCCGCAGCCACCACCATCATCAGCTCAGCGAATGGCAGCAGCCCGCACTGGCATATCCAGCCCCACCAGCGTCTCGATCATCGCCCGCGCAGCCGGCGACAATCGATAGCCACTGCGGCTGACCACCCCGCAGCGCACGCTCAACACTTCCAGTGCAGGCGGCAGGTTGCGCCAGTGCAGACGCACGAGTGTGCCTGCGGCCAAATCTTCGGCCACGGCCTCTTCGCTGGCAGTACCAATGGCATCGCTGGCCTGTACCACGCTGCGCAGCACCGCCAGATGCTCGGTTTGCAGGTGCGGGGTGAAATCGCTGCGCCCGCTCAGGTTGGCCAGGCGCTTGCGCACACCGGGGGCGAGCAGGGCGCTGGCCAGTGGGTAACTGAACAGGTCGTTGGTCGACAGGCTGTCCTTGGCCAGCAACGGATGGCCGGGGCGGCAGAAGAACAGGCCTGGGCGTGGTGACAGGGGCTCGGTGTGGAAATTGGGGTCGGCTTCGAACGGGCGGATATCATCGACGAAAAACTCGATCTGTTCGCGGCGCAAGGCCTGACCGAGGCGTTCGCTGTTGTCCACCAGCAGGGAAGTGCGGATACCGGGATGGCGCTCGATGAAGTGGCGCAGGGCGTCGGGCACCAGGCGCACGGCCAGGGCCGGGCCGCTGCCGAAGTGAAGCTCGCCGGCGTCGAGCTTGGTCATCTGCAGCACTTCGTTGCTCAGCTGCGCAGCGCCTTGAACCAACCGGCGGGCATGTTGCAGTACCACCAGACCTTCGGGTGTAGGCGGCAGGGCTTTGCTGGCGCGGTCGACCAGCGGGCAGCCGAAGGTGTGCTCCAGGCCTTGGATGGCACGGCTGAAGGCGGGTTGGGTGATGCCCATGGCCTCGGCGGCACGGACGAAACTGCGGTATTCGGTAAGGGCGATGAAGTAGCGCAGCTGGCGGAGGTCCATGTCACGGCTCTGGGGCGGGGATCAGGGGCCTATTCAAGCTGTTACAGCTTATGTCGTCAAAGAAGGTTTTTAGATTTGTTTATAGCTTAAAGTTATTATGTTCGACATCTGGCCTCTTCGCGTGCCCGCCCGCTCCCACAGGATCACCACAGTTTCCAAAGCTGTGGTGATCCTGTGGGAGCGGGCGTGCCCGCGAAGAACTTAAAGGAGATTCAGCGGGTAACTCACAATCAACCGGTTCTCATCGAACGCGTTGGTGCTGAAGTCCCGGCGCATGGTGGAGTTGCGCCATTTCACCGACAGGTCCTTGAAGCTGCCCGACTGCACCACGTACGCCAGTTCGGTCTCCCGTGCCCACTCCTTGCCATCATCCACGCTGCCCACGGTGACGTTGTCACCCTTGATGTAGCGGTTCATCAACGTCAACCCAGGCACGCCAACGGTGGCGAAGTTGAAGTCATGGCGCACCTGCCAGGAGCGTTCCTTGGCATTGTCGAAGCTGGAGTTGTAGCTGTCGTTGGCCAAGGTGCCGCCACTGGTGCCGTTGACCCGCATCCAGGCATCGTCGCCGCTGACCTTTTGCAGGCCGACGTAGAAGGTGTGGCCTTGATAGCGTGCCGAGAGCATGGCCGAGGCGGTGCGGTTGTCCAGTTTGCCGGCGCGTTCGGCACCGTCTTCCTTGCCGATGAAGTAGCCCAGGTTGGCACCCAGGGTCCAGTCGCCCAGCGGTTGGCTGTGCGTCAGGTTGAGGTATTGCTGGCGGTAGATGTCCTTGAGCTGGGCATCCCACAGGCCAATCATGGTGCGCTTGTCGTTGAAGGTGTACTCACCACCGCCGAAGTTGAAACGGTCAGAGGTGAACGCGCCTTTGCCGTTCATCGACATGTCTTCCATGCTGGCGTCGTTACGCGGGCTGTTGCCGCGGAACTGGCCGGCGTACAAGGTCAGGCCGGCGATTTCCTTCGAGGTCAGCTGGCCGCCGCGGAAGGTCTGTGGCAGCGAGCGCCCATCGTCCGAGCGCAGGATGGGCAGTACCGGCATCCACTCACCGACTTTCAGCTCGGTTTCGGACAGCTTGGCTTTCAGCGCCACACCCAGTCGGCCGAAGTCATCAGCCGGGCGGCCGTCATCATGCACGGGCAGCAGGTGCGTGTTGGTGGTGCCTTTGCCGCCGTCGAGCTTGACCGAGTACATGCCCAGGACGTCCACGCCGAAACCGACGGTGCCTTGGGTGAAGCCGGAGCGGGCGTCGAGAATGAAGCTTTGTGTCCATTCTTCGGCCTTGGCCTGCGGGTGGGCGGGGTCGACGAAGTTGCGGTTGATGTAGAAGTTGCGCAGGTTGAGGGTGGCCTTGGCGTCCTCCATGAAACCGCCTTCGGCGGCGAACAGCGGGAAGGCGCAGGACATGGCCAACAGGCCGGGCAGCAGCTGGCGTGCGGGTTGCAAAGTGCTCATCTGTCGTGGATCTCTTGTTTTTATGGGGCGAGCCGGTGCACTGCTGGATCGAGCCTGCAGGTGCGGGTCTTTTGGATGAACTTGGGCAACGTTGCGTGAGGGGATGGTGCGGGGTTGTGCGGGGGTGAGGCAATTCGCCGCAAACGGAATCGGGCGATAATCGAACGGAATGTTCCGGTTGGTTAATTAATTTCCTCCGGCAAACAAAAGGCCCACCGCAAGGGTGGGCCTGATGCTGTTACATCATGAGTCAGCTTTTCGGTACGTCTACCGATGCCTGCTGGTTGGCCTGCCCGGTCTGCTCATACCAGCCACCACCAAGTGCTTTGTACAGGTTGACCTCGCTGGTCAGCTGCGACAGGCGGTCGGTGATCAGCGATTGCTGGGCGCTGAACAGGTTGCGCTGGGCATCGAGGAAGGTCAGGTTGCTGTCGATCCCGATGCGGTAGCGGCGTTCGGCCAGGCGGTAGTAGTCCTGGTTCGCCTGCACCAGGTCACGCTGGGCCTGCAGTTGCTCTTCGAAGGTTTTTCGCGCCGCCAGGCCATCGGAGACTTCCTGGAAGGCGGTCTGGATGGTTTTTTCGTACTTGGCGACGTTGATGTCCTTCTGGATCTTCGAGTAGTCCAGGCTGGCCTTCAGGCTGCCGGCGTTGAAGATCGGCAGGTTGATCTGCGGTTGGAACAGCCAGGTGCCCTGGCCGCCCGAGAACAGGTGGCCCATGTCGGGGCTCAGGCTGCCAGCGTTGGCCGTCAGGCTGATGCTCGGGAAGAACGCTGCGCGGGCGGCGCCAATATTGGCGTTGGCGGCCTTGAGCAGGTGTTCGGCTTCCTGGATGTCCGGGCGACGCTGGAGGATGTCCGACGGCAGGCCGGCTGGCACTTCGGCCAGTTGGTCGGCATCGAGCTGCAGCGGCTTGGCCAGGTCGGCCGGAATACCGGTGCCCAGCAACACGGTCAGGCTGTTGACGTCCTGGGCGACCAGGCGCTGGTACTGCGAGTACTTGACCCGGGCGCCTTCCACGGCGGTGCGCGCCTGGCTGACATCCAGTGCCGAAGCCACGCCGACTTCATTGCTGCGACGGGTGAGGTTGTAGCTTTCCTCGTAGGTCTTCAGCGTTTCTTCGGTCAGCTTGAACAGCGCCTGATCGGCCTGCCAGGTGTAATAGGCGTTGGCCACGCTGGCCACCAGGGCGATCTGCGTGGAGCGGCGCGCCTGCTCGCTGGACAGGTAGGTTTCCAACGCCTGCTCGGTCAGGCTGCGCACACGGCCAAACAGGTCCAGCTCATAGGCACTGACGCCCAGGGTGGCCGAGTACTGGCTGCTGATGCTCGACTCACCGGAGGTCGACATGTTTGCCGGCAAGCGCTGGCGGCTGCCGCTGCCGGTGGCCGAAACCGCCGGGAACAGGTCGGCACGCTGGATGCGGTATTGCGCGCGGTAGGCGTCGATGTTCAACGCGGCGACGCGCAGGTCGCGGTTGTTGACCAGCGAGGTCTGGATCAGCTGCTGCAGTGCCGGGTCGTGGAAGAACTGGCGCCAGCCCTGTTCGGCGGCGGCAACGTCTGCCGACTGGGTCGGCGAGTACGCAGGGCCTTGCGGCCACTGCGCTGCCACCGGCGATTCCGGGGTCTGGTAGTCGGGGATCAGCGAGCAGCCGCCAAGAATGAAAGCGGTTACCGCCAGGGACAACAAAGACTTGGTCATTGCCCAGCCTCATAACGTGGAGTTTCAGGGGTGACGTCTTTTTCCGGCTCTTTGCTGCCGAACAGCGACGACACTGCGACGAAGAATAGCGGTACCCAGAAGATAGCCAGCACGGTCGCACTGATCATGCCGCCGATCACGCCGGTACCAATGGCGTGCTGGCTGCCGGCGCCGGCGCCACTGGCGATGGTCAACGGTACCACGCCGAGGATGAACGCCAGCGAGGTCATGATGATCGGGCGCAGACGCATGCGGCACGCTTCGATCGCCGCGTCGTACAGGCTGCGGCCTTGCTCGTGCAGCTCCTTGGCGAACTCGACGATCAGGATGGCGTTCTTCGCCGCCAGGCCGATGGTGGTCAACAGGCCGACCAGGAAGTACACGTCGTTGGACAAGCCGCGCAGGCTGGTGGCGATCAGGGCACCGATGATACCCAGCGGTACTACCAGCACTACGGCGATCGGGATCGACCAGCTTTCGTACAGGGCTGCCAGGCACAGGAACACGAACAGTACCGAGAGGGCGAACAGCGCTGGCATTTGCGAGCCGGAGAGTTTTTCCTCGTAGGACATGCCGGTCCAGGAGAAGCCAATGCCGCTTGGCAGTTCGCCAGCAATGCGCTCGACCTCGGCCATGGCTTCACCGGTACTGTAACCCGGCGCTGGCGCACCCAGAATTTCCATTGCCTCGACACCGTTGTAGCGCGACAGCTTCGGCGAACCGTAGGTCCACTCGCCCTTGGCGAAGGAAGAGAACGGCACCATCTCGCCAGCGCCATTGCGCACGTACCACTTCTGCAGGTCTTCCGGGCTCATCCGGGAGTTTGGTTCGCCCTGGATGTACACCTTCTTGACCCGGCCACGGTCGATGAAGTCGTTGACGTAGCTGGCACCCAAGGCAATCGACAGGGTGTTGTTGATGTCGGCGATGGTCACGCCCAGGGCGCTGGCACGTTCGTCATCGATGGTCAGCTGGTACTGCGGCTCGTCGTTCAGGCCGTTGGGGCGCACGGCACTGAGGATCTTGCTTTGTGCAGCCTTGGCCAGGAACTGGTTGCGCGCTTCCATCAGCTTCTCATGGCCGACACCGCCGCGGTCCTGCAGGAACACGTCGAAGCCGGTGGCGTTACCCAGTTCGAGCACTGCTGGCGGGGCGAAGGCGAACACCATGGCATCGCGGAAGGTGAAGAAGTGCTGCTGGGCACGCTGGGCCAGGGCGAACACGCTGTTCTCCTTGGAACGCTCATCCCAAGGCTTGAGCATGATGAACGCCATACCCGAGCTCTGGCCGCGACCGGCGAAGTTGAAGCCGTTGACGGTGAACACGGAGGCCACGGTGTCGGCTTCTTCCTTCAGCAGATACTCACGCATCTGGTCGACCACCACCTGGGTACGCTCGGCACTGGAACCGGCCGGGGTCTGTACCTGGGCGAACAGTACGCCTTGGTCTTCCTCAGGCAGGAAGGCGGTAGGAATACGGGCGAACAGCCAGATCATGCCAACCACGATCAGTGCATAGGCCAGCAGGAACGGCACCTTGTTGCGCAGGATGGTACCGACGCTGCGTTCGTAGCCGGTTACGCTGCGGTCGAAGTTGCGGTTGAACCAGCCAAAGAAGCCACGCTTGGCCACATGGTGCTCGCCCTTCTTCAGCGGCTTGAGCATGGTGGCGCACAGGGCCGGGGTGAAGATAAGCGCCACCAGCACCGACAGGCCCATGGCCGAGACGATGGTGATGGAGAACTGCCGGTAGATCACACCCGTGGAGCCACCGAAGAACGCCATGGGCAGCAGTACCGCCGACAGCACCAGGGCAATACCCACCAGGGCACCCTGGATCTGCTCCATCGAGCGCTTGGTCGCTTCCTTGGGCGGCAGGCCTTCCTCGGACATTACCCGCTCGACGTTCTCCACCACGACGATGGCGTCGTCCACCAGCAAGCCGATGGCCAGGACCATGGCGAACATGGTCAGGGTGTTGATGCTGAAGCCCGCAGCGGCCAGGATGCCGAAGGTACCCAGCAACACCACCGGAACGGTCATGGTGGTGATGATGGTGGCGCGGAAGTTCTGCAGGAACAGGTACATCACCAGGAACACCAGGACCACGGCTTCGATCAGGGTGTGGATCACGCCGCTGATCGATTCGGTGACCACCGGGGTGGTGTCATACGGGAATACGGCTTTCACCCCCGGCGGGAAGAAAGGTTCCAGGTCGGAGATGGTCTGGCGCAGCGCCTTGGCGGTGTCCAGGGCGTTGGCGCCGGTTGCCAGTTTTACCGCCAGGCCGGAAGCCGGCTTGCCGTTGAACTGGGCGCTGACCGCGTAGTTTTCACCGCCCAGGCCTACCTGGGCGACATCACCCAGACGCACCTGCGAACCGTCGCTGTTGACCTTGAGCAGGATCTTTTCGAACTGCTCGGCAGTCTGCAGACGGGTCTTGCCGATGATGGTGGCGTTCAGCTGGGTACCCGGCAACGCTGGCAGGCCGCCGAGCTGACCGGAAGACACCTGCACGTTCTGCGCGGCCACGGCGGTCTTGACGTCGACCGGGGTCAGCTGGAACTTGTTCAGCTTGGCCGGATCGAGCCAGATACGCATGGCGTACTGGGCACCGAACACCTGGAAGTCACCCACGCCTGCAGTACGCGAGATCGGGTCCTGCATGTTGGAGACGATGTAGTTGGCCAGGTCGTCCTTGGTCATGCTGCCGTCTTCGGACACCAGGCCGATCACCAGCAGGAAGTTTTTAACTGCCTTGGTAACGCGGATACCTTGCTGCTGCACTTCTTGCGGCAGCAGCGGGGTGGCCAGGTTCAGCTTGTTCTGTACCTGCACCTGCGCAGTGTCGGCGTTGGTGCCTTGCTCGAAGGTAGCGGTAATGGTCATGCTGCCGTCGGAGTTACTCTCCGACGACACATAACGCAGGTTGTCGATACCGTTGAGCTGCTGCTCGATCACCTGTACCACGGTGTCCTGCACGGTTTGCGCCGAGGCGCCCGGGTAGGTCACGGCGATGGCGATGGCCGGCGGTGCGATGCTGGGGTACTGGTTGATCGGCAACTTCAGGATCGACAAGGCGCCGACCAGCATGATCACCAAGGCGATCACCCAGGCGAAGATCGGGCGATCGATAAAGAACTTCGACATGGTTTACTCCGCTTTGGCGTCTGCTTTCGCCGCGTTGGCCTGATCAGGGCTGGCCGGCTTCTTGACGTTGGTGGCTTCGCTGACCTTCACTTCGACGCCCGGGCGCACGTACTGCAGCCCTTCGGTGATCAGGCGGTCACCCGGGTTGAGGCCTTCCTCGATCAGCCAGTCGCTGCCCAGGGTACGGTTGGCCTTGAGCTGGCGCAGCTCGACCTTGTTCTCCTGGTTGACCACCAGCGCGGTCGGCGCGCCTTTGAGGTCGCGGGTCACGCCCTGTTGCGGCGCCAGGATGGCGTTGGCGTTGACACCGGCCTTCAGCCGCGCATGCACGAACATGCCAGGCAGCAGGGTGTGGTCGGGGTTGGGGAAGATGGCGCGCAGGGTGACCGAGCCGGTGGTCTCGTCGACCGCGACTTCGGAGAACTCCAGGCGACCTTCCTGCTTGAACAGGCTGCCGTCTTCCAGCACCAGCTGTACCGAGGCGGTGTTGTCGCCGGCCTTCTGCAACTGGCCGCTTTCCAGGTCACGGCGCAGCTTGAGCAGGTCGGCGGTGGACTGGGTGACGTCGACGTAGATCGGGTCGAGCTGCTGGATGGTGGCCATGGCGTTGCTCTGGCCATTGCTCACCAGCGCACCTTCGGTGACCGAAGAACGGCCGATACGGCCACTGATCGGTGCCAGCACCTTGGTGTAGCGCAGGTCGATCTGGGCGCTTTTCAGCGAAGCCTCGGCCTGCAATCGTTTGGCATTGGCGTCGTCGTATTCCTGTTTGGAAACGGCTTGCTCGTCGATCAGTTGCTTGTAGCGCTCGGCCAGCGAGCGGGTAGCCTGCAGGTTGGCCTGGGCATTGGCCAGGGTGGCTTCGTACACGGAAGGGTCGATCTGGTAGAGCTGCTGGCCTTCCTTGACCTCACTGCCTTCCTTGAACAGGCGCTTGAGGATAATGCCGTTGACCTGCGGGCGCACTTCGGCGACGCGGTAGGCACTGGTACGCCCCGGCAATTCCGAGGTCAGGGTGAAGGCTTGGGGCTGGATGGTCACGACGCCGACCTGAGGAGCCTGCGCCGCTGGCGCTGCTTCTTCTTTCTTACAGCCACTGAGCAGGGTTGCCAGGGCGACGGCGGAAACCAGAGCGGTAACGGCTGGCTTGAATTGCATGAGGATCCTCGGGTCGCTGGAGCAGGGAGACGCTCAAGAGTAGTGGAAGTGTCTTGATCTGGAAAAGATGCTATCCGGTGGATAAATAGCTTGCTAAGGAATATACTTACATTCATGGTTGTTTGTAAATACCGCTGAGTTGTACTTAGGTACCGCTACAGCCCTTGATTAGCTCATCCGCGAGGCCCCCTGCAGAGGTGCCCCCGGAGCGTTCCCCGTACGCGCTGCGCGTTCGGGCCAGATGAGGTTGTACTGCCATGGTCCGTCGAACCAAAGAGGAAGCCCAGGAAACCCGCGCCCAGATCATCGAGGCGGCGGAAAAGGCCTTCTACAAGCGCGGGGTTGCGCGAACCACCCTGGCCGACATCGCCGAACTGGCGGGTGTGACGCGCGGGGCGATCTACTGGCACTTCAACAACAAGGCCGAACTGGTGCAGGCGCTGCTCGACAGCCTGCACGAGACCCATGACCATTTGGCGCGGGCAAGCGAAAGCGAGGACGAAGTCGACCCGCTTGGCTGCATGCGCAAGCTGTTGTTGCAAGTGTTCAACGAGCTGGTGCTCGATGCCCGAACCCGGCGTATCAATGAAATCCTGCATCACAAGTGCGAGTTCACCGATGACATGTGTGAAATTCGCCAGCAGCGCCAGGGCGCGGTGCTGGATTGCCACAAGGGCATCACCCTGGCGCTGGCCAATGCCGTGCGCCGGGGCCAGTTGCCTGGCGAGCTGGATGTCGAGCGCGCGGCGGTGGCCATGTTTGCCTATGTCGATGGCCTGATCGGGCGCTGGCTGTTGCTGCCTGACAGTGTCGATCTGTTGGGTGATGTCGAAAAATGGGTCGACACCGGGTTGGATATGCTGCGCTTGAGCCCGGCGCTGCGCAAATGACACTTTGTTAAGGATTGTGAGGGAGTGTTTCCCCTTTGTATTAAGCGGGGATTAAAGGCGGGGCCGGCGGGTGGCCCCGCGCTTCAGCGCCCTCGCAGTTGCCGGTCGGGCAATGCCACTGCGGCTACCAGCCCGAGCACCGCAATCAGGGCACTCCCCATCAGTAAATGACGGAATGTTTCAGTCAGGCGCGCCTGTGTCACCAGGTCCACTTCACCGGCCTTCAGGCTCCCCAGCAACGGGTTACCCAGCATTTCAAATCCGCCCTGATGCAGCAGCGCCAGCAACAGGCTGGACATGCAGGCCACGCCCATGGCCCCGCCCAGCGAACGGAACAGGTTGGTGGTGCTGGTGGCCACACCAATGTCTTTGCTTTCCACCGCGCTTTGCGTGCCCACCAGCGATGTCGGGAACTGCAGCCCGCAGGCGATGCCGGTCAGCAGCATGAACAGCGCGCTGAGCAAAGCCGATTGTGGCGGCGTCAGCGCCATGGCGAAAATGGCCACGGGCATCAACAACGCACCGGCCAGGATCTGCGGCTTGTAGCGCCCCGTGCGGCTGGTCATGCGACCGCCGGTGAAGGCGCCAAGGGGCAGGCCCATGGCCAGTGGCAACAGGTGCAGCGCGGCGCTGTCGGCGCCAGCACCCGTGATGCCCTGGTAGCGCAACGGCATGAGCATCGTCAGGGAAATCGACTGGAAGCTGGCGAAGAAGATCACCCCCCAGCACAGCACCGCCACCCGATTGCTGAACAGGCCCAAGGGCAATAGCGGCTCCGGGCAGCGCCGCTCATGGGCGATGAACAACGCCAGGCCCAGTACAGCGCAGGCGAACAGGGCCAGTACGGCAGGATCAATCCAGGCGTGGCCCTGACCGACCAAGGTGATGCCCAGCAACAAGCTGCCCAGGCCGAGTATCAGCAGCACGGCGCCGAGGTAATCCACCTGGGCCTCGCGGCGTTGCGCCGGCATGCCACCGAGGGCACGGTGGATCGCCCACAAGGCAACCAGCCCCAGCGGCAGGTTGATCCAGAATACCCAGCGCCACGACAAGTACTCGGTCAGCCAGCCGCCCAGCACTGGCCCGGCGACGCTGGCCACGGCGTACATGCTGCTGAAATAACCCTGGTAGCGACCGCGCTCACGCGGCGGCACGAAATCGCCGATGATCGCCTGGCTGACCGAGACCATGCCGCCCGCGCCAATGCCCTGCAGTACACGGGCCAGCACCAGCTGTTGCATGTCCTGGGCCATGGCGCACGCGATGGAGGCCAGGGTGAACAGGCTGATACCGGTCAGGATCATCCGCCGCCGCCCGTACAGATCGCCCAGTTTGCCGTAGATCGGCACGGCCACGGTCATCGCCACCATGTAGCCGGAGATCACCCAGGCCAGCAGGCCGACATCGTTGAACTGGGCCGAGATTGCCGGCAGCGAGACGGCGACGATGGTCTGGTCCAGTGCGCCGAGGAAAATGGCCAGCATGAGAGCGGTGAGCACGTTGCGCAGGGTGGTGGGGGGCAGGGCGGCGGTCACGGGAATACCTTGTCTGTCTGTTACGGCCTCTTTGTGGGCAAGTCGGATTGTAACCTGAGTTAGGTAGCTTCCTATGTACTATCTGCATCCCCTATGCCGAATCGGCATTGGCGCATTCATCCAGTGCTGCATGGCTGCGTGATATCGTTGGTATGCCACAGAGGCTGAAATTCGCGGCCTGCACCAGCTTGGTGCAACATTCTGCCGCAGGTTTTTCAGTGTGCTGTCTCCCACACCTTTTATTCCTCTGCCTGCATGTCGAGCATGACCGCCCAGATGGCGACGGTTGGAACAGGTCAGGTAGACCCGATTACAGGGGTCGGTAGTTACCGTTCAAATTTCAACTTAAATTGCGGAGTGATCATGCCCAAGGCTTCCCATCAAGATCTGCGTTTTGCCTTCCGCGAGCTGCTCGCTTCAGGTTCCTGTTACCACACTGCATCGGTGTTCGACCCGATGTCGGCGCGCATTGCCGCAGACCTCGGCTTCGAGGTCGGTATCCTCGGTGGTTCCGTTGCTTCGTTGCAGGTATTGGCCGCGCCGGACTTTGCCCTCATTACCCTCAGCGAGTTCGTCGAGCAAGCCACCCGTATTGGCCGGGTAGCGCAACTGCCCGTGCTGGCTGACGCCGACCATGGCTATGGCAACGCGCTGAACGTGATGCGCACGGTGATCGAACTGGAGCGCGCCGGCGTGGCTGCGTTGACCATCGAGGACACCCTGCTGCCCGCCCAGTTCGGGCGCAAGTCCACCGACCTGATTCCGGTCGAGGAGGGCGTTGGCAAGATTCGTGCGGCGCTGGAGGCACGGGTCGATTCGTCGTTGTCGATCATTGCCCGCACCAACGCAGGCGTGCTCACCACCGAAGAAATCATCGTGCGCACCCAGAGCTACCAGAAAGCCGGTGCCGATGGCATCTGCATGGTGGGGGTGAAGGACTTCGAGCAGCTTGAGCAAATTGCCGAGCACCTGACCGTGCCGCTGATGCTGGTTACCTATGGCAACCCGAACCTGCGCGATGACGAGCGCCTGGCGCGCCTGGGCGTACGTATCGTGGTCGATGGCCATGCAGCCTACTTTGCTGCGATCAAGGCCACCTACGACTGCCTGCGCCTGCAACGCGGCCAGCAGAACAAGTCGGAAAACCTCAGCGCGACCGAACTCTCGCACACCTACACCCAGCCCGAGGACTACATCCGCTGGGCCAAGGAATACATGAGCGTGGAAGAGTGACCGGCGGCGCGCCGTCAACTCAACGGACGGCGCTCAAGGTTGCGGTGTGAGGCACGCAATGTGCCTGCTCGCAGCTGTTGGCGGCACTGGGCTGGCTGCGTAGCAGCTCGGCGCGCCAACAGGCTGAGCCGTACAGCCCTGCGACAGCAGTCAGGGCCATGACAAGGGCGACTCTTCTTGATTTGATGCCCATGGTACTCACCTCCTGTTACAGCGACAGGTGATACCGTTAAGCGTAGGTCATTTCTCACGTTACATCAGAGATCCCGGTCCCACTCGGGTTCGTCCTTGAACCGCTGCACCAGAAAATCCAGCATGCTGCGCAAGGTGGCCGGCATGTGCTTGCGTGACGTGTACACCGCATTCAGGTTCAGTTCGCGGGGCTTTGCCTCGGGCAGCAGGCGCACCAGTTCGCCCCGGCGCAGGGCGTCGGCGGCCTGGTAGGTTGGCAGCATGGCGATACCCGCGCCAGCCAGCGCGGCCTTTTGCAATGTCATGGCTTCGTTGGCACTGATGTTCCCCGTCACCGGCACGGCGATCTGTTGGCCGCCCACCTCGAAATGCCACAGGCTATGGCCGAAATAGGCATGGGTCAGGCAGTTATGCCTGCTCAGTTCTTCGATCCGCTGTGGGGTCCCATGCTCAAGCAGGTAGGCGGGGGACGCACACACCACCGAGCGGCATATGCTCAGGCGCCGGGCGATCAGGTTGGGGTCCAGGTCGTTGCTGGTGCGGATGGCCAGGTCGATACGCTCATCCACCAGGTTGACGGTACGGTCGAGCATCTGCAGTTCCACCTTCACGCCTGGATAGCGCCGCACATAGGCAGCCACCGCATCCACCAGCTGCGCCTGGCCAAAGGACGTACTGACGCTGATGCGCAATGCGCCCTTGGGCGCGTCATCCGGCTGTTGCACGGCAGCCTGCAGGTCACCGGCCAACTCCAGCAACTGCCGACAGCGTGGCAGGGTTTCCTGGCCGGCAGCGGTGAGGCTGAGCTTGCGTGTGGTGCGCTGCATCAGGCGCGCGCCCACCCAGTCTTCCAGCTCTGCCAGATAGCGCGACACCACCGGCCGCGATAGCTGCAAATGATCCGCCGCTGCCGACTGGCTGCCCAGGTCGACGACGGTGACGAAAACGCGCATGGCGTTGAGACGGTCCATGATTTGCCCGGTTTCAGAAACAAACTATGTTCGAGCATCGCATTTTTTGTCATGGATCGGGCAACTAAGCTGTTGCCATCGTTATCTGGAAGGCGTTGCCAATGTCCCTGTTCACTCCCTTGCGTGGCCTGCTGCTGGCCTGCGTGACCCTGGCCGGCCCGGCGCTGGCCGCAGAACCCTTGAAGCTGGAAGTCTACAACCCCGGGCATGAGGCCATCTTCCCGGTCAGTTCGGTGATTGTCAGTGGCGAGCACGATGCCGTGCTGGTCGATGCCCAGTTCGGTAAGGCCCAGGCCCAGCAACTGGTGCAGCGCCTGCGAGCTGGAGGCAAGCACCTGACTACCATCTATATCAGCCACGGTGACCCGGATTACTACTTCGGCCTGGACACCCTGACAAACGCTTTCCCCGATGCCAAGGTGCTGGCCTCGGCCGCCACTGTCGCGCATATCCGTCAGACCATGGACGCCAAGCTGGCGTACTGGGGCCCGCAGATGGGGGCAGACAAACCGGCACGGCTGGTGCTGCCACAGGTACTGGAAGGCAACCGATTGACGCTGGAAGGGCAGGCCCTTGAGGTGGTTGGCCTTGACGGTCCGCAACCAGACCGCAGCTTTGTGTGGATCCCGTCGATCAAGGCGGTGGTCGGCGGCGTGGTGGTGTCCGAGCACATTCATGTGTGGATGGCCGATACCCAGACGGCCCAGTCGCATGCCGACTGGCTCGGCACCCTGGCGCACATCGAAGCGCTGGCGCCGCGTACGGTCATCCCGGGCCATTACCTGGGGGACAGCAGCCGCTCGCTGGAAGCTGTGCGTTTCACGGCGAACTACATTCGTGACTTCGATGCCCAAGCGGCCAAGGCAAAAGACGCGGGTGCCTTGATCGAGGCGATGAAGCAACGTTACCCGGGCCTGGCCGATGAAAGCTCCCTGGAGCTGGGTGCCAAGGTCGCCAAGGGCGAGATGAAGTGGTAATTCCGTTCAATTGATGGAGAGTATCCCATGAGCAAGATCGCAATCATCGGTGCCACTGGCCGTGCTGGCAGCCAGTTGCTGGAGGAGGCCCTGCGCCGTGGCCACAGTGTACTGGCCATCGCCCGTGACCCTTCGAAACTGGAGGGCCGGGCGGGAGTGACCGTCAAGGCGCTGGATGCCAAGGACAGCGCGGCCCTGCAAGCTGCGGTCGCGGGCGTGGATGCCGTGCTGAGCGCTGCGCATTTCTCGACCATCGAGCCGCACGCGATCATCGAGCCGGTCAAGCGGGCCGGGGTCAAGCGCTTGCTGGTGGTGGGCGGTGCGGGCAGCCTGCTGTTGCCGTCGGGGCACCGGGTGATCGACAGCCCGGACTTCCCGGAAGCCTACAAGGCCGAGGCCACTGCAGGCGTGCGCTTTTTGGAGGCGCTGCAGCGGGAGCCGAACCTGGACTGGACCTTCCTGTCGCCATCGGCGGAGTTCGTTGAAGGTGAGCGCAGCGGGCGGTACACGCTGGGCAAGGATCATCTGCTGATTGGTGCAGACGGCAAAAGCTGGATCACCTTCGCCGACTTTGCGATTGCCTTGATCGATGAGCTGGAAAAGCCGGCGCATTCGCGGCAGCGTTTTACCGTCGGGTATTGAGTCGCCCCCTTCGCGGGCACGCCCGCGAAGAGTCCTTCATAGGCTGGCCTGGCTCTTCAGCCAGTCCAGCAATTCCACCAACCCAGGCGGCAAGCTTCTGGCCTGGCTCACCAGGTAGTACCCCTTACCGGTCATCACCTTCAGCGCAAACGGCATGCACAGCCGCCCCCCGCGCAGGTCATCACCAATCAGCGACCAGTCGCCAATTGCCACCCCGGTCCCCTGCGAGGCCATGGCCATTGCCATGTCCAGCGTCTCGAAGTGCTGCTTGGGCCCATGAGCGGCCAGCGTCACCCCGGCCGCCTGCAACCACAACCGCCAGTCATGTTCGTCCCGCGATGGGTGCAGCAACATGTGCCGCGACAGGTCATCCACCTGCCGCAAGGGTACTGGCCCGTCGCATAGCGACGGCGCACACACCGGCGTCAGCTGTTCATCGAACAACTTGCGCACCTGTAACCCGTGGTTCGGCGTGTCGCCATAGACCACTGCCGCATCGAAGCCCTCCCGGCGAAAGTCCACCCCGTGCTGCACCGTGGTCGTCAGCTCCACCGGCACATCCGGGCGCAGTGCTTGCCACTCCATCAGGCGTGGCAGTAACCAGCGCATCACGCAGGTGGGTGCCTTGAGCTGCAAGGTCGTGCTGCGTCCGCCCACCTCATTCACGCCTTGTTCGATCAGTGCGAACACCTGCTGCACCCGTGGCAGCCAGTCCTGGCCTTCACGGGTCAGGCTCAGCCCACGGGCCTGGCGCTGGAACAACGCATACCCCAGGTGCTCCTCAAGGGCCGCGATCTGGCGACTGACGGCGCCTTGCGTGATGTGCAGCTGTTGCCCGGCACGGGTGAAGTTGCAGTGCTGGGCGGTCACCAGAAAGGTGTGCAGGGCGGGTAAGGGCGGTAGGCGTTTCATTGCGATAAGCCATGATTACAGGACATGGCTAGTATGTGTTTTTTTGCATTGTGGTGGTAGTCGTGGGTTGGGTCCAATAAGCACATAACCCAACCAGATTCATGGTGAACCCTGATGGCAACGTGCGGCGAAGTACTGGTCAAACTCCTTGAAGGCTATGGCGTGGACCATGTCTTCGGCATTCCCGGTGTACATACCGTGGAGCTCTATCGCGGCCTGGCGGGTTCGTCCATTCGCCACATCACTCCGCGCCACGAGCAGGGTGCCGGGTTCATGGCTGACGGCTATGCGCGCACCCGTGGTAAACCCGGAGTGTGCTTCATCATCACCGGCCCGGGCATGACCAACATCACCACGGCGATGGGCCAGGCCTATGCCGATTCGATCCCGATGCTGGTGATTTCCAGCGTGCAGTCCCGTGACCAGTTGGGCGGTGGCCGTGGCAAGCTGCACGAGCTGCCCAACCAGGCGGCGCTGGTGTCGGGCGTGGCTGCGTTTTCCCACACCTTGATGAGTGCAGCAGACCTGCCGCAGGTGTTGGCCCGGGCATTTGCCGTGTTCGACAGCGCCCGACCACGCCCGGTGCATATCGAAATCCCGCTCGACGTGCTGGTCGAACCGGCCGATTTCCTGCTGCCGGGCCGACCCGTGCGCGGTAGCCGTGCGGGGGCTGCCCCGCAAGCTGTAACACAGATGGCCGAGCGCCTGGCCGGTGCAAAGCGGCCGTTGATTCTGGCAGGGGGTGGCGCGTTGGCAGCCGGTGCTGCCTTGGCACGTCTGGCCGAACACCTTCAGGCACCGGTGGCGCTCACCATCAATGCAAAGGGTTTGCTGCCGGCCAGCCACCCGCTGCAAATCGGTTCGACCCAGTCGTTGCCTGCCGCGCGGGCGCTCGTCGCCGAGGCCGACGTGGTGCTGGCGATCGGTACCGAACTGGCTGAAACCGATTATGACGTGACGTTCAAGGGTGGCTTCGAGATCCCGGGAAGCCTGCTGCGCATCGATATCGACCCGGACCAGACCGTGCGCAATTACCTGCCGGAGCTGGCGCTGGTGGCTGATGCCGAATTGGCCGCCGAAGCGCTGCTCGGTGCTTTGCAGACTCAGCCGCAACCCGTGCGTGAAAGCACCTGGGGTGTGGCCCGGGTGGCCAACCTGCGCGAGGCTCTGGCGGCAGGCTGGGACCAGCCGACACTGAGCCAGACGCGTTTGCTGAGCGCCATTCTTGAGCGACTGCCCAATGCCATTCTGGTGGGCGATTCGACCCAGCCGGTGTACACCGGCAACCTGACCCTGGACATGGATCAGCCACGTCGCTGGTTCAATGCCTCGACCGGCTACGGCACCCTGGGTTATGCGCTACCTGCGGCCATGGGCGCCTGGCTCGGGAGTGCGGAGCAAATCGGCCAGCGTGCGCCTGCGGTGTGCCTGATTGGCGATGGTGGTATGCAATTCACCCTGCCGGAGCTGGCCAGCGCGGTGGAGGCGCAGGTGCCGCTGATCGTGCTGCTGTGGAATAACCAAGGGTACGAGGAAATCAAGAAGTACATGGTCAACCGGGCGATCGAGCCGGTTGGTGTGGATATTCATACGCCGGACTTCATCGGCGTGGCGCGGGCGTTGGGCGCGGCGGCGGAGAATGTGGCGGATGTGGCGCAGTTGCAGGCGGCGCTGGGGCAGGCGGTGGAACGCAAGGGGCCGACCTTGATTCAGGTTGACCAGAATCAGTGGCAAGGGACAGTTTCGGGTTGAACTGAAGCTGTTGCCTGTACCGGCCCTTTCGCGGGCTCGCCCGCTCCCACAGATCCGGCACAGCTTTCAGAGTATGTGTAGCACCTGTGGGAGCGGGCGAGCCCGCGAAGAGGCCGGTACAGCCACCAAAAAGTTCTAGACAGCAGTGGCTCTCAACCTGGCCACATCCCGAATCGGTGGCGCTCCATACAGCCTGCTGTACTCCCGGCTGAACTGCGACGGGCTTTCATACCCCACCCGATAAGCCGCCACCGCCGCCTCCAGCCCGTCATTGAGCATCAACCTCCGCGCCTCCTGCAGGCGCAGCTGCTTCTGGTACTGCAACGGGCTCATCGACGTCACGGCCTTGAAGCGGTGGTGCAGGGTCGAGGTGCTGAGGTTGACCTCCCGGGCCAGGTCCTCGATACGCAGCGGCTGTTGATAGTTGTTGTTGAGCCAGGTAATGGCCTGGCAAACCCGGTGCGTCTGGCTGTTGGCCAAGGCAATTTCGTACAGCCGATAACCCTGAGGCCCGCGCAACAAACGGTAAAGAATCTCGCGGCGGAACAACGGTGCCAGCATCGCGATATCGCGCGGCGTGTCCAGCAGTCGGATCAGCCTCAGCAGGGCATCAAGCAATGGCGCATCGGTTTTGTCCACATACAAACCGCGGCCGGAAGGCCGGTTGGGCACCAGCATCGGCCCGCTCTCGGCAATCAGCTGGCTGATCTCTGCCGGGTCCAGGTCTATGCGCAACCCAAGGCTGGGGTGTTCGGGGCTGGCGTCGAGCTTTACGCCGCTCAGTGGCAAGGTTACCGAAACCACCATGTAGTGCAGCGGGTCGTAGGCATATTGTTCGTCACCGAGGAACAGGCTTTTGCTGCCTTGGGCCAGGATGCACAGCGCGGGTTGAGCGAGGGTCGGCACCGAGCGCACGTTCTCGGTGTAGCGCACCAGGAACAGGCCATCGATGGCCGAGGCCGGGCCGTGGGGCTCGCCGGCATGGCGGCGGATCAGTTCCGCAAGCTCCTGGCGCTGCAATTCCAGGGGCGGGTCGATGGGTGTCGGTGTGGTCATGGTGGATTTCCTCTGCTGACCGACGCAGCATAGGTTTGGGCAATGGCGGGCGCTAGTCGAAAGCTGCACGTCGATTGCCTGATCCTGCCGCGCTGCAGGATTAGGCAATCGGCATGCAGTAATGGCCTAACGCGTCGCGCGAGGTAGCCCCTAACCTTGGCAGCCTGGCTTTTCCGTCCGCCTGCTTCAAGGAGATTGTGCAATGACCTCAAAACAACCGGTCACCCACCTTGCTTTCATCCGTGCCAGCAGCGGGCGCTCGGCCGAGTTGGGTGCGCGACTGCGTGACCTGCTCGAACCCTCGCTGCGGGCGCCGGGCTGCCTGAGTTTCACGGTTCAGCGCTCCCAGGCGGATGCCGACCTTTGGTTGCTCAGCGGTAGCTGGCAGGACCAGCAGGCGATGAGTGGCTACTTCGCTTCGCCAACGTTGGAGGTGTTTGGCGAGCTGGTGCAGGCACAGGTGGTCAGCAGCTTGGACCTGCATACCTTCGATTGATCAGTGATGGGGTAAAATGACGGCCTTGTTCAACCAAGTGGATAGCAACATGGCACGTAGGGAATTCCCGCATTTTGAAGCGGTTTCGGCAATGGTCCCGGTCGAGGGGGGCGGCTACAACGCGGCCATCGCGGTCAAGGCCTTGGGCATGGGCGGCGCGCCGCGTTTTCACAAGGTACTGGACGGGCAGGTGTTCAAGGGGGCCGTGGCCGCCGACGAAGCGGCTACGGCCGAGCTGCAACGCCTGCAAGGCGTCAGCGAAGAGGGTGAGCTGATCTGGTGATCAGGCCGGCGGGCGGGCCATCTTGAACAGGTTGCCCAGCTCGAAGTAGTCCGCCGGGCCACCGCCACGCAGGATCGGTTCGGCGGCAGCGGTGTCGTAGATGCCGTTTTTCAGCAGGTGCTCGGCAATGTGCACCGCCACCACTTCACCCAGGATCAGCCAGCTGGGCACCAGCGCCTGGTCTGCCCGCTTGAGCTGCACGATCTGGCTGACCTTGCACTCGAAGGCCACGGGGGTTTCCCCCACGCGCGGTACGTTGACGATGCTCGACGGCGTGGCAGTGAGGCCGCTCAATTCAAATTCGTTTACTTCGGCCGCAACCGGTGCGCAGCTCTGGTTCATCTGCTCAGCCAGCGGGCGGGTGGCCAGGTTCCAGACAAATTCGCCGGTCTGTTCGATGTTGTTCAGGCTGTCTTTGCGTCCGACGCTGCAGAAACCGATGATCGGCGGGATGTAGTTGAAGGCGTTGAAAAAGCTGTAGGGCGCCAGGTTCAGGCGGCCTTCACGGTCTTGCGAGGAGATCCAGCCGATGGGGCGGGGGCCGACGATGGCGTTGAACGGGTCGTGGGGCAGGCCGTGGCCTTTGGCGGGTTCGTAGTAATACATCTGTGCTGGGCTTGCTGGCCCACCTCCTGGGTTGCGAGGTGCCTAGTGTGCCAAGCCTGTGCCCGTCTGCAAATGATCAAGCCCGGCCAAAGCCGGGCTGGGTGCTCGCATCAGGGATCAGCTGATGCGGTGGGCGTTGGTGCGGTCGAAGCCGTCTTCGGCGAAGCGTTGGCCGCCGGTGCGATCGAAGCCGTCTTCGGCGAAGCGTTGGCCACCGGTGCGGTCGAAGCCGTCTTCGGCGAAGCGTTGGCCGCCGGTGCGATCGAAGCCGTCTTCGGCGAAGCGTTGGCCACCGGTGCGGTCGAAGCCGTCTTCGGCGAAGCGTTGGCCGCCGGTGCGGTCGAAACCATCTTCAGCGTAGGTAGCGGACTGGCTCTGTACCGCTGCAAACGTGTGGGCGTTGGTACGGTCGAAGCCATCTTCGGCATAGGCGCCAGCTGCGAAAACCGAGAGGGCCAAGGTAAGGATCAGTTTGTTTTTCATGGTCGTTGCTCCAAGGGCTACAGGGGTTGTTTGTTTCTATGGGTTTAATCCTACGCCGATTAATTTGATTGAAAAGCGCAAAAAATAGCGATTAAAAATCGAATTATTCGATGTATATGGGAACGCTTCGCGTGAATCAGGCTGTGGCATCACTCAGGAGCCGCATGCCCGCGCGTCGTCGTTCTGTCAGCTGTTTCAGCTTGAAGGGTGGGAATTAATGGGACGTTAAGAACGAAATATCTTGTTTCAAAGATCTATCAACGCTTTTTTCATGCATCACCAACCGATTTTTCAGGCCTCGATCAGCACCATCGCCGCACCTCAAACTGGAGCGGCACAACAATGAACAAACTCCCGCAAATCACCTTGGCCTTCTGGGTCATGAAGATCTGCGCTACCACCCTTGGCGAAACGGCGGGCGACTTGCTGTCGATGACGCTGAACGTTGGCTATGCCGTCAGCTCGCTGCTGCTGATCAGCGTGTTCCTGCTGACCTTGCTCGGCCAGCTTTACTCGCGCCGCTACCACCCGATGCTGTATTGGCTGGTGATCCTCTCCACCAGTACCGCCGGCACCACCATGTCCGACTTCATGGACCGCACCCTGGGCCTGGGTTATGCCACGGGGTCGGCCTTGCTCATCGGCATCCTGCTGCTGACCTTCCTGGTGTGGCGCCTGAGCGGCAACCCACTGGATGTCACCCGTATCAAGAACCGCACGGGCGAGCTGTTCTACTGGGTGGCGATCCTGTTTTCCAACACGCTTGGCACCGCCCTGGGCGATTACCTGGCCGACGATTCGGGGCTGGGTTTTGCAGGCGGCGCGTTGCTGATCGGCAGTGCCATTGCCCTCGTAGTGGTGGCCCGCTACTGGACGCGTATTCCAGGCGTTGTGCTGTTCTGGGTGGCGTTCGTGCTTACCCGTCCGTTTGGCGCCACGCTGGGCGATGTCCTGACCAAACCCCATGAAAAGGGCGGCCTGGACTTTGGCACGGTCGGCTCTTCGGCTGTGCTGGGCGGGGTGTTGCTGGTGCTGGTGCTGATGGCCAGCTGGTACCAGCGCCGTGAGCCGCGTCAGGCGTTGGAGATGTCTTGAGTATTGATGCGGTAGCGCGTACTACGGCCCCCGCCTGGCAAGCGAACAAGGCAGGCCTTGTCGAGCAGGTCGGCTAGGTGGCGGGTCGCAGTGGCCTTGGACACCTTCGCCACTGCCTGATATTGAGTGGCGCTGATGCCTTCCTCGAAACCGCGGGGGCCACCATCAAGCAACCTGTTGAGTACCTTTACCTGTTCTGGCAGCAAACCATCTGCGCGATGCGCCTGCCAGAACCTGGCCTTGGCCAATGTCCGGTCGATGTTGGCCAGTGCCTGTTCGAGGCTACGCAGCAGTGTGGCAAGAAACCAGCTTAGCCACAGGGTGATATCCAGACCGCCCTTCTGGCTGCGCTCCAGCACCTGGTAATAGCCGGCCCTGTCTTCGAGAATACTGGCGGACATGGCATAGAAGCGAATGGCCTGGCGCTCACCTTGCGCCAGCGCCAGGTCGGTAATTGCTCGGGTCAGGCGACCATTGCCATCGTCGAATGGGTGCAGTGTAACGAACCAGAAGTGGGCGATACCGGCGCGCAGCAGTGGGTCCAGGCTGGCAGTGTCGAGGCTGTTGGCAAACCAGTCGAGAAATTCGGCGAGCTGAGCTTCAAGGCCATCGCGCGGTGGTGCCTGGAAATGCACGGTGGGCTTGTCGAGGCGGCCAGAGATCACTTGCATGGGCAATTCATCCCGTAACTGGCCAACCAGTACCGCTTTGCTCAAGGTACCTTGCGTCACCGGGAACAGCCACTGGTGCCAAATGAACAGGCGTTGCAGGGTCAGCGGTCGGTCATACCCTTGCGTTGCATCCAGCATCAACTCCGCTAGTCCTTCACTGCGAGCATTGGTGGCGCCCTGTTCTTCAATGCCTAGTCGGCGAGCGAGGGAAGAGCGGACTTCGCCATCATTCAGCTTTTCACCTTCGATTGCCGAGGATGTGACGATGTTCTGAAGCAGCGTGTCCAGCATGTTCTGGCATTCGCTGAGCGCGTCGACGTTGCCCATCTTGCCCAGCAGGCGGCCTTGCATGTCGATGCAGTTGCGCAGCAGTGGGGTGATGGCTTCGTTTTGCCAGGTAAATTGAGGCCAGGCAGGTTGCTGCCAGATCCACGAAGGGCTGTTCATGATTGTTGCCGATCCATCCCGTGAGCCAAATAAGCCGGCTATTCGGCTCATTAAGTGAGCCGAATAATAGCGCTATTCGGCTCAACTTGTGAGCCGATTAGGTTTGTTAATCGGCTCACGGGTGCCGTTCGTGAATGAAAAAAGGGCGCCCTATTCAATAAGGCGCCCCTTGTCAGTCCTGCAAGGCCAGCATTACTCAGTAGTAATCCGCGAGTGCTGCTTGGTGTCCTTCATGGTTGCATACACCAGCAGCGAACAGGCGATGCAGGCGGTGACGTACCAGTAGAAGCCGCTTTCCATGCCAGCGCTCTTGAACCACAGGGCCACGTATTCGGCGGTGCCGCCGAAGATGGACACGGTCAGGGCGTACGGCAGGCCCACGCCCAGGGCGCGGATTTCCGTCGGGAACAGCTCTGCCTTGACCACTGCGTTGATCGAGGTGTAGCCGCTGACGATGATCAGCGCGGCCATGATCAGGAAGAACGCGCCCCACCAGGTCTGGATGGTGTGCAAGGTGCTGAGGATAGGGACGGTGAACAGGGTGCCGAGCACACCGAAGGCGATCAGGATCGGGCGACGGCCGATCTTGTCGGACAGCCCACCAATCACCGGCTGCAGGCACATGAACAGGAACAGCGTGGCGGCCGAGATGGTGGTCGAGTCGCTGATGCTCATGCCCACTGTGTTGACCAGGTACTTCTGCATGTAGGTGGTGTAGGTGTAGAAGGCCAGGGTGCCGCCCATGGTCAGGCCGACCACGGTCATCAGCTCTTTGGGGTGGCGCATCAGGGTGCGCATCAGGCTTTCCTTGGCCTTTTCCTTCTTGGTGAAGGAGGCGGTTTCTTCCATGCCGCGACGCAGGTACAGGGCCACCACGGCGCACAGCGCACCGATCACGAACGGCACGCGCCAGCCCCAGGCGTACAGCTGCTCGGTGGTCAGGGTCTGCTGCAGGATGATCAGTACTGCCAGGGCGATGAGCTGGCCGGAGATCAGGGTCACGTACTGGAAGCTGGAGAAGAAACCACGGCGGTCCTTGCTGGCCATCTCGCTGAGGTAGGTGGCCGAGGTGCCGTATTCACCACCCACCGACAGGCCCTGCATCAGGCGCGCAATCACCAGCAGGATCGGTGCGGCGACACCGATGGTTTCGTAGCCCGGGGTCAGGGCGATGACCAGCGAGCCTGCGCACATCAGCAGTACCGAGGCCATCAATGCAGCTTTGCGGCCCTTGCGGTCGGCGTACAGGCCCATCAACCAGCCACCGATCGGGCGCATCAGGAAGCCCACGGCGAAGATCGCGGCGGTGTTGAGCAATTGTGCGGTGGAGTCGCCGGCCGGGAAGAAGGCCTTGGCGAAGTACAGCGAGAATGCGGCGTAGACGTACCAGTCGTACCATTCGACCATGTTGCCGATGGACCCGCTGAAGATCGACTTCAGGCGGCTGGCGGTGGTTTTTTCCGCGGCGGGCGCAGTGGCCGCCCCGGCGGGCAGGGAGGTGGCGTTATCCATCAGGGATACCTTCTCGTTGTTTTTGTGGAGCGCGCCGTGGCGCAGCTTGCCAAGGCAATTGCAGAAGGTGTGCCAAATGGGTGCAGGGTGATTCATTTGGGGGCGTTGCGAGCTCCGCGAACCCCGTAATAGCAAGCCTTGCACGGCCCTTGCAGGAGCGGCCTTGCGTCGCGATGGGCTGCAAAGCAGCCCCAAAATCTTGAGTTGATAAGCGGAATCTCGCCTACTAAATCCTGGTCATAAGCGGATTTCCGCTCATTCTCGCCCGACAAAATCCTCGCGCACCAACCCGTGCCGCTGCATCTTTTCATTAAGCGTGCGCCGCGGCAGCTGCAAGGTCTCCATCACCGCCTTGATCTCGCCCCCATGCTGTCGCAACGCTGCGCGCAGGCATTGCGCCTCGAACGCCTCCATCTGCTCGCCCAGCGATTGCCCGGCAGGCGCTACCTCGATGTTCGGCGAACCTAGCCCCAACGCGTGCCGCTCCGCCGCATTGGCCAGCTCGCGAACGTTACCTGGCCAGTCATGCGACAGCAGTTGCGCCAGCTGTGCCCCCGACAGCGGCGGTGCGCAGCGTCCAAGCTTTTCGCCTGCTGCACGGGCAAAGTGTTCGAACAGCAGTGGAATGTCCTCGCGCCGCTCACGCAACGGCGCCAGGCGCAGTTCGGCCACGTTCAGGCGGTAGGCCAGGTCTTCGCGAAAACGCCCGGCACGGGCCTCGTCGAGCAGGTCGGGCTTGGTCGCGGCAATGATTCGCAAGTCGATGCTGATGCTCTGGTTAGCCCCCAAACGCTCCAGTTTCTGCTCCTGGATCACCCTTAGCAGCTTGGCCTGTTGCGCCAGTGGCATGCTCTCGATTTCGTCGAGGAACACCGTGCCACCGTTAGCGTACTCCAGTTTGCCGATGCGCTTGCCTTGGGCGCCGGTGAAGGCACCGCTTTCATGGCCGAACAGTTCGGCTTCGAACAGCGCTTCGGGGATGGCCGCGCAGTTGAGGGCAACGAATGGTTTGCCGGCGCGCGGGCCAAAATCGTGCAGGCAACGGGCGACCCGCTCCTTGCCGCTGCCGGTTTCACCACGAATCAGCACGTTGACTGGCAGGCCGGCCAGGTCCAGCACCTGCCTGCGCAGTTGCTGCAGGCCCTGGGACATCCCCAGCAGTGTGCCTTCCAGGCGTGACTTGAGGTCAGCCTGTTCGTGCAGCCGACGGTTTTCAAGGACCAGCTGGCGCTTTTCCAGTGCCCGGCGCAGGCTACCCAGCAGGTGCTGCGGGGTGAAGGGTTTTTCCAGGAAGTCATAGGCCCCGTTGCGCATGGCTTCTACTGCCATGGGCACATCACCGTGGCCGGTCAGCAGGATCACGGGCAGGTCGGGGTCGTCCGCCTGCAGGCGCGCGAGCAATTGCAGGCCGTCCATGCCTGGCATGCGCACATCGCTGATGATCACCCCCGGGAAGTGCCGTGGCAGGTGTGCCAGGCATTCATCAGCGCGAGCGAACAACTGCACAGTGAAACCGGACAGGCTCAGCCATTGCTCGACGGCAGTACGGATGCTGGCTTCATCATCGACGACGATCACTGAATTCAACATACAGGCTCCAGGTCACGGGGCAGGGTAAGGCTCAGGCGTGCGCCACCAGGTACGTTTTCGGCCAGCAGTTGGCCACCGGCCTCGTGGACGATACCGTAGGAAATGGCCAGGCCCAGGCCCAGCCCTTCACCCACCGGCTTGGTGGTGAAGAACGGGTCGAACACCTTGGCCAGGTCGGCCTCGGTGATGCCTCCACCCGAATCCAGCACGCTCAGGCGCCACAGCTCGCCATCTGGCTCGATGCGCACCTCCAGGCGTTTGTAGCGCTTGTCGGCCATGGCGTCGAGGGCATTGCGCAGCAGGTTGATCAGCACTTGCTCCAGGCGAATGGCATCGCCGCGTACCCAGGCCGGGCGTGCCAGGTACAAGGCCACCTCGACCTCGTCACTACGGATGCGGGTTTCCAGCAGGTGCAAGGCCTGGTCGACCACGGTGGCCAGATCGAGGCGCTCGCGCAGGCCGACGGGGCTGTTGCGGGCAAAGGTTTTCAGGTGGCTGGTCAGTGCGGCCATGCGTGTGAGCATTTGTTCCAGCGGTTCCAGGGCCTGGCGCGCTTCGTCGTAACGGCCGTGGTCCAGCAGCAGCCGCAGGGTTTCCAGTTGCATGCGCTGTGTGGTCAGCGGCTGGTTGATTTCGTGGGCCATGGCGGCCGACATCTGCCCGAGGGCGGCCAGTTTGGCCGACTGCACCAGGCCCTCCTGGGCGGTGCGCAACTCACGGGTGCGTTCTTCGACCTGGCGTTTGAGCTCTAGCCGGCTGCGCTGGCGCAGGCGGGCCAGGCGCAGGCGCTGGCTGACGAACAGGGCGGCGAACACCAGGCTCAGCCACACGGCTGCGGCGCCCAGGGCGGCATTGCGGCCATCGGCGGCCACCTGTGGCTTGCGCAACAGGTGCAAGGTCCAGTGGTCACCTTCCAGCGGCAGGCTTTCCCACAGGTACTCGGCACTGCCCTGCGGGCCTTGCACGCGGCTAAGGGTGCTGTACTCGGCAAAACGGGTCAGCACCTGATGCTGCAGGGGCACCAGCGGCTGTTTGTCGTACTGGCGTGTTTCAGCCAGCTCGGCACGGTCGGCACCACTCAGCGGCTGGAGCTCGCGGTAGCGCCAGCCATCCTGGTTGGCGATGAAGGTGATGCCACGGGCGTCACTGACCAGCAGGATATCGCTGCCCTGGCGCCATTCGCGTTCCAGCTCGGGGAATTCCAGCTTGACCACCATGGCTCCGAGAAAGCGGCCATGCTCGTCATTTACCGCGCTGGCGAGGAAGTAGCCCGGTACGCCACTGGTTACGCCCACGGCGTAGAAGCGGCCACTGCCTTGGCTGCGGGTTTGCTTGAAATAGGGGCGGAAACCGTAGTTGGAGCCGACGTAGCTACTGGGCAGCCGCCAGTTGCTGGCGGCAATGGCCAGGCCGGTGCGGTCGAGCAGCTCGAGGGTTGAGGAATTGGCCGCGCCATTGATGCGCTCCAGCTTGCGGTTCAGGGCGTCCTGCACCTGTTCATTGACCGGGCCGCGCAGGGCGGCGATCAGTTCCGGGTCCAGTGCCAGTACGGCGGGCAGGGCGCGGTAGCGGTCGATCAGGGTGTGCAGGGCATTGGCGTACAGCCCCAGTTGCTGACTGGCACGCCGGGCGTCGTCTTCCATGGCCTGGCGCTTGGCCTGGTCCATGGCCCAGCCGGCACTGAGGGCGGTGCCCAGCAGGATGAGCAAGGTGATCAGCCCCAGACGCAGGGCGCGAAAGGAAAAGGGCATTGGGGCGGATCCGGAATATTTGGGGATCGGGGCCGGCCCTTTCGCAGGTCTAACGGCGAAAGGGCCGGTACAGGCGGCCGGTTTCAGTTACAGCAGTTCAAAGCTCTGCTGTTGCACCGCCTGGGAGTCCAGCCCTACCTGGACATTGAACTCACCTGGCTCGGCAACCCGCTGCAGCTGGCCATTGTAGAACTTCAGGTCATCCTCGTTGATGCGGAAGGTCAAGGTCCGCGACTCACCCGGCTTGAGCATCAGCTTCTGGAAGTTTTTCAGTTCCTTGACCGGGCGGCTCATCGATGCCGACACATCTTGAAGGTACAGCTGCACCACGGTCTCGCCGGCCACCTTGCCAGTATTCTTTACCGTCACCTTGGCCTCCAGGTTGTCACCGCGCTTGAGGTCCTTGTGCGACAGCTTCAGGCCGGACAGCTCGAAGCTGCTGTAGCTCAGGCCATAGCCGAACGGGTACAGCGGGCCGTTAGGCTCTTCGAAGTACTGCGACGTGTAGTTACCCGGCTTACCCGGCGTGAACGGCCGGCCAATGCGCGTGTGGTTGTAATACATCGGGATCTGCCCGACCGAACGCGGGAAGGTGATGGCCAGCTTGCCGGATGGGTTGTAGTCGCCAAACAGTACGTCGGCGATGGCATTGCCGCCCTCGGTACCGGCAAACCAGGTTTCGAGGATGGCGTCGGCCTGCTCGCGTTCCCAGCCGATCGACAGTGGCCGGCCGTTCATCAGCACCAGCACCAGCGGCTTGCCGGTCGCCTTCAAGGCCTTGATCAGCTCACGCTGGCTGGCTGGAATTTCCAGGGTGGTGCGGCTGGACGACTCGTGGGACATGCCACGCGACTCGCCGACAACCGCTACGACCACGTCGGACTGCTTGGCAGCCTTCACGGCTTCGTCGATCAGCACCGCAGGCGGGCGTGGGTCGTCGACGATTTCCGGTGCGTCGAAGTTGAGGAAGTTCAGGTAATCGAATATCGCCTTGTCGCCGGTGACGTTGGAGCCTTTGGCGTAGACCAGCTTGGCTTTGCCTTCTACGGCGCGGCGCAAGCCTTCACGCACTGTCACCGAGTGCACGGGTTTGCCGTCGGCGGCCCAGCTGCCCATCATGTCGATCGGTGCATCGGCCAGCGGGCCGACCAGGGCGATGGTGCCGGCTTTTTTCAGCGGCAGGGTCTGGTTGTGGTTTTCCAGCAGTACCAGGCTGCGGCGGGCCACATCACGCGCGGCTTCGCGGTGCAGGCGGTCGTTGCCGTAGTAGTCTTTCAGGTCGGTTTCGGCCTTGCCGATGCGCACGTACGGGTCCTTGAACAGGCCCATGTCGTACTTGGCTCCGAGTACTTCGCGCACCGCCTGGTCCAGCTCGCCCTGGGTCACTTCACCGGACTTCAGCAGGCCTGGCAGCTCTTCGCCGTACAGGGTGTCGTTCATGCTCATGTCGATGCCGGCCTTGATCGCCAGCTTGGCGGCTTCGCGACCGTCGCGGGCGACACCGTGGCGGATCAGCTCCTGGATGGCGCCATGGTCGCTGATGGTCACACCCTTGAAGCCCCACTCCTTGCGCAGCAGGTCGTTCATCAGCCAGGTGTTGGAGGTGGCCGGCACGCCGTTGATCGAGTTCAGTGCCACCATCACCCCGCCGGCACCGGCGTCGAGGGCGGCGCGGTAGGGCGGCAGGTAGTCGTTGTACATCTTCGGCAGGCTCATATCGACCGTGTTGTAGTCGCGCCCGCCTTCCACGGCGCCGTACAGGGCGAAGTGCTTGACGATGGCCATGATGCTGTCGGGGTTGGCCGGGCTGCTGCCCTGGAACGAGCGCACCATCACCTGGCCAATCTTCGAGGTCAGGTAGGTGTCTTCACCAAAGCCTTCACTGGTGCGGCCCCAACGTGGGTCGCGGGCAATATCGACCATGGGTGCGAAGGTCATGTCCAGAGCGTCGGCGGAGGCTTCGATGGCGGCGGTGCGGCCAACCTTGGCCACGGCGTCCATGTCCCAGGTGGCGGCCATGCCCAGGCCGATCGGGAAGATGGTGCGCTCGCCGTGGACGGTGTCGTAGGCGAAGAACATCGGGATCTTCAGGCGGCTGCGCATGGCCGCGTCCTGCATCGGGCGGTTTTCGGGCGCGGTGCGTGAGTTGAACGTGCCACCGATACGGCCAGCGGCGATTTCCTCGCGGATCTTTTCGTGTGGCATTTCCGGGCCGATGCTGATCAGGCGCAACTGGCCGATTTTCTCGGCTTCGGTCATCTGGCTGATCAGATGGTCGATGAACGCCTGCTTGTCCTGCAGGGGCGGGGCGGTGGGGGCGGCGAGGGCCGCCTGACTGGCAAGGCCCATGGCCAGGCCCAGCAAAGACAATTTCATCATCAATTCCGTTGTGGGGCCTCTGCCGTATCCAGCGGTGATACGTGCGCGGCCGAAGTTTTCAGGCGGCTATTGTTGTACGATTGACACGCTCGTTTTCCAGCGGCGGATTATGCCTGAATATGTCGCCTGGGGACGAAGCCCCGAATGCCGGGACAACAACTATAAGAACGCTCAAGAGACCGACGGCATGACCCCTTTCGACGAATACCATCAACGGCAGATTGCCGAAGCCATTGCCCGTGCTGAAAAGCGAACCGATGCCGAACTGGTGACGGTACTGGCGCGCCGTGCTGACGATTACGCCTATTGGCCGTTGTTCTGGGCTGCCGTGCTGGCGCTGGCCGTGCCAGGGCTGCTGCAGTGGCTGCTGGGCTGGCCTGGCATGCGCGGTCTGCTGGTGGCCAACGTGCTGCTGTTCGTCGGGTTGTGCCTGTTGCTGCGCAACCCGCGCCTGGCCGGTTGGCTAATTCCCCGGGCCTTGCGCCGCTGGCGCGCTTCGCGGCTGGCCCGCCAGCAGTTTCGCGAACAAAACCTGCAGCGCACCGCAGCTGCCACGGGCGTGCTGATCTTCGTCAGCGAGGCGGAGAGGCACGTGGAGATCCTGGTCGACCGCGGTATCGAGCATCATCTGGATGCCAACGCGCGGGCGGCCATCGTCGCCCGCTTTGCCGAGCAGGTGCGTCAGGGGCGGACCTTGCAGGGGTTTGTCGAGTGCATCGATGCGTGCGGCGAGCTGCTTAGCGAGCATGTGCCGCCTACCCATGCGCGCAACGAGTTGCCCAACCGGTTGGTGATCCTGGACTGACTTGGAACCTGCAGGGTGTAGAATGCGGTTCCCGCTATTCGAGGCACCGTTTCTCCATGTCCGCCAGTTCTTCCGCCCCCTCTGCGTCAGATGCACGCGCCCGGTTTCTCGGCCTTCTGAATGCAGCCTTGCACGGCAACACCTTGGTCAAACTGGTGCTGGCGCGCCATGTCGGTGCCGACCAGACCTTGCAACGGATCATCGCCAAGCCGCTGCAGGTCAAGGGCCAGCCATGCCTGTCGCTGGTCTACCGCCACCAGACCCGCGACATTACCCGCAACCTGTCGCTGGAACAGGCGCAGGCGCTGGTAGCCGAGCTGCTGCCGGACAGCTTCCGCAATGCCCACCTGTTCGACGCAGATGGCGAAGTGCAACTGACCTTCAGCAAGAAGGGCAAGCCGATGTTGCAACGTCACGGCGCGCAGGCTCCACGCGAGGCCACGGCGAGCAGCGGCCATGACCGCGAGAAGAAGCGCTACCTGGATTTGTCGAGGCCGTTTCTGCGTGACCTTGGCGTGACTGATGCACAAGGTGCATTGATCCCGTCCATGTCGCGCAAGTGGAAGCAGATCAACAAGTTCATCGAGGTCTTCGATCACGCCCTGGCCAGTGCGCCGGTACCTGCGGAGCAGGCGCTGCGGGTGGCCGACTTCGGCTCGGGCAAGGGCTACCTGACCTTTGCCATGCATGACTACCTGAGCAACAGCCTGGGCCGTGAGGCACAGGTCACCGGTGTAGAGCTGCGCCAGGACATGGTCGACTTGTGCAACGCCGCCGCTTCGCGCCTGGAGCATCCGGGCCTGGAATTCCAGTGCGGTGATGTACGTAGCGTGGTGCCCGAGGCCATCGAAGTGATGATCGCCCTGCATGCGTGCGATATCGCCACCGACTACGCCATTCACACCGGTATCCGCTGCAACGCCGCGATCATCATGTGCTCGCCGTGCTGCCACAAGCAGATCCGCCCGCAACTGCACAGCCCGGGGTTGCTGCAACCCATGCTGCAATACGGCTTGCACCTGGGCCAGCAGGCCGAAATGCTCACCGACAGCCTGCGCGCGTTGTACCTGGAAGCCTGCGGTTACGAAACCAAGGTGTTCGAGTTCATCTCGCTGGAGCACACCAACAAGAACAAGATGATTCTTGCGGTGAAGCGGCGGCAGCCGATGGCTAACGGCGAGTTGCTGGAGAAGATTGGCCAGCTCAAGGCGTTTTATGGGGTGCAGGAGCATTGCCTGGAGACGTTGTTGCGGGCGGATGGGTTGCTTTGAAAGCAACCACTAGCAAGCCTGCTGGCGTGCTCGTGCCGCGGGCGTGCTAGCGTCTAGCCGCTGGTCGATCGATCGCCAAATCTGGTAGCCCCAGCGGATGCGTACTGGCGTCATAGAAATGCACCTGCGTCCCGGCCAAATCTCCAAACCGATCAACAAAATGCTGCTTCTGGTTGATCACCGACGCTTCGCTCACCGGCCGGATAGCAATCGAGAGCTGCTTCGGCCGGGCCAGGCGGATGGCTTCGAGCAGGTGCTGGTCACTGCTGTCCAGGTGCTGACCGAACAGGCATAACCCTTGGCTTTCCTGGGCCAGTTGCCCCAGGCACCAGCTGAGGTAGTCCGAATGGCGGATGGCGCGCAGCTTTTCGTCGCTGCGGTCTTCGTTGACGAACAGTGGCACTTCACCTGGGATGTTCACGGCAAAGCCATCAAGCAGTTCGGCGCTGTCGGCGCTGCGTTGGCGGGTGGTGCCATCGGGCAGCTTTAGCAGGTGCAGGCCGCCGTGCAGGTGCATCACCCGCGTGCCTTCGCTGCGGGTGCGACGCACGTCGAAGAAGCCTTGTTCGTCGAACAGTTCGGCGAAGCCGTGTGGGGCGCTCTGTACAGCCCACGGTAGCAGCAGGTCGTAGTTGCTGGTGTAGACGCTGCGGTAGCCACGCAGGGCCTGGTTGAGGGCCGCGAGGGTGGCTGGCGGCATCAGCGGCCACGGCAGGTGTACCGTGCGCACGGCGTGAATCAACGCTTCCTTGATCGAGTAATAGCGGTTCAGCGGTGCGGTGGAGTTGATGGCCAGCGCGGCGTTGGCGCGCACGGTGGTGTTGAGGGCGCTGAGCACCGGCTCGAACAGTTCCGTGCCCAACGACTTGAACAGGGCCTGGTCACTGACCGCCAGGCCTTTCTTGCGGCCTGCGCGTTGTGCTTCCTCGAACAGCGAGAAATAGCCGAACGGCTTCCACACTGCGCGGCTGGCGCCATTGCCCAGTAGCAGGGCATCGCAGGGATGGCGGGCGGCGAGTTCTGGCCAAGGGGTGAGGGTAGCGTCAAGTGCAGGCATGCTGGAGTCCGTTGGGTGGAGCGGGGAGCGGGGCGACTTTAGCATGTCGTGCAGGGCGTGCGACGCCTACAGGCCCTTGTCAGTGCGCAAGGGCCTTTAATACATGATCAGGATCATTACGTATTGCGCGTAGTAATGCCTTGGCAGGCCCGGTAGGTTCTCGTCGTCCTTGTTCCCAATTCCTCAATGTTGCTACCTGAACATCGATTATCTCGGCAAAGCGTGCTTGCGTGAGCCCCGTTGCCTTGCGGATGTTACGCACCAGGAGTGCATCAATCTCGAATTCCCGAGAAGGCGCCTGCTTCCCTTGGACGATGTCGTCCATTTGTTGCACGCTTTCCAGCAGTTCGTCAAAAAAGCGGTTCATGCGTGCCTCCAGTGTTCAATGATCGACCTCAGCGCGTTGCGTTGCTGATCTAGGCGTTCCTTGACTCGCTTGGTGAACAAGGCTGTTTCGGTAAAAAGCATAACAGGTTGTACGCCATTGGCGTAGCTGCTGGTTGTCCAGCGCCACGGAGAAGGATTGCCCGGCCGTATTCAGGATCGGGTCAGCGAGGCTAGCGAATCCGCTCCTCACTGGGCGATCATCCTTTTCCGGGGGGCGGGTAGTCCTTTTCTCTGTAGGGGCCGAATGGGTTGCGATAGCGTTCTGTTCATCCCGCTCCGGTAATGAGCGTGCTGCGGTTGCGGTTACGCCACACCCGATACGCCCGAATTCCCGCCCGCACCGAGCCGAACAGCAGTTTGTCTTCCATTTCCCGTGCCATCCCCGAGCGCACCAGCATGCGCAGGAAGGTGCCCCGGGCGCGGGCGATGGCAAAGAAGATGCCTTGCGCGGCCAGGGTGTCGCGCACTTCACGCAAGGCGGCGATACCGCTGACGTCGATGCTGGTGACGGCTTCGGCATCGAACAGCACGGCCTTGGGCTGGTCCTGGCTCTGCACCGCTTCGAGCAGGCGCATCTTGAAGTAGTCGGCGTTGAAGAACAGGATCGCGTCGTCGAAGCGGTACACCACCAGGCCCGGCACGGTGCGGGCGTCCTTGTGCTTGCGGATGTCGACCTGGCCTTCGGTGCCCGGCAGCCAGCCGAGCACGGCGTCGGTGGGTTGGTAGATGCTGTAGAGCAGGCGCAGGATCGCCAGGGTCACAGCAAACACGATGCCGGGCAGCACGCCCAGGCCCAGCACGCCCGCCGTGGTCAGCAGGCAGAGCCAGAACTCGAAGCGGCTCAGGCGGCGGATGAGCCCCAGCGACTTGATGTCGATCAGCCCCCAGCCGGCCATCAGTAGCACGGCGCCCAATGCTGCCTGCGGGATCCACGCCATCGGCGCGGTGAAGAACAACAGGATCAGGGCAATGACCAGCGCGGCGACGATGCCGACCAGCTGGCTCTTGCCACCCACCATGTCATTGACGGCGGTGCGCGAGTCGGCGCCGCTGATGGCAAAGCCCTGGGACACCCCGGCCGCCAGGTTGCTCACGCCCAGGGCGACGAATTCGTGGTTGGCGTTGATCGCGTAGCCGTGGCGGGCGGCAAAGCTGCGTGCGGTGAGCATGGCGCTGCAGAAGCTGACGGTGGCGATACCCAGGGCGTCGCGCAGCAGGCTCTTCATTTCCGCCAGGTTGCTGTGCGGCCAGGCCAGCTGTGGGATGCCGGCCGGCACCGGGCCGAGGATGGCGACGCCGAAGCGGTCGAGGCCAAACAGGCCGACCAGCAACATGAACAGTGCCACCACGGTCAGCGCGGCGGGCAGGCGTGGGAAACGCCGTGGTAGCCAGATCAGCAGGCCCAGAGCGGCCAGGCCGATGAACAACGTGATCCAGTGGATCTCACCCAGGCGCTGGAAAAAGTTGATCAGGCTGAGGATAAAACCGTCGCCCTCGATCTTGAACCCCACCACCTTGGACAGCTGCCCGGCGATCAGGCTCAGGCCGATGCCGTTGAGGTAGCCGATCAGGATCGGTCGCGAGAAGAAGCTGGCAATGAACCCGGCCCGTGCCAGGCCGGCAGCGATCAGCATCACTCCGACCAGCACGGTGACGATCACCGACAGTTCGGCGATGCGTTGCGGGTCACCCATGGCCAGCGGCGCCACGGCACCGGCGATCATCGCGCAGGTGGCGGCGTCAGGGCCTACCATCAGCTGGCGCGAGCTGCCGATCAGGGCGTAGACCATCATTGGCAGCACGCAGGCGTACAGGCCGTATTGTGGCGGCAAACCGACAATTTGTGCGTAAGCGATGGCGATGGGTATCTGAATCGCTGCGACCGAGAGGCCTGCCTGCAAATCGGCATGGAACCATTCGCGGCGGTAGTGCAGCAGGTTGGCAAGGCCCGGTAGCCAGCGGGAGAGAAACATGCGTTGTCCTTTCGAAATGCTTCACGTAACCATCTACGCATTGAAGCGGATCGGCAGGCAATTGGCCATGGGCCAGATCAAACCGGGAGGGCAGAAACGAAAAAAGGAGCCAAGGCTCCTTTTGACAGCGATGACGTTGCTGGAACGCCATGCGGTGATGCAATGTGGAGCGGGTAGAGGGAATCGAACCCTCAACTAAAGCTTGGGAAGCTTTCGTTTTACCACTAAACTATACCCGCGTCTGCGCAGCACTTTTTACCAGAACCCTCCACGAATTAGAAGCCCAAGTTATAAAAAAGCTTGTCGGCACCCTACAGCCTGCGGGATCAGCCACAGGGCGCCGATGCGCTCAGATGGCCAATGCATGCTGCCCCTGTTGTACCGGCTGGTAGCGTTGACGGGTTTCACGCACAGTTGGTTTGAGGAACCCCAGCATGACATTGCGGGTGTCCTCGCAGGCGGCCTTGGTTTCCATATCCAGGAAGTGGCCCGCATCGCGGATCACGCTGAACTGGCTTCGGCCCACGTGCTTGCCGAACTGCCGCGCATCTTCGACCGTGGTGTACTCGTCGCGGTCGCCGTTGATGAACAGTACCGGAATGTTGATATTGCGTGCGCCATCCAGCGCCCGCTCCAGGTCGTGTTGCAGCACCTCGTTGATGTGGAAGTGCATCTGCGCGTACTCGTGGCTGTCCAGGCTGCTGACGTGGCGGTAGTTGAAGCGCTTGAACAGTGATGGCAGGTGCTTGCCGATGGTGTCGTTGACCAGGTTGCCGACCTGATAGCGATCGCAGGCGGCCAGGTACTGGCAGCCACGGTCCAGGTAGTCGCGCATCGGTTCGTTGATCACCGGCGAGAACGAGCTCACTACGGCCTTCTTCACGCACCGCGGCTGGTGCGCCAGCGCCAGCAGCGTACTTGCGCCACCCCATGAGAACGACATCACATGGTCGGCCTGGAAGTGCTCGATCAGCTCAAGGAGTATGTGCGCCTCGGTCTCCTTGCTGATCAGCCGTTCCTGGCGGTTGTGTGGCTTGGACTTGCCGGCATACGGCTGGTCGAACAGCACTACGTTGAACTGCGGGTGCAGGTTACGTACCGTTTGGGCGAACGAGGCCGTGGTGGCCAGCGAGCCATTGATCAGGATGATCGTATTCTCGGCCGCTTCCGCGCGATAGAACTCCGTGTAAACCCGATACTGACCTTGGATATCAAGTACAGCGATTTCTGGCCTCATGTCATCGACTCCTGGCGCAAAAAGGGTATTCGCGTCACCTAGGGTGCACGTTCTTTATGACAGGTAGGCATTCGCCTGAAGAGTAACCGGGGGGCCCTGTGTCGATCCTTGGCACATTTGTCGACGGTATTGTTTTTGGCGGGCAATTTGCCGTGCCCCAAGGCATCAAGGCCCTGGGTGGCCGGCAAAAGGCGTCTTCGACTGCGGGCGTGACTTGTTGGTCACATGCAGACTGACGATTTGGATTCAAGCAGTGGGTCGGGGATCCTGCAAGTGCCGTTCGGGAGATTTTGTGACTTTTGTCGCTGAGCGGTCGTATGACCACCTTGGGCCAGAACGGGCAGCCTAGACAGTGGCGATTTCATCCGCCGTCAGGTCACGAAACGCCCCCGGAGCCAAATCAGGATCCAGGCGGATTGCGCCCATGCTTTCCCGGTGCAACCCCACCACCTTGTTGTCGAAGAACCCGAACATGCGCTTGACCTGGTGATAGCGCCCTTCGACGATCGCCAGCCGCGCCTGGCGCGGGCCGAGGATGTCCAGCTGGGCGGGCAGGGTGGTGAGGCCTTCAAAGGCGAAGTAGAAACCCTCACGAAACTTGGCCTCATAGTGCTCGCCAATCTCGTCCTCGGTGTCCACCAGGTAGTGCTTGGGCAGCTTGGTGGCAGGTTGGGTCAGGCGCCGTGACCATTGGCCATCGTTGGTCAGGATCATCAACCCGGTGGTGTTGAAGTCCAGGCGCCCGGCTATGTGCAGGTCGCCTCGCAATGCTTCGGGCAGCAGGTCGAGCACGGTAGGGTGCTGTGGGTCCTGGGTGGCGCTGACGCAGCCTGTGGGTTTGTGCAGCATCAGGTAGCGCGCCGGTCGGCCAGCCTGCAGCACCTGGTCGTCCAGCTCCACGCGGCTGAATTCGCGTACCTCGGTCAGCGGGTCGCTGACCACCTGTCCATCTACCCGCACACGACGTTGTACCAGCATCAGGCGGGTTTGTTGGCGGTTGAGGCTGGGCAGGTTGGCAAGGAAGCGGTCGAGGCGCATTGCAACAGGTCAGTGAGAAGTGGTTGATCGAAGTTGTTCTTCAACGGCGGCGCAGCGTGGGCACAGGCAGGCTTTGTCGCGTAATTCGGCGGGCAGGGCCTGGAGCACGGCCGGGTCGATACTCACGCTGTAGCACCAGCAGGCCTGGGTGGCGCGGCGTGGGTCGGCCAGGCTGCACTGGTTGAGGGCACCGCAAGCGGGGCAGTGTTGGCTGTCATTCATCTTGGGTTTCACTGCAGACGCGGTTACGGCCGGCCTGCTTGGCACGATAGAGCGCTCGGTCGGCGCGGGTCAGCAAGGCGTGCAGGGTATCTTCCGGTTGCAGGCTGCTCAGGCCGATGCTGGTGGTCAGGCGCAGGGGTTGTTCGTCGTAGCTGAACGTGAGCTGTTCGGTGCGGCGGCGGATCTTTTCCGCTACCTCGATGGCCTGCCGACCTTCGGCTTCACGCAGCAGCACGATGAACTCCTCACCGCCCCAGCGGCAGAGTATATCCGATTGGCGCAGGCTGCCCTGCAGCACATTGGCGAACTGGCGCAGCACTTCGTCGCCTGCCAGGTGGCCGTGGGTGTCATTCAGCGCCTTGAAGTGGTCCAGGTCGATCAGCAGCGCCACCAGCGGCCCACTGTCGCGCTGGGCTTCGTGCAACGCCTGGGCGGCAAGCAAGTCGAAGCTGCGCCGGTTGGGCAGGCCGGTAAGGCTGTCGAGCGTGGCCAGTGCCTCGGTGCTGGCCTGATGGCGGCGCACCATGGCATGCACCAGCGCCAGCACCACCAACGTGATCATCGCGCAGATGGCCAGGTTCAGGTACAGGGAGTGGCGAATGCGGTCGAGGGCGCCGGTTTCGCGCTTGTCCACCAACAGGTACCAGTCCAGCTCGGGCAAGTGGCGCACGTTGAGGAAGTGGCTGTGGTTGTCGCTGTCGTGGTACTCGTGGCTGCCTTCGCCGGGCACCCGCTGTTCGGCCAGCACATCGCTCAATTCGGCGTTGTCGCTCAGTGGCTGGCCGACCCGCAAACCGTGCGGGCCACCTTCGGAGCCGGTCAGCAACACTTTGCCTTTGGCATCGACAAACAAGACCGACCGCTGGTAGCGGCGCTGGTACTGATCGATCAGCTTGACCACCGAGGACACACTCAGCCCCACCCCGGCAGCACCGATAAAGCGGTGCTGGTAGTCGTGCACCTGATAATTGATGAACACGGTCAGGCTGTCCTGGTTGGCCATGTCCAGGTCGACATTGATCTCGTAAGGGGCCTTGAGGTCACGCAGGCGGAAATACCAGGCATCGCGCCATGTGCCGGCTTGCACATGCTTGAGCACGCCCTTGGCTTGATAGTAGGTGAGGGTGCGGTCGGAGACGAAGAACGAGGTGAAGGTGTCCTGCTTGCCCATGACCTCGCCCAGGTAGCGTGTCATGCGCTGGGTGTCCTTTTCGCCCGACAGTACCCAGTCACGCAAAAAAGTATCCTGGGCCATCATCGAGGCGATCAGTACCGGGCGAATCAGGTCTTTCTGGATTTCCGAGTAGACCGTGTCGGAGGTCAGCGGCAATTCGGTATTGATAATGCCGTCGCGGATGGCGCTGCGCGAGGAGAAGTAGCTGAGCAGCGAGGTAGCAAGGAAGCCGCAGGCCAGCAGCACCAGCAGGGTAACGATCAGCGAGCGCTGCGAGAACAGAGCGGAACGTGAGGGCATGATCTTCCCATGATGTGTGCCGAGCCGCCCATTCTAGTGAGATGACCGATAAATGACTGCAAGTTTTTCGGGCCTATCGCACCTGTATCAAATTGTTGCAGAAATGGCACTGCACCTCGGCGTCGCTGTCTTATTCAGTGTCGATGAACGCATCACGCATCGATGCTCGCCAGCGCCGCTGTTCGGGCACTCCAGCGGTCCAGGAGGCCGCCATGTCCTATCGAATCCTGTTGATCGCCCTGCTGGGGCTGATGACTTCCGCCTGCGCCCCGTACTACGAGAGCGGGGGCTATTACCGTTCGGACTACTACTCCACCGACCGTTACGTCTCGCCGGGTTATTACCGCTATGACCGTTACTACGTCACGCCGCAACCGCGCTATTACTACCAGCCGGCGCCCCGCTATTACTACCGGCCAGCCCCCGCGCCGCAATACCGGCCGTATCCGCAGCCGGGGATGAACCGGTGGCATGGCAACCCGCGCTACGACTATGGCAATCGCCAACGGCAAGACTACAGGCAAGACCGGGATCGCCATGACTATCGTGATGGCAGCCAGCGCTACCAGCGTGGCGATTCGCATTCCAACAGGCAGGGGAATGGTGGCGGGCGTTGGGATGGCCAGCGGGGGCAGGGGCAAGGAGGTAACTGGCAGCGGTAAGGTGAAGTGAAACGGGGGCGCTTTGCGCCCCATCGCCGGCAAGCCAGCTCCCACAGGTTCTGCGACAAGGCCTCTTGTGGGAGCTGGCTTGCCGGCGATGGGCTGCAAAGCAGCCCCACCTTCTTCAGCCTAACCCAGATCTGCCAATGGGTGCCGCCCCTCCCATACCTTGGCAAAATGAGCCTCGACCACTGCCGCCGGTACCTGCGCTACATCCGGCCAGTGCCAGCGCGGCTGGTCGTCCTTATCCAGCAGGCGGGCGCGTACGCCTTCGCTGAACTCGGGGTGACGGCAACAGTTCAGGCTCATGCTGTATTCCATCTGGAACACCTGTGCCAGCGACAGATGCCGTGCCCTGCGGATTTGCTCCCAGACCAGGTGCGCCGTCAGTGGGCAACCCTGATGCAACCGTTGGCCGGCATCGGCCAGCAGCGGGTCATCATGGTGCTTGAGCCCTTCCAGCGCACGCCAGGCCGCCGCCGCATCGGCCACGTCGAGCAACGCATCGATCACCTGCCGCCTTGGCAACCACTGGGCTTCGGGCAACTCGGCACAGGCGCGGTGCTGTTCTGCCTTGAGCAGGCTGTTCAGCTGCAGGGCTGTCTGCTCTTGCCAGTTCAACTGCAGCAGTTCTTCGATCAGCGCCTCTTGCTGGTGTTCGCCCAGAAAACGGTCGGCCAGGCCCAGGTCCAGGGCATCGCGGGCGTTGATCGGTGCCCCCGTCAGCCCCAGGAACAACCCCAGCTTGCCCGGCAGCCGTGCCAGAAACCAGCTCGCGCCCACATCCGGGTACAGGCCAATGCTGATTTCCGGCATGGCCAGCCTGCTGCTGGGTGTGACGATACGCACGTTAGCCCCCTGCAACAGCCCCATGCCGCCACCTAGCACATGCCCATGCCCCCAGCACAGCAGCGGCTTGGGGTAGGTGTGCAGGGCAAAGTCCAGGCGGTACTCGGCGGCGAAGAAGGTGGCAGCCAGGGGCGGCACGCTGCCGGGGTGGTCGCGGCAGGCTTGTACCAGTGCACGTACATCGCCACCGGCGCAGAAGGCTTTTGCGCCGTTGCCGCGCAGCAGCACGCAGGCTACGCGCGGGTCGCGGGCCCAGGCATGCAGTTGTTCGCCCAATACTTCGATCATGGGCAGGTTCAGGGCATTGAGTGCCTTGGGTGCATCCAGGGTGGCAATGCCGATGCGGGCGCCATCGGCGCCGGTGAGTACCTCGCAATGAATGGCCATGGACTACCTCGCTCAAGTCATCGCACAAGTATGGCCTGCCTGGCCGAACATGCCGGTTGTCGGTCGGATCGTTTGACAAGCGGGAAGGGCTTACCTAGTGTCGCGCCATTGTTTACGGATGGCCCCATGACTGACGACGATCGCATCAAACTCGAACCCAGCTGGAAGGCCGCACTGCGCGCCGAATTCGACCAGCCCTACATGCATCAGCTGCGAGCGTTCCTGCGCAGCGAATATGCCGCCGGCAAGGAGATCTACCCGCCAGGGCCGCTGATCTTCAATGCACTCAACTCGACACCGCTGGACCAAGTGAAGGTGGTCATCCTTGGCCAGGACCCTTACCACGGGCCGGGCCAGGCGCATGGTCTGTGTTTCTCGGTGCAACCGGGCGTGGCCACGCCGCCGTCGCTGGTCAACATCTACAAGGAACTGCAGCGCGACCTGAACATCCCGATTGCCAGCCATGGCTACCTGCAAAGCTGGGCCGAGCAGGGAGTTTTGCTACTCAACACCACCATGACCGTGGAACGTGCCAATGCGGCGTCGCACGCCAAGAAGGGGTGGGAGTTCTTTACCGACCGGGTTATCCAGGTGGTCAGTGAGCAGTGCCCGAACGTGGTGTTCCTGCTGTGGGGGTCGCATGCGCAGAGCAAACAGAAGCTGATCGATGGGACCAGGCACCTGGTGCTGAAGTCGGTGCATCCGTCGCCACTGTCGGCTTACCGTGGGTTCCTGGGCTGCGGGCATTTCAGCCGGACCAACAGCTTCCTTGAGCAGCGTGGCATGGCGCCGATCAACTGGGCATTGCCGCCACTCTGATCACTTGAAAGACCGCGGCGCCTTCTTCGCGGGCTCGCCCGCTCCCACAGGTACTGCAACGCCCTTAAGGCAGGTGCTATCCCTGTGGGAGCGGGCGAGCCCGCGAAGCAGGCAACGCGATTATTCCGGATTTGTGTTCCACAAGCGGAACAACGGCTCCGCCAGAAACAGCACAAACAGCAAACGCATCACCTGCAACGCCGTCACCAGCGGTACCGACAGTTGCAGGGTTTCTGCCGTCAGGCTCATTTCGGCAATCCCGCCCGGCATCATCCCCAGCGTCAACGAACGCAAATCCAGCGCGGTCATCACGCTAAGCACCCACGCGGCACTGCCGGCAATCGCCATGCACAGCGCCGTGGCTAACAGCGTGCGCCCCAGGAACGAAGGTGCGCGGCGGAAGAAGGCGCGGTTGAAGTGGCAAGCCAGGCCGCTGCCTATCAGCCACTGGCCGATCTGGCTGGCACCATTGGGCAGTGCGATTTGCAGGTTGCCGGCCAGGCTGACCGTGGCCGCTACCAGCAATGGCCCGAACAGCCACGGATTGGGCTGGCGCAAGCGTTGCCAGAGCAGTGCAGCGGCAACACCCAACAATACAATCAAGGCCAGCCAGCCCCAGCTGACGCTGCCGGCGTGATTTAGCGGCACCCCGTCACCCAGCAAGAACTTGAACAGCGCCGGTACGCACAGGACCACCGCCAGCACCCGCAAACTCTGCGCCGCAGCCACCTGGCTCAGTACCGCGCCGTTGCGTGCGCCGAGGTTGACCATCTCCCCTGAGCCTCCAGGCATGCTCGCGAAAAAAGCCGTGGCGCGGTCTTCACCGGTCTTTCGCAACAGCCACACGCTGATCACGCTGGACAGGGTCGTGAACAGGGCGCCGAAGAAAATCAGCGCAAAATGGCTGCCCACCTGCTCGATCACTGCCGGGGTAAAGTGCAGGCCAATGCCGATGCCGATGATGCACTGCCCGCACTTGCGGCCGTTGGGTATCTCTGACAGTTGCCAGGGCGTCAGGCAGCGCACCAGGATGATGGCCAGCAGCGAGCCGACCATCCACGGCAAAGGCCAGCCGACCTTGCTGGCGATGTAACCGCCAGCAAGGCCGACCAGCCCGGTTGCGACAAACAACGGCAACGCGCGATCAGGCATCGGCCAGGGCCCGGCGCTGCTGGCTGCGTTTGCGCCAGATGCGCAGCAGCGGCAAGGCAAGCATCAGCGCCACCAGCGCCCACACGCCCATGCTGATGGGGCTCGACCAGAGGATGCCCAGCTCACCGTTGGAGATCGACAGCGCACGGCGCAGGTTCTGCTCCATCAGCCCGCCGAGAATGAAACCGAGCAGGATTGGCGACAGCGGGAAGTCCAGCTTGCGCAGGATGTAACCCATGATGCCGATGCCGACCATCAGGAACAGGTCGAAGGTGGTGGCATGCACGGCGTACACGCCGATGGCGGTGATGATGGCGATCACCGGCACCAGCGCCCAGTTCGGCACGGCGAGGATGCGGGTGAAAATGCGGATCATCGGAATGTTGAGGATCACCAGCATGATGTTGGCGATGAACAGCGACGCGATCAGGCCCCAGACGATGTCTGGCTGCTGTTCGAACAGCAGTGGGCCGGGGGTGATGTTGTACAGGGTCAGGGCACCGATCATCACGGCGGTGGTGCCAGAGCCCGGTACACCCAGGGTCAGCATCGGCACCAGGGCGCCACAGCACGAAGCACCGATGGCGGTTTCCGGTGCGGCCAGGCCACGGGCATCGCCCTTGCCGAACTTGCCGCTTTCACCCGCCAGGCGCTTCTCGGTCATGTAGGCCACGGCACTGGCCAACGTTGCGCCGGCGCCAGGCAGAACACCCATGATGAAACCAAGCAGACCGCAACGAATGTTCACCACGAACACCGAAGCCGCTTCCTTGAAGTTGAACAGCATGCGGCCGGTAGCCTTGACCGCCTGGTGGCCATGGTGGGTCTTTTCCAGCAGCAGGAGGATTTCGCTGATGGAGAACAGGCCCAGCACCAGCACCACGAACTGGATGCCGTCGGCCAGGTGCACGCTGTCACCGGTGAAGCGGTAGACGCCGCTGTTGGCGTCGATGCCGACCGCCGACAGGAACAGGCCGATCAGGGCGGCAATGAAGGTTTTCAGGGGCTTGTCACCGGCCATGCCGCCCAGGGCGACGATGGCGAACACCATCAGCACGAAGTACTCCGCCGGGCCGAAAGCAATGGCCCATTTCGCCAGCAACGGGGCGAACAGCACCATGCCGCAAGTGGCGATGAAGGCACCGATGAACGAGCTCCAGGCCGACAGCGACAGGGCCACGCCGGCCAGGCCCTGGCGGGCCATCGGGTAACCGTCGAGGGTGGTCATCACGGTCGAGGCCTCGCCCGGGATGTTCAGCAGGATCGAGCTGATACGCCCACCGTATTCGCAGCCCAGGTACACCGCTGCCAGCAGGATCAGCGCCGACTCCGGTGGCAGGCCCAGGGCGAAGGCGATGGGAATCAGCAGGGCCACACCGTTGATCGGGCCCAGGCCTGGCAGCAGGCCGACCACGGTGCCGATCAGGGTGCCGGAGAGGGCGGTGACCAGGTTGTAGGGGGACAGGGCGACGCCGAAGCCCTGGCCCAGGTAGCTCAAGGTATCCATGTGTCAGTTCTCCAGTACGCTCAGCAGGCCAAGGGGCAGGGGCACGTCCATTACGCGGTCGAACAGCCAGTAGAGAAAGACGCTCATGCCGACCACCACGATGGCACTGTGCAGCCAGCGACCGCCGTACAGCCGGGCCATGGGCACACCGACCAGCATGGCGCTGAGAATGAAGCCCAAAGGCTCGAAGGTGGCGGCGAAAACAACCAGCAGGCCGACACAGGCGGCAATCTTGGTCAGGGTTTCGCGGTCCAGTTCCGGCTCGTCGTCCTTGCGCACGATGGGCGTAGGGCGAAACACCAGGTACAGCAGGCCAAGGCTCATCAGGCCGAGCATCAGCAGCGGGTAGGCGCGTGGGCCGACCGGCTCATAGGAAAACGCCGCCTGGTAGGGCAAGGCCATCACGGCCAGGGCGGCGCACACCGCCAGCAGGGCCAGGGCGAAGATGCGTTGCAGGATCATTGGGGAATCCTCGTCGGGATTGCTCAAGTGAGATGCAAATCCTGTGGGAGCGGCCTTGCGTCGCGATCGGGCGCGAAACGGCCGCAAAACCTGCCAATGCGATCTGTCCGAAGCATCGCATTGGTTGTGCCAAGGGCCGCTGTGCGGCCCATCGCGACACAAGGCCGCTCCCACAGGGATTGTGGTGAATCCAACAGGTTTACTGAATCAGCCCAAATTCCTTGGCCAATGCCTTGTAGTCAGCCACTTGCTTCTTCACATAGCCGTCCAGCTCTTCGCCGGTCATGGCGAACGGGAACAGCTCGCGCTGGTCACGCAGCTTGGCGAAGTCTTCCGAGGCCAGCATCTTGTCGAACGACGCTTTCCACCAGGTGTAGTCCTCGTCGCTCACCTTTGGCCCCAGGTAGAAACCGCGTACCACCGGCCAGACGATGTCGTAGCCCTGTTCCTTGGCCGTGGGGATGTCTTTCATCTCGGGTTCGTCCAGGCGGTTTTCCGAGAACACCGCAAGGATGCGCATGTTGCCGCTCTGGATATGCGGCATGGAGTCGGAGATGTCGGTCGAGCCAACCTGGATATGGCCACCCAGCAACGCCGTGGCAATTTCGCCACCGCCTTCCAGGGCCACGTAGCGCAGGTCACGCGGGTTGATGCCGGCAGCCTTGGCGATCAGGGCGGTCTGCATCCAGTCCTGGCTGCCCACGGTGCCGCCAGAGCCGATCACCACTTTGCTCGGGTCTTTCTTCAGCGCGGCGACCAGGTCGTCGAGGGTTTTGTAAGGGGAGTCACTTTTCACCGCGATGGCGCCATAGCTGGTACCGACAGCGGCCAGCCATTTCACCGCGTTCTCGTCAAAGCGGCCGAACTTGCCTTGTGCCAGGTTCAGCAGCGAACCACTGGACCAGGCCACCAGGGTGCCGGCATCGGCCGGGCGCTGGGCGACCACGGCGTTGTAGGCCACCGCGCCGACACCGCCGGGCATGTAGGTGACGCGCATCGGCTTGCTGAGGATCTTTTCCTGCACCAGGGCGCTTTGCACCAGTTTGCAGGTCAGGTCGAAGCCACCACCGGGCGAGGCGGGGGCGATACATTCGGGGCGTTTCGGTTCGGCAGCGAGGGCATTGCCGGCCAACAGCAGGCAGCCGGTAGCGAGGACGAGGCGGCGCAGTGAAAAGGTCATCGTCTATCTCCGTGAGCGTTGTTGTTATTGGGTTACCACAGGGCGACGCTGTAGCTCACCAGCAGCCGCACTTCGTCCGCGTCACGGGCGAAGTTGGAGCGGAAGGTGGCGTTGCGCAGGCGCACGGCGACGTTCTTCAACGGGCCGCTTTGTACCACGTACTTGAGCTCGGTGTTGCGTTCCCACTCCTTGCCCTCGCCGCCGGCGGCGCGGCTGACGTTGTCGCCGCTGATGTAGCGGGTCATGAAAGTCAGGCCGGGCACGCCGAGTGCGGCGAAGTTGTAGTCGTAGCGCGCTTGCCAGGAGCGCTCGTCGGCGCCGGCGAAGTCGTTGATCTGGACGAAGTTGACCAGGTAAGGGTCGGCACCATCGACATACGGGAAGGCGCTGTCCCCAGACAGCTGCTGCCAGGCGGCGCTGACCTTGTGCCCGCCCAGGGCGTAGCTGAGCATGCCGTTGACGGTGGTGTTGTCGATGTTGCCCGCCTTGGCCGCACCGGCGTCGTCGCTCACGGCCAGGCGCAGGTCGGCGCCGAAGGTGCCCGGGCCCCACGGCTGGGTGGCGACCATGCCAATGAAGTGCTGGCGGTAGATGTCGTCGAGCTGGGCGAAGTGATAGCTGCCGGTGATGCGGTCGGTGAACTGGTAGTCCAGCCCGCCCAGGGCCAGGTTGTCGGCGCTGAAGCTGCCACCGAAGCGGCCGTTCTTGTTGTTCAGCGCCAGGTCTTCCCAGTTGGTGTCGTTGCGGTCCTTGGCCTTGTCCAGGCGACCGCCAGTGAAGGTCAGGCCCTTGATTTCCTTCGAGGTGAGCAGGCCGCCTTCGAACGTTTGCGGCAGGATACGCCCGTCGTTGGGCTGCAGGGTTGGCAGCTCGGGGATCAGGGTGCCGATCTTCAGTTCGGTCTGGGAAATCTTCACCTTGCCGGTCAGGCCGAGTTTGGAATATTCATCGGCGGCCTTGCCATCATCGTGGGTCGGCAACAGGCCGGTGTCGGTGCGGTCGGGGCTGGAATCGAGCTTGATGCCGAGCATGCCCAGTGCATCCAGGCCAAAGCCTACGGTGCCATCGGTGTAGCCGGACTCGAAGTTGAGGATGAAGCCCTGGGCCCACTCGTCGCGCTTGGATTGCTGCGCGCTGGTGCCGTCGCGGAAGTCGCGGTTGAAGTACATGTTGCGGGTTTCGAAGGTGGCCGTGCTGTCTTCGAAGAAGGCGGCCTGGCTCATCGGGGCGACACCGGCAAGCGCAAGGGCGCTGGCGATGGCGGAGGGGCGTGCGGCAAAGGAACGGGTAGGCGCGAACGCCTGCGGCTGCGATGACAGCATCGTCGATGACTCCGTTTATTGTTCTTATTCGTTGCACCTTGCTGGTGCTTTTTTCGGCGCGAAGGGCGACCGTGGTGCGATGCTAGGTAACGAACCTTTCGCTAACCTTTCAGCGTGAAAGGTTTGTTACGAGGGGCTTCACAGGCTTGGCGACAGCGGTACACTCCGCGCCAACCGCCCCACCCGAGCAGGGAGAATCCGATGCGTGTGCTGCTGGTCGAAGACCATCTGCAACTGGCCGAAAGCGTGGCCCAGGCCTTGAAAAGCCACGGCCTGACCGTGGATGTGCTGCATGACGGCGTGGCTGCCGACCTGGCCCTGGCCAGCGAGGAATACGCCGTTGCCGTGCTGGATGTCGGCTTGCCGCGCATGGATGGCTTCGAGGTGCTGGCGCGCCTGCGCGGCCGTGGCAAGACTGTCCCGGTGCTGATGCTGACCGCGCGCAGCGACGTCAAGGACCGGGTTCATGGCCTGAACCTGGGGGCAGACGACTACCTGGCCAAACCGTTCGAGCTGACCGAGCTGGAAGCGCGGGTGAAGGCGTTGCTGCGCCGCAGTGTGCTCGGTGGCGAGCGCCAGCAACGTTGCGGGCCGCTGGTCTACGACCTGGATACCCGGCGCTTTGCCCTTGGCGACGACAACCTGACCCTGACGTCGCGCGAGCAAAGCGTGCTGGAAGCGCTGATCGCACGCCCTGGTCGGGTGATGAGCAAGGAGCAACTGGCTGCCCAGGTGTTCGGCCTGGATGAAGAAGCCAGCCCGGATGCCATCGAAATCTATATCCACCGGCTGCGCAAAAAACTCGACGGCCACCCAGTGGCCATTGTCACCTTCCGTGGGCTGGGTTACCTGCTAGAGCACCGCGATGCGTGACAACGGCAGTTTGCGCGGGCGCCTGCTGGGCAACCTGGCCCTGCTGCTGGTGGTGCTGATGCTGGCCAGCGGCCTGAGCGCCTACTGGAATGGCCGTGAGGCCGCCGATACCGCCTACGACCGCACCCTGCTGGCCTCGGCGCGCACCATTGCCGCTGGCCTGTCGCAGCGTGACGGGTCGCTGAGCGCGGATGTGCCTTACGTGGCTTTGGACACGTTCGCCTACGACAGCGCCGGGCGCATTTACTACCAGGTGCTGGACATCAAGCAGCGGCTGATTTCCGGCTACGAAAACCTGCCGCCGCCGCCGCCCGGCACGCCGCGCACTGACGATTACCCGGCGCTTGCGCGGTTCTACAACGCCACCTACCTGGGCCAGGACGTTCGGGTGGTCAGCCTGCTGAAGGCAGTGACCGAGCCGAACATGAACGGCATGGCGGAAATCCGCGTGGCCGAGACGGAGGAGGCACGGGTGCGCATGGCCCGTGGGCTGATGGCCGACACCCTGCTGCGCCTGGGTATGCTGGCGCTGGGTGCGTTGGTGATGGTGTGGTTTGCCGTGAGTGCGGCGTTGCGGCCCCTGGAGCGCTTGCGCACGGCGGTGGAAGAGCGCCAGCCAGATGACTTGCGGGCCTTGCCGGTGGTGCAGGTGCAGCGTGAGCTCGGCCCGCTGGTGCGGGCCTTGAACCACTTTACCGAGCGCCTGCGCGGCCAGTTCGAGCGCCAGGCGCAGTTCATTGCCGATGCCGCCCATGAATTGCGTACGCCGCTGGCTGCCTTGAAGGCGCGGGTGGAGCTGGGCCTTCGCTCGTCCGAGCCGCAAGAGTGGCGGCAGACGCTGGAATCTGCGGCGCAGGGCACTGACCGCCTGACCCACCTGGCTAACCAGCTGTTGTCGTTGGCACGGGTGGAGAACGGAGCACGGGCAATTGCCGAGGGCGGCGCGCAGCGCCTGGACCTGAGCCAGCTGGCCCGTGAGTTGGGCATGGCCATGGCCCCGTTGGCACACAAACGCGGCGTTGCGCTGGCCCTGGAGGCCGAGGCACCTGTGTGGCTGAAGGGTGAGCCGACGCTGCTCAACGAGCTGTTGAGCAACCTGGTGGACAATGCCCTGGCGCACACGCCAGAAGGTGGCAATGTGATCTTGCGGGTGGTGGCGCCGGCGGTGCTGGAGGTGGAAGACGACGGGCCGGGCATTCCCGAGGCTGAGCGTGAGCGGGTGTTCGAGCGGTTCTACCGGCGCAGTGCGCAAGGGAGCGGGCTTGGGCTGGCGATTGTCGGCGAGATCTGCCGGGCGCACCTGGCGCAGGTGAGCCTGCATGATGGCGAGAACGGCGGGCTGCGGGTGCGGGTGAGTTTTATCGCAGATTGATGTGTTGCTGTTCTGGCCCTATCGCCGGCAAGCCGGCTCCCACAAGATCACCACAGGCCTTGAGACCTGTGCAGCACCTGTGGGAGCTGGCATGCCGGTGATAGGGCCAGAACAGGCTGAAGCAAGTCAGCGCAACATGCTCCGCGCTTCAAGCAGCTCATCCACTTCCAGTTCAGTACCAAACGGCAACCCCAGGTGGCGGTATGCCGGCAGCGCCGCCAATGGCCGATGGCGCCCGCGCTGGCTGATGCAGCGGGCGATCTGCACGATATCGATGTAATCGACCTTGTCAGTCTGCCGGTCCAGGTCCTGAACCTGGCTGGGCAGGTTGACCAGTTGCTCCGGAAACTCCCAGGCCTTGAGGATCTTGTCCCCCAGCACCGGCTGGATCTGCTCGATCACGTAGTGCAGGCAAACCGGGTCGGACAGCAGTTCGTTGTGCTCTTCGGCGTAGATGAGTACCGGCAGTGCGCCAATCTGGTTGACCAGCCCACCCAAGGTAGCCTGGTCGGGCTTGAGGTGCGTGTAGCGCCTGCAGATTTCGTAGCTGATACCCGCAACTTCCAGGCTATTGGCCCAGATGTCGCGCAGTTTTTGTTCAACGGCCGGCGCGCGGGCATGGAAAATCTGCTCGATCACCAGGCCAATGGCCAGGTTGCAGCTGTAATTGATGCCCAACCGCGTGATGGCAGTGTGCAGGTCGGTGACCTCGACCGCTGCACGCAGCAGCGGGCTGTTGACGACCTTGATCAGGCGCGCTGAAAGGGCCGCGTCGCGACCGATCACCTTGCTCAGGGCCGCTACGCTGATCTCGCTGTCTTCCGCAGCCTCACGGATGCTCAAGGCAACCTCGGGCAGGGTCGGCAGGACCAGGTCATCCTTTTCGATGGCATCGAGCAACTGTGCTTGAACCATCTCGGCCAGCTTGTTCATGGGCGTGTCTACCGCAGTGGTGGTGCGGCCCCGCCACAGCGGCGGGGCAGGCTGGTCAGCGCTGGATTTCCCGGTCGCGGTCCAGTTCGTAAGGCAGGGTCAGCACTTGCAGGCGCGGGCCTTCCAGGCTGCCCAGGTGCAGGTTGTCGTCTTCCACTGCCTCGGCGCTGAGCACCGCAAGCAGTTCACAGCCTGCACCGTTGCCAGCAGCAATGACCACTTCACCGACCGACGAACCATGGGTGGGCGAGAATATCTCGGCACCCGGGGCCGGAATGGCCTGCTGGTCCAGTGCCAGGCGGTACTGGCGACGCTTGAGCTTGCCCAGGTACTGCATGCGGGCGACGATTTCCTGGCCGGTGTAGCAGCCTTTCTTGAAGCTGACACCATCGACGGCTTGCAGGTTGATCATCTGCGGGATGAACAGCTCACGGGTCGGCCCCATGACCTGGCCGATACCGGCGCGAACCTGCCCAAGCAGCCAGTCGTTGAGACTGCCCTCGGGCAGGGCGCCGACGAGGGCCTGGCGCACGGTATCGGCGTTGTCTGCCGGCACCCACAGTTCTACGCGGCCTGCAGAAACGGCAATGGCAATCAGGCCCTCATGGCGCACGGTGCTGCCGGCAGCTGCGGGCACGTCGAGCCCTAGCGCCTGCAGCGCAGCGTCACCACCTTGCAGGCCAAAGCGTGCCCAGACGGCGCTTTCGTCGGTCAGCGTGGCCTTGGAGAACACGGCGTACTTCTTCAGGTCGGCCAGTTGCGCATCGAGCAGTTCACTGGCCATGGCCAGCAGGTAGCCGTTGCCTTCGGGCAGGATGCGGAAGCTGGACTGCATGCGCCCCTTGACCATGCAGCGGGCGCCGAGGCTGGCGTGTTCCTGGCTGAGGTAGTTGATGTTGCAAGTCAGCTGGCCTTGCAGGAACTTGCCTGCATCGGAGCCGCGGACGGCGAGGATGCCCTCGTGGGACAGGGGGCAGAAGAAAGCGGAATCGGCCATGGGTCATCGCGGTGGCTAAAGACTGGCGGCCATCATAGAACGCCGGTAACAAAATAGGTAGGTGACTAGACCAACGCCCGGTGTCGCTTCGCGTGCCTGGCTGTATACTGGCGGGCCATTCGAGGAGGGCCCCATGGTCGAACAAACTGAACTCAACCGGCTTTTCTGGCACAGCCGCCGTGGCATGCTGGAACTGGACGTGCTGCTGGTGCCTTTCACCCAGGAAGTCTACCCCACCCTCAACGAGACCGACCGCGAACTGTACGTGCGTCTGTTGAGCTGCGAGGATCAGGACATGTTCGGCTGGTTCATGGAGCGCACCGAGTCTGAAGACCCGGAGCTGCAGCGCATGGTTCGCATCATTCTGGACCGTGTCCAGCCCAAGTGAGTGCTTCGAGTGCCGCTGGCAAGGCTCACGCCTGCTGCTAGCGGCCTATCTGGTGTGCCAGGTACTGGCGTGGCTTGCCGTGTGGGCGAGCCCACTGCCCGGGTGGCTGGCCCTCTCTGTTGTCGCCGCCTGTATTGCCCACGCTGGCTGGGCCATTCCCCGACGTATCCTGTTGACGCATGAGCATGCCGTTGTTGGCTTGCGCCGTGATGTGCGCGGCTGGCAGGTGTTCAGCCGTGCCCGTGGCTGGCAGCCGGTGCGCTTGTGCCGGGACAGCGTGGCGCTGCCGGGGGTGGTGGTGTTGCGCTTTGAGCGGGTAGGGCGGTGGTTGGAGGAGAGCCAGTGCATAGCGCGCGATGCGTTGGGGGCGGATGAGCATCGGCGCTTGCGGGTAAGGTTGAAGTTCAGCAGGCGCAGGTGGGCAGAAGTGGCCCGCACATAGTTACAGACCGGGTTGGCTTCTTCGCGGGCTTGCCCGCTCCCACAGGTACTGCGCAAGGCTGCAGGGCAGTGGAGCTCCTGTGGGAGCGGGCGAGCCCGCGAAGGCCGCGACGCCGATCTCAGAGTGGACTGAGGATGGTGTCCTTGGCCTCGTCCAGCATCCCCGGGTAGTCCAGGGTGTAGTGCAGCCCACGGCTTTCCTTGCGCTGCATGGCCGACAGGATCATCAACTCGGCCACCTGCGCCAGGTTGCGCAGTTCGATCAGGTCGCGGCTGACCTTGTAGTTGCTGTAGAACTCGTCAATTTCATCCAGCAGCAGGCGAATGCGATGCTGCGCGCGTTGCAGGCGTTTGCTGGTGCGCACGATGCCGACATAGTCCCACATGAAACGCCGCAGTTCGTCCCAGTTGTGCGCGATGATCACGTCCTCGTCCGAGTCGGTCACCTGGCTGGCGTCCCAGCCCGGCAGGGCCTTGGGCATGGCCACTTGCTCCAGGTTGGCCTGGATGTCGGCGGCGGCGGCGCGGCCGTAGACGAAGCATTCCAGCAATGAGTTGCTGGCCATGCGGTTGGCGCCGTGCAGGCCGGTGAAGCTGGTTTCGCCAATCGCGTACAAGCCGGGCACGTCGGTGTGGCCACGGTCGTCGACCATCACCCCGCCGCAGGTGTAGTGCGCTGCGGGTACCACCGGGATCGGCTGGCGGGTGATGTCGATGCCAAATGCCAGGCAGCGCTCGTACACGGTGGGGAAGTGGCTCTTGATGAAATCGGCCGGCTTGTGGGTGATGTCCAGGTAGACGCAGTCCACGCCCAGGCGCTTCATCTCATGGTCGATGGCGCGGGCCACGATGTCGCGCGGGGCCAGTTCTTCGCGTGGGTCGAAGCGCGGCATGAAACGTTCGCCGTTGGGCAGGCGCAGCAGCGCGCCTTCGCCGCGCAGGGCTTCGGTGACCAGGAAACTCTTGGCCTGCGGGTGGTACAGGCAGGTCGGGTGGAACTGGTTGAACTCAAGGTTGGCCACCCGGCAACCCGCCCGCCAGGCCATGGCGATACCGTCACCGCAAGCGCCATCGGGGTTGCTGGTATAGAGGTAGACCTTGGCTGCGCCACCGGTGGCCAGCACGGTGAAGCGTGCGCCGAAGGTATCTACCTCGCCGGTATTGCGGTTTAACACATAGGCGCCCAGGCAGCGTTCGCCAGGCAGGCCCAGGCGGCGTTCGGTGATCAGGTCGACCGCTACACGCTGCTCCAGCAGCTGGATGTTCGGGCGCAGGCGAGCCTGTTCCAGCAGCGTGGTGAAAATGGCCGCGCCGGTCGCATCGGCGGCGTGGATGATGCGCCGGTGGCTATGGCCCCCCTCACGGGTGAGATGGAACTCGAAACCGCCGTCATCAACGCTGTAGTGCTCGTCGCGGGTAAAGGGCACGCCTTGCTCGATCAGCCATTGAATGGCTTCCCGGCTGTGCTCGACGGTAAAGCGCACCGCCTCTTCGTTGCACAGGCCGCCGCCGGCATTGAGGGTGTCCTCGACATGCGACTGCACGGTATCGGTGTTGTCGAGCACCGCAGCGACCCCGCCCTGGGCCCAGAAGGTCGAGCCGTTGGCCAGGTCGCCCTTGCTGAGCACGGCAACGCGCAGGTGGCTGGGAAGGTTAAGTGCCAGGCTGAGACCGGCGGCACCGCTGCCGATCACCAGGACATCATGTTGGAATTGTTGGCTCATGTCGGGACACTAGTAATCTTTGGAAGGGGCGCGGCACAATAGTCACGCGCAGATGGCATTGTGAAACTATCGTTAAACTTGGCCGGGATGCCTTTATAGCAGCCCGGGGTGGCCAATTTCCATGCCACTTGCCAGGTTGCGGCAACCTTTGTGGGAACTTTCCGACATGGCCGGAAATCCTATGAAGGCTGCCCGCACGCCACAATTTGCCGCGGCGACGCAGGGCGGCAGGCCTGTCCGGGCTGTCTCTGCGTATTCGAAACCTGATTATCGACGTAGCCGGCCGTGACCGCGCCGCGTCTTCCGTGCAAGCCGACCAAGGGCTGCAGGAAACTTGCTTGGAGGGGAGAACTTTTGCGTAAAGCCCGAGTCTATGGTTGCAAGCCTGAACGATGGCTGTTGCAACGCTCCTTCGAGTTCACTGAGGAGTGTTCATGCTAACCCAGGAAGAGGATCAGCAGCTTGTCGAGCGCGTTCAGCGCGGTGACAGGCGAGCGTTCGATCTGTTGGTGCTGAAGTATCAGCACAAGATTCTCGGGTTGATCGTGCGGTTCGTTCACGATACCCACGAGGCCCAGGATGTGGCGCAGGAAGCCTTTATCAAGGCCTACCGTGCGCTTGGCAATTTTCGCGGTGACAGTGCGTTTTATACCTGGCTGTACCGCATCGCCATCAACACGGCGAAGAACTACCTGGTGTCCCGTGGAAGACGGCCGCCAGACAGTGATGTGAGCTCCGAGGATGCGGAGTTTTACGACGGCGATCATGGCCTCAAGGATCTCGAGTCCCCAGAGCGCTCGTTGTTGCGGGATGAAATCGAAGGCACCGTCCATCGCACCATCCAGCAACTGCCCGAAGATCTGCGCACGGCATTGACCCTGCGCGAGTTCGACGGACTGAGTTACGAAGACATTGCCAGTGTCATGCAATGTCCGGTGGGTACCGTGCGCTCTCGAATCTTCCGCGCTCGGGAGGCCATAGACAAAGCCCTGCAGCCGTTGTTGCAGGAAACCTGAGACAGCGGCGACAGCCAAGAGAGGAACCGCCATGAGTCGTGAAGCTTTGCAGGAATCGCTGTCCGCGGTGATGGATAACGAAGCGGACGAACTGGAATTGCGTCGGGTGTTGAACGCCGTCGACGATGCCGAAACCCGTGCCACCTGGTCGCGTTACCAGGTTGCCCGTGCAGCCATGCACAAGGAGCTGCTGCTGCCTAACCTGGATATCGCCTCGGCGGTGTCTGCTGCGCTGGCTGACGAAGCGGTGCCGGCCAAGGTCAAGAAAGGCCCGTGGCGCAGCATTGGTCGCCTGGCTGTAGCGGCTTCGGTCACCGTTGCGGTGCTTGCCGGTGTACGCATGTACAACCAGGACGAAATCACCGGTGCCGAGCTTGCAGCCCAGCAGCCTGCCCAGCAAGGCCTGAGCGTGCCACAAGCACAAGGCCCGGCCGTTTTGGCAGGCTATAGTGAGAGCAGTGAGCAACCGACCGGGCCAATGGCCAACGGCGTGCTGCAGAACCAGGCCGGCTGGGATCAGCGTCTGCCAGGCTACCTGCGCCAGCATGCCCAGGAATCTGCGCTCAAAGGCACTGAAACCGCATTGCCTTATGCCCGCGCCGCCAGCCTGGAAAACCGTTAAGTAAGGAGGATCATGCGCGCGCTACCTCTCCTGTCGCTGCTGATTGGCAGCTGCATGATGGTGCCAGCATTGGCGGCCAACTCCTCGCCCCAGGCGAGTGAGTGGCTGAACAAGCTGGCACAGGCCGAGCAAAAGCAGAGCTACCAAGGTTCTTTCGTCTACGAACGCAACGGCAGCTTCTCTTCCCACGATATCTGGCACCGGGTCGAGGACGGCAAGGTCAGCGAGCGGCTGCTGCAGCTCGATGGCGCCGCCCAGGAAATCGTGCGCGTGGATGGGAGGGTGGAGTGTGTCAGTGGGGCCTTGGTCAGCAGTGTTGCGGCACCCCCTGAGACCGCGCCGCGTGTGCTTGATCCGCTGAAACTGATGGGCTGGTACGATTTGAGCGTGGCGGGCAAGTCACGGGTCGCCGGGCGCGACGCCGTGATCGTGACGCTCACGCCCCGCGACCAGCATCGCTATGCCTTCGAACTGCACCTGGACCGTAATACCGGCCTGCCACTGCGCTCGTTGATGCTCAACGACAAAGGGCAGTTGCTGGAGCGCTTCCAGATGACACGCCTCGATACCGACGAGCCGCCTGGCGACGATGACTTGCGCCCCAGCGCTGCCTGCAAGCCTGTGCAGCATGGCGCGCCCGTCAGCAATGACAGCGTTGCTGGCTGGCGCTCGGACTGGCTGCCGCCCGGGTTCGAACTGGTCAACAGCTCGGTGCGTCGCGACCCCAAACGCAACAGTTCGGTCAGTAGCCTCATGTATGACGATGGCCTCGCACGTTTTTCCGTGTTCCTTGAACCGGTGAACGATGACGGCGGCACCGACATGCGCACCCAGCTCGGCCCGACTTCGGCTGTTTCGCGTCGCCTGAATACGCCAAAGGGCAAGGTGATGGTGACCGTGGTGGGCGAAATTCCGCTCGGTACGGCAGAACGCGTCGCTTTGTCGATGCGCCCTCAGGATGCCCAGGCGCGCCAGTGATGGCGCGCGTTTGCGGGCCGTGCCAAGGCAGGCGGACATACGGCTGAAATGAAATTAAAGCATTGTCATTTGCAATCCATCGGCAAATTTTCTATAGGTCAGGCTTTCAGGAGCCTGGCCTTTCCTGCTTTGTGCAGGGGTCTTTCTAAACTACCGCTCGTTGTGACGGGAGCCGTATGTCAATACCACGCTTGAAATCCTACCTAACGATGTTCGCCGCCGTGCTGATGCTTGGCCAGGTGCTCACCGCCCAGGCCGAGGAAGCCCTGCCGGACTTCACCACCCTGGTCGAGCAGGCCTCGCCGGCCGTGGTCAACATCAGTACCAAGCAGAAGCTGCCCGACCGCGTCGCCGCCGGGCAGATGCCGGACCTGGAAGGCCTGCCGCCGATGTTCCGCGAGTTCTTCGAGCGCAACATGCCGCAGCAGCCGCGTTCGCCGCGTGGTGACCGCCAGCGCGAGGCGCAGTCGCTGGGCTCGGGCTTCATCATTTCCAGCGATGGCTACGTGCTGACCAACAACCATGTGGTGGCCGATGCCGACGAGATCATCGTCCGTCTGTCGGACCGCAGCGAGCTGCAGGCCAAGCTGGTCGGCACCGACCCGCGCACCGACGTGGCCCTGCTCAAGGTCGAAGGCAAGAACCTGCCGACGGTCAAGCTGGGTGACTCCGAGAAGCTCAAGGTGGGCGAATGGGTATTGGCCATCGGTTCGCCGTTCGGCTTCGACCATTCGGTGACCAAAGGTATCGTCAGCGCCAAGGGTCGTACCTTGCCAAACGACACCTATGTACCGTTCATCCAGACTGACGTGGCCATCAACCCGGGCAACTCCGGCGGCCCGCTGTTCAACATGAAGGGCGAAGTGGTGGGTATCAACTCGCAGATCTTCACCCGCTCCGGTGGCTTCATGGGCCTGTCGTTCGCCATCCCGATCGATGTGGCGATCGATGTGTCCAACCAGCTGAAGAAAGACGGCAAGGTCAGCCGCGGCTGGCTGGGCGTGGTCATCCAGGAGGTCAACAAGGACCTGGCGGAATCCTTCGGCCTGGACAAACCGGCCGGTGCCCTGGTGGCCCAGGTGCTGGAAAACGGCCCGGCAGCCAAGGGCGGCCTGCAGGTGGGCGACGTGATCCTGAGCATGAACGGCCAGCCAATTGTCATGTCGGCCGACCTGCCACACCTGGTCGGCGGCCTCAAGGATGGCGAGAAGGCCAAGCTGGAAATCATCCGCAACGGCAAGCGCCAGACCCTGGACATCAGCGTCGGCGCGCTGCCGGACGATGATGCCGACATCGGCACCGGTGCCGATGGCAGTGCAGAGCGCAGCAGTAACCGTCTGGGTGTGTCGGTCGCCGACCTGACCGCCGAGCAGAAGAAATCCCTGGAGCTCAAAGGCGGTGTGGTCATCAAGGAAGTGCAGGATGGCCCGGCAGCGCTGATCGGCCTGCGTCCGGGTGATGTCATCAGCCACCTGAACAACCAGGCCATCGGTTCGGCCAAAGAGTTCACCGAAATCGCCAAGGAGCTGCCGAAGAACCGTTCGGTGTCGATGCGCGTGCTGCGTCAGGGCCGTGCCAGCTTCATCACCTTCAAGCTCGCTGAATAAGCGGCCTGGCAAGGGAGAAAGGGCAGCTACGGCTGCCCTTTTTCATGATTATTCACAATTGGACGGTGGATTGCTGTGTACAGTCGGACAGAGGAATCTCCCATATCCCGGCAGCTTGAGGTACAATTCCCGGCTATTTTTCGGCGGGCGTCCGGCTCGCAGCCTTTTCGAGTGTTGACCCGTGAGTGATTTGAGTCATATCCGCAATTTCTCCATCATCGCCCACATCGACCATGGCAAGTCGACGCTGGCCGACCGTTTCATCCAGATGTGCGGTGGCCTCTCGGCACGCGAAATGGAAGCCCAGGTGCTTGACTCCATGGACCTGGAGCGTGAACGCGGTATTACCATCAAGGCCCACAGCGTCACGCTTCACTACAAGGCGCAAGACGGCAAGACTTACCAGCTGAACTTCATCGACACCCCCGGCCACGTCGACTTCACCTATGAAGTCTCGCGCTCGCTGGCGGCCTGTGAAGGTGCGCTGCTGGTCGTCGACGCCGGCCAGGGCGTAGAGGCCCAGTCCGTGGCCAACTGCTACACCGCCATCGAGCAGGGCCTGGAGGTCATGCCGGTGCTGAACAAGATGGACCTGCCCCAGGCCGACCCGGACCGCGTCAAGGACGAGATCGAGAAGATCATCGGCATCGATGCTACCGACGCCGTGGCCTGCAGTGCCAAAAGCGGCATGGGCGTGGACGAGGTGCTCGAGCGCCTGGTGCACTCCATTCCTGCACCCGAGGGCGAGATCGATGCCCCGCTGCAAGCACTGATCATCGACTCCTGGTTCGACAACTACCTGGGCGTGGTCTCGCTGGTGCGCGTGCGCCAGGGCCGCGTCAAGAAGGGTGACAAGATCCTGGTCAAGTCCACCGGCAAGGTGCACCTGGTCGACAGCGTGGGTGTATTCACCCCGAAACACACCCAGACCGCAGACCTGAAAGCCGGCGAAGTAGGCTTCATCATCGCCAGCATCAAGGACATTCACGGTGCCCCTGTGGGTGACACCCTGACCCTGTCCTCGACCCCTGAGGTCGAAGTGCTGCCAGGCTTCAAGAAGATCCAGCCGCAGGTATACGCCGGCCTGTTCCCGGTCAGCTCCGACGACTTCGAAGACTTCCGCGATGCCCTGCAGAAGCTGACCCTGAACGACTCGTCGCTGCAGTACATGCCGGAAAGCTCTGACGCTTTGGGCTTCGGCTTCCGTTGCGGCTTCCTTGGCATGCTGCACATGGAGATCATCCAGGAGCGCCTGGAGCGCGAATACGACCTGGACCTGATCACCACCGCACCTAGCGTGATCTACGAGCTGGAACTGAAAACCGGCGAAACCATCGTTGTCGACAACCCGTCGAAGCTGCCAGACGTATCGGCTGTGGCCGACTTCCGTGAGCCGATCGTCACCGCGACCATTCTGGTACCGCAAGAGCACCTGGGTAACGTCATCACCCTGTGCATCGAGAAGCGTGGCGTGCAGCGCGACATGCAGTTCCTCGGCAGCCAGGTTCAGGTGCGTTACGACATGCCGATGAACGAAGTGGTACTGGACTTCTTCGACCGCCTCAAGTCCACCAGCCGCGGCTATGCTTCGCTGGACTATCATTTCGACCGCTACCAGTCGGCCAACCTGGTCAAGCTGGATGTACTGATCAACGGCGACAAGGTCGATGCTTTGGCATTGATCGTGCACCGCGACAACGCGGCCTACAAAGGCCGTGCGTTGACCGAAAAGATGAAGGAACTGATCCCTCGGCAGATGTTCGACGTGGCGATCCAGGCAGCTATCGGCGGCCAGATCATCGCGCGGACAACCGTCAAGGCGCTCAGAAAGAACGTACTGGCCAAGTGCTACGGCGGTGACGTCAGCCGTAAGAAGAAACTGCTGGAGAAGCAGAAGGCCGGTAAGAAACGCATGAAACAGGTGGGCAACGTGGAGATTCCACAAGAAGCCTTCCTCGCCGTGCTCAGGTTGGATAGCTAGGTCCTATGTCGCTAAATTTCCCGCTGTTGCTAGTCATCGCCGTCTTCGTCTGCGGTCTGCTGGGCTTGATCGACCTGCTGTTCCTGGCCCCGCGCCGGCGCGCAGCAATCGCCAACTACCAGGGCAGCGTCAGCCAGCCCGAGATGGCCGTGGTCGAGCGCCTGAACAAGGAACCGCTGCTGGTCGAGTACGGCAAGTCGTTCTTTCCGGTGCTGTTCATCGTGCTGGTGCTACGCTCGTTCCTGGTCGAGCCGTTCCAGATCCCTTCGGGGTCGATGAAACCGACCCTGGAAGTGGGCGATTTCATCCTGGTGAACAAGTTCTCGTACGGCATTCGTTTGCCGGTGATCGACAAGAAGGTCATCGAGGTCGGTGACCCGCAACGCGGTGATGTAATGGTGTTCCGCTACCCGAGCGACCCGAACGTCAACTACATCAAGCGTGTGGTTGGCTTGCCGGGTGATGTGGTTCGCTACACCAACGACAAGCGGCTGTTCGTCAACGGCCAGCCGATTGCCGAACAACTGGTGGGCACCGAGCCAGGTACCTTGGGTAGCGCCGAGTTGTACAAGGAAAAACTCGGCGAGGCCGAACACCTGATCCGCAAGGAAATGAGCCGTTATCGCATGCCGCCAGACCAGCAATGGACCGTGCCGGCAGGCCATTACTTCATGATGGGCGACAACCGCGACAATTCCAACGACAGCCGTTTCTGGGATGACCCGAACATTCCCAAGGAGCTGCACGGCATGGTTCCGGACCGGAACATCGTCGGCAAGGCCTTTGCGGTGTGGATGAGCTGGCCAGAACCCAAGCTCAGCCACCTGCCCAACCTGTCGCGGGTTGGCCTGATCCATTGATACCCATCGGCGCTGTCCAGCAGACAGCGCCGAATGCATTTCTGACATAGGCTGTGTTCTCAGGGATCGGGAGATTCGCCGCACATCGTGTGGCGAACCACAGCCAAACAGTCTTTCAGGATGTTGATTTGAACAACGCGTTGAACAACGAACGGGTGGCCGCATGAGTGCTTCCCTTGCCCGTCTGGAGCGAAAGCTCGGTTATACCTTCAAGAACCAGGACCAGATGCTCCTGGCGCTGACCCATCGCAGCTATGCCGGGCGCAACAACGAGCGCCTGGAGTTTCTCGGTGACGCCATTCTCAACTTCGTTGCCGGCGAAGCGCTTTTCGAGCGTTTTCCGCAGGCCCGTGAAGGCCAGCTGTCGCGCCTGCGTGCGCGGCTGGTCAAGGGCGAAACCCTGGCCCGGCTGGCCCGCGGCTTCGACCTGGGCGAATACTTGCGCCTGGGTTCGGGTGAGCTCAAGAGCGGCGGTTTTCGCCGCGAGTCGATCCTGGCCGACGCCCTGGAGGCACTGATCGGTGCCATCTACCTGGACGCCGATATGGAAACCGCACGGGAGCGCGTCCTGGCCTGGCTTGCCGATGAGTTCGAAGGCTTGACCCTGGTCGATACCAACAAGGACCCGAAAACCCGCCTGCAAGAGTTTCTGCAGTCGCGCAGCTGTGAGCTGCCGCGCTACGAAGTGGTGGATATCCAGGGTGAACCGCACTGCCGCACGTTCTTCGTCGAATGCGAAGTGGTGCTGCTGAACAACAAGAGCCGTGGTCAGGGCGTTAGCCGGCGTATTGCCGAGCAAGTAGCTGCCGCGTCTGCACTGATCGCCCTGGGCGTGGAGAATGGCAATGACTGATAACAACCCGACCCGCTGCGGCTACGTCGCCATTGTCGGGCGCCCCAACGTCGGCAAGTCGACCCTGCTTAACCACATCCTCGGCCAGAAGCTGGCGATTACCTCGCGCAAGCCGCAGACCACCCGCCACAACATGCTCGGCATCAAGACCGAGGGTGACGTGCAGGCGATCTACGTCGATACCCCGGGTATGCACAAGGCCAACGACAAGGCCCTGAACCGCTACATGAACCGCAACGCCTCGGCGGCCCTGAAGGACGTCGACGTGGTGATTTTCGTGGTCGACCGCACCAAGTGGACCGACGAGGACCAACTGGTGCTGGAGCGTGTGCAGTACGTGACTGGCCCGCTGATCATCGCGGTCAACAAGACCGACCGCATGGAAGAGAAGGCCGAGTTGATTCCGCACCTGCAGTGGCTGCAGGAGCAACTGCCGAACGCCGAGGTGATGCCGATCTCTGCGCAGCAGGGGCACAACCTCGAAGCGCTGGAAGCACAGATCGCCAAGCACTTGCCTGAAAACGATCACTTCTTCCCGGAAGACCAGATCACTGACCGCAGCAGCCGTTTCCTGGCCGCCGAACTGGTGCGCGAGAAGATCATGCGCCAGCTGGGTGCGGAGCTGCCGTACCAGATCACCGTGGAAATTGAAGAATTCAAGCAGCAGGGCCATGTGCTGCACATCCACGCGCTGATCCTGGTTGAACGTGATGGCCAGAAGAAGATCATCATTGGCGACAAGGGCGAGCGCATCAAGCGCATCGGCTCTGAGGCGCGCAAGGACATGGAAGTGCTGTTCGACTCCAAGGTCATGCTCAACCTGTGGGTCAAGGTGAAAGGCGGCTGGTCCGACGACGAGCGTGCACTGCGTTCGCTGGGTTACGGCGACCTGTAAGCAATACTGTTGGGGCCGCGGTGCGGCCCATCGCCGGCAAGCCAGCTCCCACACCGACCGCATCGACTTCAAGGCTTGTGCAGTACCTGTGGGAGCTGGCTTGCCGGCGATGGGCTGCACAGCAGCCCCAATATGCGGTTATTCCTGGCTACAGGGAACGAGTGATCGCCCATGGAACAACCCGTCGGCCAGCCAGCCTATGTGCTGCACAGCCGTGCCTACAAGGAAACCAGCGCGCTGGTAGACTTCTTCACCCCGCAGGGCCGCATGCGCGCTGTACTGCGCCGTGCGCGCGGCAAGGGCGGCAGCCTGGTGCGGCCGTTCGTGCCGCTGGAGGTGGAGCTGCGCGGGCGTGGCGAGCTGAAGAATGTCGGTCGCATGGACAGCGCCGGGATTGCGGCCTGGCTACACGGTGATGCCCTGTTCAGCGGCTTGTACCTCAACGAGCTGCTCATGCGCCTGCTGCCGGCTGAAGCGCCGTTCCCGGCCCTGTTCGAGCATTACACGTTGACCCTGCAAGCCTTGGCCGCCGGGCGCCCGCTGGAGCCGCTGCTGCGTTCGTTCGAATGGCGGCTGCTGGACGAGCTTGGTTATGCGTTTTCCTTGAACCATGACGTCAACGACCACCCCATCGTGGCCGACGGCCTTTACCGCTTGCGCGTGGATGCCGGTCTGGAGCGGGTCGAGCTGGTGCAACCCGGCCTGTTTCGCGGCACCGAGCTCATGGCCCTGGCAGAAGCTGACTGGAACGCCCCAGGCGCTTTGCTCGCCGCCAAACGCCTGATGCGCCAGGCATTGGCCGTTCACCTGGGCGCAAAACCGCTGGTCAGCCGGGAACTGTTTCGCAAGCGCTGATCACGACGTATGCTGTGGGGCTCAATCTTCAGGAGAGCCTTTCGTGACTCACAGCAACCGCATGCTTCTTGGCGTAAACATCGACCACGTGGCGACCCTGCGCCAGGCCCGGGGCACGCGTTACCCTGATCCGGTCAAGGCTGCCCTGGACGCCGAAGAGGCGGGCGCCGATGGCATCACCGTGCACCTGCGCGAAGACCGCCGGCACATCCAGGAGCGTGACGTGGTGCTGCTCAAGGATGTGCTGCAGACGCGCATGAACTTCGAGATGGGCGTCACCGAAGAGATGATGACGTTTGCCGAGAAGATCCGCCCGGCGCACATTTGCCTGGTCCCCGAAACCCGTCAGGAGCTGACCACCGAAGGTGGCCTGGATGTGGCCGGGCAAGAGGCGCGGATCAAGGCAGCCGTGGAGCGCCTGTCGCGCACCGGTGCCGAAGTGTCGCTGTTCATCGATGCCGACGAGCGGCAGATCGAGGCTTCACGCCGCGTGGGGGCACCGGCCATCGAACTGCACACCGGGCGTTATGCCGATGCCGAAACCCCGACTGAAGTGGCTGAGGAACTCAAGCGTATCGTCGATGGCGTGGCGTTTGGCGTGGGGCAGGGACTGATCGTCAATGCCGGTCACGGGCTGCATTACCACAACGTTGAGGCGGTGGCGGCGATCAAGGGTATCAATGAGCTGAACATTGGCCATGCGCTGGTGGCGCATGCGCTGTTTGTTGGCTTCAAGGCTGCCGTTGCCGAGATGAAGGCGTTGATCGTGGCGGCTTCGCGCTGATTTTTGGGCCGCCTGTGCTGGTCACTTCGCGGGTACGCGAAGCGGCCAGTACAGGCTGCAGATTACTCGGCAGGAAACACCAGGGTAAAGCGGGTAGGCCCTGGGGGGCTGCTAATCAGTTCAACCTGCCCACCATGCAACTGCATGATCGACTTCACGATCGCCAACCCCAACCCGGTCCCGCCCTCCAGCCGCGAGCGCCCCGATCCTACCCGGTAAAACCGCTCGAACAACCGCGACTGGTGCTCGGCAGCGATGCCAGGCCCCTGGTTCTCCACAGATAGCCGTACTTCGCTGCCAGAGCGTTCGATACGCAGTTCGATGGGGTCACCCTCAGGGCCATGCCGTATCGCATTGCTCAGCAGGTTCGACAACGCCCGCTGGAACATCAAACGGTCACCCAGTGCCGTACCCCAGCCCTGAACCCGCAATTCAATCGTTTTCACCTCGGCGCTGAAAGCAAACAGCTCGACCACCCTTGCAGCCTCGTCGGCCAATGCCATCGGCTTGAGCGCGATCTGCGCCTGAGGCTGGCTGACCTGGGCGAGAAACAACATGTCGTTGATGATGCGGTTGAGCCGCGTCAGTTCCTCGATGCTGTCTTCCAGCACTTCCCGGTAGTTGGCGTTGTCCCGCTCACGGGCCAGGGTCACTTGCGCCTTGCCCATCAGATTGCTTAATGGCGTACGCAGTTCATGGGCCAGATCGTCGGAGAACTGCGACAACTGGCTCACGCCCTGATCGAGGCGATCGAGCATGACGTTGATGCTGCTGGCCAGTTCTGCCAGCTCCTGTGGCAAGCCAGTGGCGGGCAAACGATGCTGCAGGTCCTGGGCCGATACCTGCCCGGCAATGCGCCGGAAGTGCCGCAGGGGTTTCAGGCCGCGTTGCATCAGCCACCAGGCGCCCGCGCCAATCAAGACCAGCAGCAGTGGCAGAGCGAGCAAAGTGGAATGCAGGTAAGCCTGCAGCAGGGCGTTGTCGTCGGCGCGGTTGAGCGACATCATCACCTTCACCGGCGTGTTGTCGCGCAGGCGCATCAGCCGGGTCACGGTGAGGATCTGATTGCCGCTGCTGTCGCGCCAGGCGTGAAAGCTCAGGCGGGCATTGGTGTGCAATTCGCCCACCTGCGACTCCAAAGCCGGGCCGAGGCTGAGCAGGTGCGGGTGGCGGCCCTCCAGGGCCATTACGCTGAGGCTGAGGTTGTCATGCCCCATTACCAGGTCGAGCAGGGGGTGGGCGCGGCTGCCCAGGTCCTCGCTGCGCAGGTCAACGCGCAGGTTGTGCTCGACCTGCAGCATCTTGCGCGCCAGGTCTTTGCGTGCGCGGTTGTCCAGTTCGTGATCCAGAGCGAACACCGCCAGGCAGGCAAGCAGCAGCACGAGTGCGGCGCCCATCAGTGTGACGCTCAGGCCCAGGCGCAGCGACAGGCTGGGGTTTTTCAAAAGCGCGCCTCAAGTACATAGCCTACGCCACGCAGGGTGTGGATGAGCTTGTTGTCGAAGGGGTCGTCTATCTTCGCCCGCAGGCGCCGGATCGAGACCTCGACCACGTTGGTGTCGCAGTCGAAATTCATGTCCCAGACCAACGAGATGATCTGTGTGCGCGACAACACTTCGCCGGTCTGACGCATCAGCAGGTGGAGCAGCGCGAACTCCTTGGCGGTCAGGTCGATGCGTTGCCCGGCGCGGTAGGCGCGGTGACGGCCGGGGTCCAGCTCCAGGTCGGCGACGCGCAGGGTGCTGGGCTGCAGTTGCTGGTCGTTGCGCCGCAGGAGGCTGCGGATCCGGGCCAGCAACTCGGGGAACTCGAAGGGCTTGAGCAAGTAGTCATCGGCACCCAGGTCCAGGCCTTTGACCCGGTCGGCGAGGCGGCCGTGAGCGGTGAGCATCATGATGCGCGTAGCCGATTCGGCACGCAGCCGCTGCAGCACGGTCCAGCCATCGAGTTCTGGCAGGTTAACGTCGAGGATGACCAGGTCATACGGCTGCTGGCGGGCCAGGTGCAGGCCGTCGGTGCCGGTGTGGGCGCAGTCGACCACGTAGCCGTTTTCGCGCAGGCCCTGTTGCAGGTAATCGGCGGTACGCAGTTCGTCCTCGATGATCAGTAGGCGCATGAAGGGGCTCGGTGTGATGAAAGGGGGCGATTCTCGACCCTGTAGTGGCATCAGGGTCAAGGGGCGGGATGTTACGGCATGAGAAAGCAATCGCGGCGCAGATAACGGATTTGTAATGCTGCGGTTATCTGGCTGTCTGTTCTGCGCAGATTGCAGGACTGTAATCCTCGCCTCACCTTGCTGTTAGCTACCCCTCACTAGGATGGCCGTGTCTGATCGGTTATCACGAGGCAACCACGATGAACCTGACCAAATACCTGCTGTTGGCCACCCTTGCCCTGGGCAGCGCCAGTGTTTACGCCGAGGGCGGTGCGGAGCGTTCCAGGCAGTTCTGGCAAGCGTTCCGCGAAGACCAGCAGCGCCTGCACGGCGACAAGCAACAAGCCGTTGCCGAACGCGAGCGCAAGGCGCAAGAGAAGGCCCGTGAGGTGGCCAAGGACTGAGGTAACAGCACCTGCGCGCGACAGCTCCTCGGCGCAGGTGTATTCAGGCGCCCAACCGGGCGCCTTTTTTATTTGCGCGCCAGCAGGGTGGCGCGGCGTGGGGCCGGCAGGCCTTCGATGGTCTTGCTGTGGTCGTTCGGGTCGAGGAAGTCGCCCAGCGACTGGTAGCGCATCCACTCGGTACTGCGCTGTTCCTCGACGCTGGTCACGCTTACATCGACGCAACGCACCTCGCTGAAACCGGCACGGCGCAACCAGCGCTCCAGGGCCGGAACCGATGGCAAGTACCAGACGTTGCGCATCTGCGCGTAACGGTCTTCAGGTACCAGTACCTGGTTTTCGTCGCCTTCGATCACCAGGGTTTCCAGCACTAGCTCGCCACCTTTGACCAGGCAGTCTTTCAGCGCCAGCAAGTGTTCGATGGGGGAGCGGCGGTGGTAGAACACGCCCATGGAAAACACCGTGTCGAAACCTTCCAGGCTGGCGGGAAGGTCCTCCAGGGCGAACGGCAAATGCCACGCCGGCAGCTCCGGCAGGTATTGCTGCACGGCCTGGAACTGGCAGAAGAACAGCCAGTTGGGGTCGACGCCAATCACCATGTCGGCCCCGGCACCGAGCATGCGCCATTGGTAGTAGCCGTTGCCGCAGCCCACGTCGAGCACGCGCTTGCCTTTGAGGTCCAGGTGCGGCGCAACGCGTGACCATTTCCAGTCCGAATGCCACTCGGTGTCCACATGCACGCCAAACAGGTCGAACGGGCCTTTGCGCCAAGGCGACAGGTCCATCAGTGCCTGGCGCATTTGCGCACGGGTGGCGTCGTCGCAGTCGCAGTCCAGACGCAGCCCGTTGACCAGGTCGATATCGCTGGGTTGCAGGGCGGGCAGCGCATCGAGCGCACCACGCCAGCGGTCGAGGTCACCGTGGCCTTTCTCCAGCTTGGCTTCCAGTTGCGCTTGCAGGCCTTGCGACCAGGAAGCCAGGGGCGTGCCCGCCAGGCGGCGGACGAGGGGGGACAGATCGATCATGGCAGGGCTATCAACGAGGCGAAGTTAAGGCATTGGAACCAGGGCACCACTTTCGAGAAACCGGCGGCGCGCAGGCGCTCCTGGTGGGCTTCGAGGGTATCGGGGCGCATCACGTTTTCAATGGCGCTGCGCTTCTGGGCGATTTCCAGTTCGCTGTAGCCATTGGCCCGCTTGAAGTCCAGGTGCAGTTCATTGAGCAGGTCCTGCTCTTGCTCATCGGCGAACCGCAGCTTTTCCGAGAGGATCAGCGCGCCACCGGGCAGCAGTGCCTGGCGGATACGGCCGAGCAGTTCCAGACGCTGGTCGGGGGCGATGAACTGCAGGGTGAAGTTCATCGCCACTACCGAGGCGGGCTCGAAGGGCAGGGTAAGGATATCTGCCTCCAGCACGTGCACCGGCAGCAGCTCCTGGAACATCGAGTCCTGGGCGGTGAGGTACTGGCGGCAACGCTCGACCATGGCGGCGGAATTGTCCACTGCGATCACCCGGCAGCCGTCGCTGCGTACATGGCGGCGCAGCGACTGGGTGACTGCGCCCAGCGATGCGCCCAGGTCGTACAGCGCGGTATTTGGCTGGGCGAAACGCGCGGCCAGCACACCGAGGTTCTCGACGATGGTCGGGTACCCGGGCACCGAGCGCTTGATCATGTCCGGGAACACACGCACCACGTCCTCGTTGAAGACGAAATCAGGCACCTGCTCCAGGGGTTGGGAGAAGAGGCGGTCGGGTTGTTTGCTCACGGCAGGCTCGATACAGGGTGAAACGGGGGCGCATTTTATCCAATGGCCGCGCATCTTGCCATGGCAATGCTTCAGGGTCGGAGCGTTCAGACCGGGAGCAGTGAACTTTCCCACAGCGTTAAGTTATCAAGGTGAATGAACTGAGCGTGGGGAAGGTGGACACTTTCAGCGCATGTTCATTGGGCTTGAAAAGGGGTTTTGATTAAGTGATGAGTGCCATGAGTGGGCGGGATGAAGTTACCGTGGAAGAGCTGGATCCGGTGTCCAGGGTTAAAATGTTGCCGGAACGCTATTTTTCATTTATCGAGAACCGACTGGAGGGGGGACAGCATGTCGGTAGTCTGTTGACAGCTGATAATCTGAAGGCCATCAAGCGCTACACCAATACCGTGAATCAGTTGCCCCGTACGCGAGTCGAAATTGAACGAGAAGTCGATTATGCGACACTGGGCCTAGATGCTTCGATGGTACATGAACTGTATACGGCGCTGCACAGGCATGTGTACGAATGGGACATACTGGAGCGTAGCATCAAGCAACTGGGGCCTGAAATAGAACTGTTCGCCGAAAGCCTGGTACAGCGTGGTGGCAGCCTGCTGGAACATCTTGAAAGCAGCGATGTTTTCGTGGCGATCAAGCAGCGCAAGGCCGAACAAGGCGATGATGTATACACCTTGGAACTGAGCGAAGAGGAACAAGTGCAGATCGCCAGTGTGTTGGGAGTTGGCATCAACGAACTCGTCAGGGAGATTGAAGGCACCCGGCGGCGAATCGATGAGGTGGATGCACGCGCCAACTGGTTTAACAGCGAGATCAAGCGCGAACTAAGGCCGCGAATGGTGCGGTTGTTGAAGCACTTCGACGAGAAAGTTTCCCATGAAGAAATTTTGAAAAAACGCCAGCAACTGGATCAATGGGACGTACAGATCGATCAGTTGAAGTCTGAGTATGACACCAATGTGGGCTACGCGTTTACAGGTATCTTGCTGGGTCCTCTCGGTCTGGTAATAACCGGTGGTGTATTCGGTGACAAGGCAGAAAAGATCCGGGCAAGCAAAAATGCGTTGATCGGACAGCGTGAAGAGCTTGCGGATGCGCTGGGCAAGATGGCCCCCGCCTTGATCGACTTCGAGCGCGTTTCGACATTGGTCAGGGACCTGCAGTTCAGGTGCAAGGACCTCTCGGCAGCGACCAAGCGCCTGGCAGACGTCTGGTTGTTTCTGGCCTCTTACGCCAATAACTCTGTCAACGAGGCCAAAGAGCTGAGCAGCATCACTCAACTTGAGTCGTTCGTTCATGATTTTTCTGAAGTTATCAAACCGTGGAGCAAGATAGGCAATATTTGCCATACATTGTCCGAGTTGTTCAATGAACTGATCGAGGAGTATGAGGATGTTTGACATGGATGTTATTGACGCGAATGCAAGCCTGCCTGATTTTGTACAGATGCAAAAGGTGCAAGATCATGTATTCCACCTGATCGAAAGCTGGGATATGAACGTGCTGCCAGGGGCGCGTGAGCAATTGACAGAATTGCGCACGCTGTTGTTGGCTGTAGAGCGCGCCTTCAAGGAGAGCCTGATAGGCGGTATCGTTTTGCTGGAGGACCGGGATTTCATTCCGAGCAAACTGGGGACGGATACCCACTACAGGCTTGCCAGTGTGCTGAGCCGTCTGGACCAGCTTCATGTGCTATTGGCCAGGCAGAATCTGCGATTGGAACTCTTCTCGCTGTCGGCTTTGGCAGAGCCGTTGGCGGAGTTGGAAAAGAGAATCGTCACCCTCCAGGAGCAGGCGGCAGCATTCGATCTGCGGTTGGCTCAGTTGCGTCAGCAGCGTGTAGATATCGGCCAAGCTATCGAGCTGTTCGAGAGGCCTTCAGTTGCCAGTGCATTGAAGGGATTGATCCCGAGTGATGAAGAAATCGACCAGGTGATAGGGTTGATAAAGGACCCGAAAGTTGATGCCAGCCTGTTGAAGGTTATGACCGGGAAGTTGGCCAAGCATGCTGATGCACTGGAGGGGGCCAAGACGTTCAGCGACTTGAGCAAGGTCCGCACCCGGCTTGATGCAAAAATAGAGGAAGCGCTGGGCGACCAGCGGCACCTACAGCGAGCGCTGCAAACTGCTCAGGATGAGCAGGAGGCGCTCAAGGCCTTGTCCGGCCTTGAGCCGCTCAAGAACGAGTGGTTGCACGAACTGCGCAAGGTGGAACTGGAGTGGCAGGCTCAGGCCGCGAAGCTCAGCGCGACGATGGGGCTGGATGCTGCCACGGTCGCGCTGAAAGACCTCTGTGACTACCTGAAGGTCGTGCAGATGGCGTATGACCGCAGTTGATCGTGCTCAGCGGACGATAACCTTGCAGTCGAAGGTTTGCACCGGGGCGACGTCTGCGGCCCACGGCTGCTGGTAGACCAGCACCAGTTGGGCGTCCCCGGTGTTGCTGGCCTGGAAGCGCCAGGTGGAAACACCGGCGCTGCCGACCACGTCTTCTTCTTCGGGGGCGCTGTACACCTCCGGGCCGAGGCTGAGCAGTATGCTTGAGGCTGGGTTTTCGACACGCCAGCGATAGCCGGTGGACGGGTTGCTGGGCAAGCTCAGGGTGAGTGCCTGGCCTACCTGCAGCCGTGTTGGGCATTCACTCTCGGCATCCAGTTCGACGGGCTGTGTGGGGTGCTGGGCGCAGGCAGAAAGCAGGGCGAAGCTCAGGGGAACGAGCAGACGAGGGGCGGTCATGTTGGCTCCGGGGGCTGGCGATGGCCCGAGGATAACCGATGCTGTTGGGTTTTGTGTTGTCAGTGCCGGCCTCCTCGCGGCTAAAGCCGCGAAGAGGCCGGTGCAGGTTAGAACAGGACCTTGGCCACATCCGCAAAGCGCTTGGCGAAGTGAACCGTCAGGCCTTCGCGCAAATAGTCCGGCAGTTCTTCGAAGTCCCCTCGGTTAGGCTCTGGCAAGATCAGCTCGAAGATTTTCTGCCGCCGCGCCGCAATCACCTTCTCGCGCACACCACCAATCGGTAGCACCTGGCCGGTGAGGGTCAGCTCGCCGGTCATGGCCACGCCTTTTTTCGGCGCCTGGTCGCGGGCCAGCGACAGCAGGGCACTTGCCATGGTGATGCCAGCGCTCGGGCCGTCTTTGGGTGTAGCTCCTTCAGGTACATGCAGGTGGATGAACGCTTCGTTGAAGAAGCCAGGGTCACCGCCAAACTGCTTGAGGTTGGAGCTGACATAGCTGTAGGCAATTTCGGCCGACTCCTTCATCACGTCACCCAGCTTGCCAGTCAGCTTGAAGCCACGGTTGAGTGTGTGGATGCGGGTCGCCTCGATCGGCAGCGTGGCGCCGCCCATGCTGGTCCAGGCCAGGCCCGTGATCACGCCTTTGCCAGCCAGTACCTGCTCGCTGCGGAACACCGGCGTGCCGAGCGCGGCCTCCAGGTCCTTGGTGCCGATCTTCAGTTTGGCTTCAGGGTCTTCCAGCAATTTGACCACGGCCTTGCGCACCAGCTTGCCCAGTTGCTTCTCCAGCTGGCGCACGCCGGCTTCGCGAGCGTAGCCTTCGATCACCATACGCAGGGCGCTGTCGCTGATGCTGAGGCTGGTCTTGGCCACGCCGGCCTTTTCCAGTTGCTTGGGCCACAGGTGGCGTTTGGCGATGGCCAGTTTTTCCTCGGTGATATAGCCGGACAGGCGGATCACTTCCATGCGGTCGAGCAGTGGGCCGGGGATCGAGTCGAGGGTGTTGGCAGTGCACACGAACAGCACCTTGGACAGGTCCAGGCGCAGGTCGAGGTAGTGGTCGAGGAAGTCGACATTCTGCTCCGGGTCGAGGGTTTCCAGCAGCGCTGAAGCCGGGTCGCCCTGGTAGCTCTGGCCCATCTTGTCGATTTCGTCGAGCATGATCACCGGATTCATCACTTCGACGTCTTTCAGGGCTTGCACCAGCTTGCCGGGCTGGGCGCCGATGTAGGTACGGCGATGGCCCTTGATCTCGGCCTCGTCACGCATACCGCCAACGCTGAAGCGGTAGAACGGCCGGCCAAGCGACTCGGCGATGGACTTGCCGATGCTGGTCTTGCCCACCCCGGGCGGGCCGACCAACAGCACGATCGAGCCGCTGATCTCGCCTTTCCAGGCCCCTACGGCGAGGAATTCGAGGATGCGTTCCTTGATGTCGTCGAGGCCGGCATGGTATTGGTCGAGGACCTTGCGCGCATGCTTGAGGTCGAGCTTGTCCTTGCCGTAAACACCCCATGGCAGGGCGGTGGCCCATTCGAGGTAGTTGCGGGTAACGGCGTACTCGGGTGAGCCGGTTTCGAGAATGGCCAGCTTGCCCATCTCTTCGTCGATGCGCTTGCGTGCCTGGGGCGGCAGGGTCTTGCCTTCCAGGCGCTGCTCGAACTGTTCGAGGTCGGCACTGCGGTCGTCCTTGGTCAGGCCCAGCTCTTGCTGGATGACCTTGAGCTGTTCCTTGAGGAAGAACTCGCGCTGGTGTTCGCCGATCTGCCGGTTGACCTCGGCCGAGATCTCGTTCTGCAGGCGCGCGACTTCCACCTCTTTGCGCAGCATCGGCAGCACCTTTTCCATGCGTTTGAGCATGGGTACGCAGTCGAGCACTTCCTGCAACTGGTTGCCGGTGGCCGAGGTGAGCGCGGCGGCGAAGTCGGTGAGCGGCGACGGGTCGTTGGGGCTGAAGCGATTGAGGTAGTTCTTCAGCTCTTCGCTGTACAACGGGTTGAGCGGCAGCAGCTCTTTGATCGCGTTGATCAACGCCATGCCGTAGGCCTTGACCTCGTCGGTGGGCTCGGCGGGCTGGCGCGGGTATTCGACTTCAACCAGGTAGGGCGGGCGGTGGTGCTTGAGCCAGGTGCGGATGCGTACCCGGGTCAGGCCCTGAGCGACGAACTGCAGCTTGCCGTTTTCACGGCTGGCATGGTGTACCTTGACCAGCGTGCCGTACTGCGGCAGCGCGGCGGTGTCGAAGTGGCGGTGGTCTTCTGGCGGGGTGTCCATGAAGAACAGTGCCAGGCAGTGGTCCGGCGACTTGGCCACCAGGTCGAGGGTTTCGGCCCAAGGTTCTTCGTTGACGATGACCGGCAGTACCTGGGCCGGGAAGAACGGGCGGTTGTGGATCGGGATCACATAGACCTTGTCCGGCAGCTGCTGGCCGGGCAGGGCGAGGGCATGGCCGGCTTCGGCCTGCGTGGTGGTGTGTTCGACTTCGCTGTGTTCGTCGGGGTGTTCCGGGAAATCCTGCTGGTCGCTCATGGGGCACCTGCGTGAATGACTATGGTGCTTAGATGGGGCAGGGGGGGATGGGTTTCAATGGTAGACGAAGGCAGCAGGCAGGGCTTTCATCTTTGGTTGGCTGTACCGGCCTCTTCGCGGCTAAAGCCGCTCCTACAGGTAAAGCGCAATTCCTGTAGGAGCGGCTTTAGCCGCGAATGCGGCGGTGCAGGCGCCGCCGCATTTGAGGATTACTCCGCGAGTTTGTAAGCGATGATGTAATCGCCCATCTTGGTACCCAGCGAGCCATGGCCACCAGCAGTCACCAGCACGTACTGCTTGCCATCCTTGCCGGTGTAGGTCATCGGCGTGGCCTGGCCACCTGCTGGCAGGCGTGCACTCCACAACTCCTTGCCGTTGTTCACGTCATAGGCGCGCAGGTACTGGTCCAGCGTGCCGCTGAGGAAGCCGACGCCACCAGCGGTCACGATCGAGCCGCCCATGCTCGGCACGCCAACCGGCAGGCCGATCGGGACCGGGGTGCTGTCGCGGGTGGTGCCGTTCTTGTGCTTCCACACCACCTTGTTGGTGAACAGGTCGATGGCGGCAACGTAGCCCCAGGCCGGGGCCTGGCACGGTACGCCCAGTGGCGACATGAACGGGTGCATGGTCACGGCGTACGGTGCGCCGGTGTTCGGCTGCACACCGCTGGTCTCGCTTTCGCGCTTGCTGCCTTCGGCAACCTGCTCACGCGGGACCATCTTTGACACGAAGGCCATGTAGTTGGGCGAGGTGAACAGCAGCTGGCGCACCGGGTCGACCGACACGCTGCCCCAGTTGAACACGCCGACGTTGCCTGGGTAGATCAGCGAGCCCTGCTCGGACGGCGGGGTGTACTGGCCTTCGTAGCGCAGCTCGCGGAACTGGATGCGGCACAGCATCTGGTCGAACGGCGTGGCGCCCCACATGGCCTGTTCGGTCAGCTCAGGGCCAAGCAGGTTGAGGTCGGAGCGGGCCTGGGTCGGCGAGGTGTGGTCGCCCTTCACCGCGCCTTGCGGGGTAGGGATTTCGCGAATCGGTACGATCGGCGTGCCGTCGCGGCGGTCGAGCACATACAGGCTGCCTTGCTTGGTCGGTACGATGATTGCCGGTTTCACGCCATCGTCGGTCTTCAGGTGCACCAGGGTCGGCTGGCTGCCAACGTCCATGTCCCACAGGTCGTGGTGGGTGAACTGGTAGTTCCAGCGGGCTTTGCCGGTGGCCAGGTCAAGCGCGACCACGCCGGCGCTGTACTTCTCGGCGCCCGGTGTGCGGTCGGCACCCCACTGGTCCGGGGTCTGGTTGCCCAGCGGCAGGTAGATCATGCCAAGGTCTTCATCGACGCTGGCGATCGACCACATGTTGGCCGAGTTGCGGCTGTACTGCTTGCCGGGGGCCAATGGCTTGGTGTCGTCCGGGTTGTTGCTGTCCCAGTTCCATACCAGGTGGCCGTCGTGCACGTCGTAGGCGCGGATCACGCCGGACGGTTCGTTGGTCGACTCGTTGTCGGTCACGTGGCCGCCGATGATCACCAGGTCACGGGTAACCGCAGCAGGCGAGGTGGAGTAGTAGCCGCCAGCAGTGAACGGGCCGATGCCGGTGGTGAGGTCGATCACGCCCTGGTTGGCGAAGCCTTCGCACACCTTGCCGTTGTCGGCGTTGATGGCGATCAGGCGGGCATCTGCGGTAGGCAGGTAGAGGCGGCGCGGGCAGGCCTGGGCCACGGCCTGGCCGGCGTCAGTGATTTTCGGCGCAGGGCTGCCGTCGCGGCTGACGTAGCGGTTTTCGTCATAGTACGAAACGCCACGGCAGGTCATGTGGGCAAAGCCTTTGAAGGTGCCGACCGGGCTTTTGACCTGAGGGTCGTAGCGCCATATTTCGGCGCCGGTGTCCGGGTCCAGGGCCAGCAGGCGGCTGTGCGCGGTGCAGGCATAGAGCATGCCGTTGACCTTCAGCGGGGTGTTCTGGTTGGTCAGCTCCACCGGGTCGTTTTCGGTCGGCAGGTCACCGGTACGAATACGCCAGGCTTCTTCCAGGCGGTAGGCGTTCTGCGGAGTGATCTGGCGCAGTGGCGAGTAGCGGTCGCCATGTTCGGTACGGCCGTAGGCCTGCCATTCGCCGTCGGGCATGGCCGGGGCGGCACTGGCCATTTCGCTGCTTTCGCGGCCCAGTTCGCCGAACACTTCACCGGGATGGGTGAACTGGCTGGCGACCGCGCAAGCGCCGGATGCGACCACGGCAACGCTCAGCAGCGCAGTGTTGGCTTTGCTGGCCGGGCCGATCAGCGGGCGACGTGCCCATGGCAGCAGCAGCACCACGCCGATGGCGAACCAGATAGCCAGGCGTGGCACCAGTTGCCACCAGTCCAGGCCCACTTCGAGCAGGGCCCAGACGGTGCTGGCCAGCAGTACCAGGCCATACAGGCCCAGGGCGATACGGCGCTGAGCCAGCAGCAGGATGCCCGACAGGGCAAAGCCGATACCGGCGATCAGGTAGTACAGCGATCCACCCAGCTGGCTCAGCTTGATGCCGCCGGCCAGCAGGGCCAGGCCCATCAGCAACAGCAGCGCGCCCATCAGGCGCGGTAGCCAGCGGCTTCCATTGTTGGCACTTTCAGTGCTCATCGTAGGTTCTCCGTCAGGTCAAAAAGGGGTTAGAAACTGCTCTGGATCTTCAGGCCGCCGACCAGGGCGCCATCGACCTGCGACACCCCGCCCGGGTGGCGGATGTACTGCAGGTTGGGGCGAACCGTGAGCCAGTCGGCCAAATGAATGCCGTAGTACAGCTCGGCGCTGTATTCGGTGTCCTGCACGGGCAGGAAGCCGGGGTTGTCGTAGTCATCGAGGCCGGCGGCCTGGTTGGCCAGGCGGGCGTTCTTGCGGTAGGCAGGGTTGACATGCACGCGGGCCAGGGCGAAGCCGATGTCGTCCTTGGCGCGGGCGTCGAAAGGCCCTTTGTATACCAGTCCTGCCTGCACATAGTTGTCGATGGCATTGGTCTTCTTGTCGTGCACCGTGGCGTTGGCGAACAGGCTCAGGCCACGCGACTGGTCGGAGGCCAGCGAAGTCACCTGCTGCTGGGCGCCGAGCCACATGCCGTGTTTGCTGGAACTGCTGCGGTAGGCGGCGCCGCTCAGGGCTGCCGGCTGGCCGTTGCTGTCCTTTAGAACATCCTGTGCCTTGGCATTACTGTAGTAGTAGCCGGCGCGATATTCCCCTTTCAGGCCATTCAGGCGCGGGCTCCACACCAGTTCCACCGGCATTACCGCGCCCTGGGTGCCGCTGCCGCTGAGCTTGAAGCCGTTGCCGGATTCGAGGTTGGAAGGGTTCTGCTCGAAGACGCCGACCTGGGCGTACAGCTCCGGGTTCAGGTTGTAGCGCACGCGCAGGGCCCACTGGCTGACCGGCCAGTTGTACCAGATGCCGCCCACCCAGTTGCCCACCTGCGAGCCGCAGAAGGCCAGGTTCTGGAAGTCGCAGGGGAAGCTGTTGAAGTCCTCGCCTTCGCCGAAGCGGCCAAATTTCACGTCCAGCGCGCCGTCGAAGTACTTCTGCTTGATCCACATCTGGGTCAGCCGCCAGGTTTCGCCACGGCCCCAGACTTCCTGGGCCGAGGTGAAGCCGCCGACGCGTGGGTCGTTGATGCGGTCGTTGCTGATGTTGTCGCCGTGGCGTTCGGTGATGGTCAGCTGGAACTCGGTGTCATGCCAGCCCAGGATCTTTTCCAGGTCCAGGTGGCTGCCAAAGGTGAACTGGTCGCTGTAGCGCGCCGTGCGGTCGTGGTCGTAGCCCCCGTGCAGGTTGCTGCCCATCTCGCCGGTGTAGCCGAGGGTGAAGTCGTAGCCTTTTTCCAGCAATTCGCTGCGGGTGCCGCCCCAGTCGCCGAGCATCCAGGGGGAGTCGTTGGCGAACATTTCGCTGGCGCTGGCGGGTGTCGCCAAGGCACTGAGGGCAAGGCCGATGTAACAGGGTTTGGGCAGTTGAAACATGAGATAGCGCTATCTTTTGATTATTGAAAAAACGGCAAGCGCATCGAAGGGCGGGCCCTTCAATGGATATGGCGACAAGATGGTTTCGATGAAGCGTTTCAGCTTGCGGCGAGGAGGATATAGGGGAAGTTGTAAGAAAAAAAGACAAAATGTCGCAGGTCATTATTGTTTGTCTGGTAACAATGGCCTGTAGGGGGCGCCAAGCGCCCCCGCGATTTCAGAAGGTAGTACGCAGGCCGACTTCCACACTGCGCCCCGGTGCCGGGGCAATGTCGCGCAGAATAGAGCTGGCATAACGCACAGTCTGGTCGGTCAGGTTCTCACCGCGAACAAACGCCAGCCACTGGCTCTGGCCAACCTCGAAGCGGTAGCCAACGCTCGCCCCCAGCGTGGTGTAGCCATCGGTGCTGGTTTCGTTGGCCGGCTTGCGGTGTTGCGATGCCGCATGTTGCACATCGACCCGTGCTTGCCAGCGGTCCAGTTCCCAGACCAGCCCGCTGTTCAGGCGCAGCGGGGCGATGCGTGGCAGCGGCTCGCCACTGTCGAGTTTCTTGGCCCGGGTGTAGTCGCCGGAGAGTTCCAGCGCGAAGCTGCCGTAACGGTTCTCGGCCAGTTGCCAGCGGTCCTGGGCTTCGATGCCATAGAAGCGCGCACGCACGCCCTGGTACTGGTACTCCGGGAAGCCGTCGTGGTCATGATCGTGGTCGTGGTCGTCCTCGCCATGGTCGTGGTCATGTCCACCTTCGCGGGTGTTGCCGGTGCCGATCAATCCGATGTAGTTGCGGAAGTGGCTGTAGAACACCCCGACACTGCCCTTGTGCGTGCCATTGTCGAAGCGTAGTGCCAGGTCGGCGGAAATGGCCTTTTCCTTGTTCAGGCTGGCATCGCCAACTTCAAAGGCGCCAGTGGCCACGTGTGCGCCATTGGCATACAGCTCGTAGAAGGTCGGGGCGCGTTCGGTGTAGCCGAGGTTGGCGGCCAGCGACCAGATCGGGTCGAGCTGGTACACCGCACCTGAAGACAGGCTGAAGGCGTTGAAGCTGCTGGCGCTGTCGGCATCGACGAAGTTTTCGTTGCCTTTGGCGTCGGGGTCTACCCGGGTGTGTTCCATGCGTGCCCCCAGGCTCAGGTTCAGGCGCTCGGTGGCCTGCCACTGTTCGAGCATGAACAGCGCCAGGCTGTCGGTATCGGTGTGCGGGACAAAGGCTTCTTCGCCCAGGGCAGAGAACTCGTTGCGGCTGACCTGGGCGCCAATCACCCCTTCCACCGGCCCGAGCGGTTGGTGGCGGGCTTCGATGCGCGCTTCGTAGCCTTTGTTCTTGAAGGTGGTGTGCACCTCGCCTTCTTCAATCTCCCTGTGTTCGTAGTCGGTGTAGCCGGCATCGACCTTGACCGAGCTGAACGGGCCGTCGAGGTCGCGCAGTTCGGAGGCGAAGGCGTAGTGGTCCTGCTTCATGTCCAGGCGCACGCCGGATTCGGCCACCGAGCCGTAGTTACTGTCATAGCCGCTGTAGGACAGGCCAGCGTAGCCGTGATCCCAATGGTACGCGCCACCGACCGCACCGCCATCCTGGCGACCGTCGCTGTTTTCCAGGCGGTGCTTGCTGCCGGGCTCGTCAGCGTCACGTACCTTGGAACTGCGGGCATAGCCGGGGATGCGCAGGTCGTTGAACTGGCGACTGTTGGCATCCAGGTGCAGGGCAAAGGCACCGTTGCCGGCCTCCAGCTTGCCGGCGCTGCTGCGGGTGGTGTCGGCGCCGCCGTAGCGCAGCTCACCGGCACCATGAATGCCCTCGATGGGCGTATCCGGGATGCGGTTGTCGAAGGTGTTGACCACACCGCCGATGGCGTTACCGCCGTACAGCAGGGCGGCAGGGCCACGGACGATCTCGACACGGTCGACGGTGATCGGGTCCAGCGGCACGGCATGGTCGTAGGACAGCGACGAGGCATCCAGCGCGCCGACGCCATTGCGCAGGATACGAATGCGGTCGCCGTCCAGGCCACGAATCACCGGGCGGCTGGCGCCCGGTCCGAACCAGGTGGAGGCGACACCGGGCTGTTTGTTCAGGGTTTCACCGAGGCTGCCGTGCTGTTGCTGCAACAGGTTGTCGCCTTCAAGCACGGTGCTGGGGGCGGCCAGCTGGCGATTGCCCAGCGGGTTGGCGGTGATGACCTGGGGTTCGAGTTCCACGGCCTGGCTGGGCGATGCAGCCAGCCAGAGCGCGACGGCAAGTGGGGAGAGGCGAAGCGGTGAGTACAGCATGGGGATAGGGCGTTCCTTGGCAGAAGCTTTTGTAATGTTACAACATAACATATCTATTTCAGCACAGAGGTTTTGCCCATGGCCAGCGGTTTTTCTGTCGAGTCGACTGATCCCACCCACCACTACACTCGTGTAAGGTGCGCATCTTTCCTACGGAGCACAGCATGAGCACGGCCCAACACAACGCGCTACACGGCAAGACCCTTGAGCAGATCCTTACCGAGCTGGTGGCGCACTACCAATGGCAGGGCCTGGCCGAACGCATCGATGTGCGCTGCTTCAAGAGCAACCCGACCATCAAGTCGAGCCTGACCTTCTTGCGCAAAACACCGTGGGCGCGGGAAAAGGTCGAGCAGTTGTATGTGAAGCTGCAGCGCCAGGCCTGACATGGCACAGCGTCCATGGCTGAGCGGTATGGCTGTACTGGGCTGGTTCGGTCTGACTGTGCAGGTGTACCTGGTGCTGGTGGCGCGCTGGCAGGAACAGGCCAGCCTGATTGGCGGCCTGATCAACGTGTTCGGGTACTTCACCGTGCTGAGCAATACCTTGGTGGCGACGGTGCTCAGTTATGCGGCGTTCGGGCGGGAAGGGCGTGCCAAGCGTTTTTTCCTGTCTCCTTCGGTGAGTTCAGCCATTGCTGCCAGCATCCTGCTGGTTGCGTTGGCCTATAGCCTGTTGTTGCGCCATTTGTGGCAGCCGCAAGGCTGGCAGTGGCTGGCGGATGAACTGCTGCACGACGTGATGCCGGTGCTGTATGCCTTGTATTGGTGGTGCGAGGTGCGCAAGGGCACGTTGCGGCTATGGCACCTGGCGGTCTGGGCGATTTACCCGGCGGTGTACTTTGCCTATGCGCTGTGGCGGGGGAGCGAGATTGGCGTGTATGCCTACCCGTTCATCGATGTGTCGAGCCTGGGGTATGGGCAGGTGATGCTCAATGCCTTGGGGGTGCTGGCGGGCTTTTGGGGGATTGGTCTCGTTTTGCTGGGGCTGGATCGGTGGCGCGGGAAGTATAAGTTTGCTTAGCCTGTCCCGGCCTCTTCGCGGGCAAGCCCGCTCCCACAGGTACTACACAAACCTTAAGGGCAGTGGAGTACCTGTGGGAGCGGGCTTGCCCGCGAAGAGGCCGGGCCTGGAAACGACAGTTTATTCGTCGTCCGCAGTCCCATCGGCACGCCAGTAGGCTGCAGCCTTCAGCGCATCTTCCGGCACCCCTTTCTCCAGCAGCAGCGCCTTGGCCTGGCGGGTCAGGGCTTTTTCCAGCGCCACCCAGCCATACAACCGGCCTTGCGGCAAGGTCAGGTTCTTCACCAGTGCCAGCAAATCTTCCTGCTGGCGGCGCACCCAGATCACTTCAACCTGAGCCTTGCTCGGCAGTGGCTGGCGCTCCTGCTCATCTTCGATCTGGATCACCGCCAGCACCTGGCGGCCCGCTGGCAACTCTTCCAGCCGACGGCCAATCGCCGGAATGGCCGTTTCGTCACCAATCAGCAAATAGCTGTCGAAAATGTCCGGCACCACCATCGACGCCCGTGGCCCGGCGATATCCAGCGTTTGCCCCGGCGCGGCCTGCGCAGCCCAGGTGGAGGCAGGGCCGTCACCGTGCAGCACGAAGTCGATATCCAGCTCATTGGCCACCAGGTCGATACGCCGTGGTGTGTACTCGCGCATGGTGGGCCGTGCACCACCGTCACGCCCCAGATTACGGGCCTCGATGGCCTGCTGTTGTTCTGGCGTTTCGGCGAACAGCAGCTTGATATGGTCGTCGCTGCCCACGCTGGTGAAGCCTTGCAGCTCGGTACCACCCAGGGTGATGCGGCGCATGCGCGGGGTGAGGTCGGTGACCCGCAGTACCTGCAGGCGGCGTTGGCGGATCTCGTGGTTGACGCGGTGGATGGTGTCACTCATGGGGAGTCTCCCTGACAGGTTCGGCCGGCCCGGAGGCAATGGCCTTGGCGGTATGGTTGAGCAGGTCGCGAACCCGTTCGATTTCTTCCGGTGTCCAGCGGCCGCTGTGCATGTGCAGTGCGTGGCGCAGGTTGCCGACCGCTTCGTGAATTTCTGGCGGGCGGTCATGGCCGCGCAGGGCGCGTTTGCTGACTTCGATGCGCATACGTACGCCGTCCAGCGCGACAGCTTGCTCGGCCAGCGCATGGCGGCCGGCATCGGTAATGGCGTAGAGGCGTTTGCTGCCCTGTATCTGGCCGCTGATGAGCTCGGCTTCTTCAAGGAAGTTCAGCGTGGGGTAGATCACCCCGGGGCTTGGGCTGTAGCTGCCATCGAACAGGTTTTCGATCTGGCGGATCAGGTCGTAACCGTGGCCGGGCTGTTCGGCCAGCAGGTCGAGCATCAATAGCTTGAGGTCTCCGGGTGCGAAAACGCGTGGGCCGCGCTCGCCACGGCCAGGGCGCCGTTCGAAGGGATCATGGGGGGTGTGTTCGCGCATGGGGGCAGGGCTCCGTCGTTTGCGATATATCGTAAGATATTACTCAAGATATATCTAAAGACAAGCCCTTAAATGCAGATGATTATCATCTAGTCGTTCGATACGTTCCCTGCCGCAGGTGGTGTGTGCAGGGCAACCTGAGGCGGTTTGCATTCATTCGGATTGCCCGGTTGCAGGTACGGCATGAGGATCGGGGCCATGCCCTTGAGCACCTGCACGGGCAGCGCCGAGGTGAATTTGAACGCCTCTGCCGAGCGCCCCGGGACGAAGGCGGTGAGGGTGCCGAAGTGGTTGTCGCCCAGGAAGAACACGAAAGTGGCGGTACGGTTGAGCGAGCGCGAGCCAATCAACCGACCGCCGGCGCCGAAGCTTTCGATGCGGTTGTCACCGGTACCGGTCTTGCCGCCCATCACCAATGGTGTGCCGTCCTGCAGCTTGAAGCTGCCGGAAATACGCCGTGCGGTACCTGCGTCTACCACTTGCGACATGGCGCCTTTCAGGGCACGCGCGACTTCAACCGGCAGAATCCGCACACCCCGGTCAGGGTCGGTGATCAGCTTGGTTTCGTAAGGTGTGTTGGCCGCAAAGTGCAGGGTATCGATACGCAAGGTTGGCAGGCGAACGCCGTCGTTCTGGATGATGCCGACCAGTTCGGAAAGGGCAGCAGGGCGGTCGCCCGAGCTGCCGATGGCAGTGGCCAGCGAAGGCACCAGGTGGTCGAATGGATAGCCCACGCGTTTCCAGCGTTGGTGGATGTCGAGGAAGGCTTCGATCTCGACCATGGTGCGGATGCGGCTGTCGCGGGCGCCTTGGTGACGGCTCTTGAACAACCAGCCGTACACCTCCTGGCGCTCGAAGCGGCTGGCGTTGACCATCTCGGTCAGGGTCGAGCTGGGGTTCTTCAGCAAGTAGCCGAGCAGCCACAGGTCTAGCGGGTGGACCTTGGCGATATAGCCTTGATCAGGCAGGTCGTACTTGCCTGGGCCGTAGGCGTCGTACATTTCCGACAGGCGACCGTCGGTCAGCTTGCCCAAGGCAATCTTGTCGCCCTTGAGGTGGGCACGGACGAAGGCATTGAAGGTTTCCTGGCCGGCTTCGGGGAACAGGTAGCGGTGCACCGCCGCCAGCCGCTGCGGCGTCACGCGCATGCTGTCGAGGAAGGTGTCCAGGCGCTGCTGCGAGGTCTTGCGTTGGTATTTCTTCCAGAAGCGCATCAGGTAATTGGTGCCTTCCTTGTCCGCGAAGCGGGCCAGGTATTCCTGGCGGCGCGGGTCGGCGTCGTCCTTTAGCAGCGGCACGCGGTTGTACGGCTGCTGGTAGGTCACGTAGCGCACCAGGTCGCGCATCAGGCGGATGAACGGCAGGTTGATCGATTCGCGCAGGGCATCCTTGAGCGTCGGGTTGCGGTTGTTGTCTTCCTTGCGGAAGTTGTTGAACACGTGCATGCCGCCACCGGTGAAGAAGGCTTCACCGGTGTTGGCGGAATACTTGCGCTCCAGCGCCGCATCGAGCATGGCATCCAGGCTCTGGTTCTTGCTGTTTTGTGCAAGCCACTCCAGCGACCACTGGGTAATGCGGTCGAGTTCGGCGACTTCGACCTTTTTCAACTCGGCGGCGGGTTTGCCCGCGTACTTGTCGTGCAGCTCGGCGATGATTTCCAGGTAGGTGGTCAGCACCCGCAGCTTGGCAGTCGAGCCCAGCTCCAGCTTGCTGCCTTCGTTGATGTCGAAAGGCTGGTTGGTGCTGTCGGTCTGCACCCGCACCCGTGAGCCGTCGCCGGTGCGCTCGAACAGGGTAAAGCTGTAGCTCACCTGGTCGGTGGTCTTGCTGGTCAGCAGGCGCTCGCCGATCAGGCCGATCTGCGCCGCGAATTCGGGGTCGGCAAGGTTCTTCAGGTACTGGCTCACTTGCAACTGCAAATCTGCCTGCAAGGTGCTGGTGGCCGACAGGTCGAGGCGGTCGAGGTCGTACAAAGGGCGGTTGAGCATGGCGGCCAGGCGGTTGCGTGCCAGGCTGATGCCCTTGTTGGTCACAATCGGCACGATGGTCGGCTGCGCGACCCAGTCGCGGTACACCGCCTTGCTGGCCAGCGCGGCATCGGCCAAGGGCTGCTCGATCACCTTGTTGGCGGCCAGCACGCGGATGTGCGAATCGGTGAGTTCTGCCAGCTCGACCCGGCCCTTGGACAGGTAATGCGAGGGGCGGCGCTGGGCAATCATCAGTGACAGCACCTGGCGCAGGGCCAGGCCACGTGCGGCCATGCTCTCGGGGTCGCTGGCCGTGGAAGTCAGGGCCTGGTTGACCTGGTCGAAGTCGGCGCCGTACCACACCCGCAGGCCTTCGGCCATGCCATGCACTTCGCCATGCCCCGGTACAGCCGAGAGAGGCACGCTGTTGAGGTAGTCACGCACGATACGCTGACGAGCCTCAGTCGTGTCAGGGCCGCCTTGGTAGGCGCGCACGCTGGCGGAAATCATCTGGCGGATTTTCTCGGCCCCCGAGACGGTCAGGCCGTCTGGCGAATGGCGGTACTTTTCCAGCTGCGTGGCCAAGGTACTCCCGCCAGCGGACTGGCCGGGCAAGGCCAGGTACTTGGCCACCTGGCTGTAGGCTGCCTTGGCAAAGCGTGGCCAGTCCACGGCCGGGTTGTTGCGTGGGTCCTGGGTGTCGAGCAGGTCGCGGTTTTCGATGAACAGCAGGCTGTTGACCATCACCGGCGGGATCGCCGCAAAATCAGGGTACAGGTGCTGCGGGTAGTTGTACTGGTACAGCGTGTCGCCACGGCAGTCAGTGATCGACAGGCCGGCCTGGATTTTCTCGATGTAGGGCACGAACAGCCCGTGATCGACGTAGTTCATCAACGCTGGCGAGAACTTCACCTGCTCGCTGATCAGGTAGTCGCGCTTGAGCAGCCGTGGCAGGAATTCGCCCAACGCACTGTAGCCCAGGCGTTTGTCGAACGGCCCTTCCCCCGGGTAGACGATGGCATCGCTGGGGCCTGGCTGCAGCGAATAGGTCAGCGTGCCGGCCAGTTTGCTGAATTCTCGCGATTGCAGCTCGGACGTGCGGAATTCGTCATACGCCGCAAAGCCGATGGCAACCAGCGCCACCAGCAGAATAAGGATGATCAGCCGCCACCATAGCCGACGCTGACGGGGTGACTTGGGTTGTGGCGTCTCGGCCGGAGGTATCTCGGGTGCTTCCGTTCTGGTTGGTTCCGATTGCCACAGTGCGCCCATAGTCTTCTATCCGGCCAGGTATTTTCGTCTTGCTTGTCTGAAGCTTAGACGTTGAGCGGGTGAGGTGAAAAATTTGTAGGAAGGGAAGAAAGGCGAGGTAGGGCTATGCGGCTTTGGTGTGGGTTTCTTCGTACCGGGATGTTGCTATGGTGCCCGGGCGATCGTGATGAGTGCGACGCGATCCCGGGGTTCTCGCCAAATTTCTGCACATATACAGTGAAAACCCCTACAACGCACTTCCTATACTGCTCGCCCCCTTCGACCTGCCGGGCGCTCTATTCCGGCATACGGGCCGGCCCACAAGGCCAGCCTGGCAAGCCAACGCCACGCCTATCGGCATGGCCGGTGCTGCACGAAGGTCAAATCCAATAACAAAATGAGGTTGTATTGCTATGCCAGTCGGCAACCACCCTGCCCACGGCCCTGCCACTGAAGGCGGCCCGCTCAAGCGTGAACTGGGCGAACGGCACATCCGTCTGATGGCGCTGGGCGCCTGTATCGGTGTCGGTCTTTTCCTGGGTTCGGCCAAGGCCATCGAAATGGCCGGCCCTGCGATCATGCTGTCCTACATCATCGGCGGCCTGGCCATCCTTGTGATCATGCGCGCCCTTGGTGAAATGGCCGTGCACAACCCTGTCGCCGGCTCCTTCAGCCGTTATGCCCAGGACTACCTCGGCCCGCTGGCGGGCTTCCTCACCGGTTGGAACTACTGGTTCCTGTGGCTGGTGACCTGCGTTGCCGAAATTACCGCAGTGGCCATCTACATGGGCATCTGGTTCCCCGACGTACCGCGCTGGATCTGGGCCCTGGCGGCGCTGGGCAGCATGGGCGCGGTCAACCTGGTAGCGGTGAAGGCCTTCGGTGAATTCGAGTTCTGGTTCGCCCTGATCAAGATCGTCACCATCATCGCCATGGTCCTGGGCGGTATCGGCATCATTGCCTTTGGTTTTGGCAATGACGGTGTGGCTATGGGCATTTCCAACCTGTGGAGCAACGGTGGCTTCATGCCCAATGGCGTGACCGGCGTGCTGATGTCGCTGCAGATGGTGATGTTCGCTTACCTGGGCGTGGAAATGATCGGCCTGACCGCCGGCGAAGCACGTAACCCGCAAAAGACCATCCCGCAGGCCATCGGCTCGGTGTTCTGGCGCATCCTGCTGTTCTACGTGGGCGCGTTGTTCGTGATCCTGTCGATCTACCCGTGGAACGAAATCGGCAGCCAGGGCAGCCCGTTCGTGATGACCTTCGAGCGCCTCGGTATCAAGACTGCGGCCGGCATCATCAACTTCGTGGTCATCACAGCGGCACTGTCGTCGTGCAACGGCGGCATCTTCAGCACCGGGCGCATGCTCTACAGCCTGGCGCAGAACGGCCAGGCGCCAGCGGCCTTCGCCCGCACTTCGAAGAATGGCGTACCGCGCAATGCGCTGCTGCTGTCGATCGGCGCGCTGTTGCTGGGTGTACTGGCCAACTATCTGGTGCCGGAAAAAGTCTTTGTATGGGTCACCTCGATCGCCACCTTCGGTGCGATCTGGACCTGGGTGATGATTCTGCTCGCACAGCTCAAGTTCCGTGCAGGCCTTACCACTGCCGAGCGCAAGGCACTGAAGTACCGCATGTGGCTGTGGCCGCTCAGCTCCTACCTGGCGCTGGCGTTCCTGGTGCTGGTGGTTGGCTTGATGGCGTACTTCGAGGATACCCGCGTGGCCCTGTACATCGGCCCGGCGTTCCTGGTGCTGTTGACGGTGTTGTATTACGCGTTCCGTCTTGCGCCGAAAGAAGTGCAGGGTGTAGCGAGTACCGCTTCCTGATCTGATATGGCGGGGGCCGCTTTGCGGCCCTTTCGCGACACAAGGCCGCTCCCACAGGAGTACGCAATCTCCTGTGGGAGCGGCCTTGTGTCGCGATGGGCTGCGCAGCAGCCCCGGGGCTCTATCAGGCAGCTACTTCACTGTGCGGTTCAAAACTGTCCGCCCGCGCCAGTTGCCACATGCGCGAATAGAACTGCCCGTTCACCTCACCCGTCAGCAGCTCCCCCGGCTTCAAGAACACATGCATCTGCGAGAACAGCTTGATCTCGGTGGCCGAGATGCGCCGCACCAGGTGCTTGGCCTCCAGCTGCGCAGGGTGCTCCAGGCCTGCCGCCGCGAGCATTTCAGCCAGCGCACGCAAGGTGTTGTGGTGGAAGTTCAATACCCGTTGGGCCTTGTCCGGCACCACCAGCGCCCGCTGGCGTAGCGGGTCTTGTGTCGCCACGCCGGTCGGGCACTTGTTGGTGTGGCAGCTCTGCGACTGAATGCAACCGATGGCGAACATGAAGCCGCGCGCTGAGTTTGCCCAGTCAGCGCCAATCGCCAGTACGCTGGCGATGTCGAAGGCGCTGACAATCTTGCCGCTGGCCCCGAGCTTGATCTTGTCGCGCAGGTTCAGGCCCACCAGGGTGTTGTGCACGAACAGCAGCCCTTCGCGCAGCGGCACGCCGATATGGTCGGTGAACTCCACCGGCGCCGCGCCGGTGCCGCCTTCCTTGCCATCGACAACAATGAAGTCGGGCAGGATGCCGGTTTCCAGCATGGCTTTGGCGATGCCCATGAACTCCCAGGGGTGGCCCAGGCAGAATTTGAAACCGACGGGTTTGCCACCGGACAATTCACGCAGCTGTGCGATGAACTGCATCATCTCGATTGGCGTAGAGAAAGCGCTGTGGCGCGACGGCGAGATGCAGTCCTCACCCATCAGCACCCCACGGGTCTCGGCGATTTCCTGGGTGACCTTGTGTTTGGGCAGGATGCCGCCATGGCCGGGTTTGGCGCCCTGGCTCATCTTGATCTCGATCATGCGCACCTGCGGGCTGCGCGCCTGGGCGGCGAAGCGTTCGGGGTCGAAGCGCCCGTCTGGCGTGCGGCAACCGAAGTAGCCACTGCCCAGTTCCCAGACCAGATCGCCACCGTGCTCGCGGTGGTAAGGGCTGATGCTGCCCTCGCCGGTGTCATGGTGGAAATTACCCAGCTTGGCACCCTGGTTGAGGGCGCGGATGGCGTTGGCGCTGAGCGAGCCGAAGCTCATTGCCGAAATGTTGAAAATCGACGCCGAGTACGGCTGGCTGCACTGCGGCCCGCCAACAATGACGCGGAAGCTGGACGGGTCGGCCAGCGGCGCCGGGCGCATGGAGTGGCCGATGAACTCGAAGCCGGACTCGTACACGTCGATCAGGGTGCCGAATGGCTTGTCCGAGGCCTCGTTCTTCGCCCGGGCATACACCAGCGAACGCTGGGCGCGGGAGAACGGCAAGGCGTCGCTGTCCGATTCCAGCAGGTACTGGCGAATTTCCGGGCGAATGGCTTCGACCAGGTAGCGGATGTTGCCCAGGATCGGGTAGTTGCGGCGCACCGCATGGCGTTGCTGCAGCAGGTCGAATACGCCGATCAGGCTGAGGATGCCAGTGGTCAGGGTGAACGGCCACAGCCATTCGTGGTGGGTGAAGGGCAGGCTCGCCAGGGTGAACAGCACACAGGCGGCGAAGAAGGCATAGCGACTGAGAAGTGACAGGCTCATACGGGGTCCTTGCGATGGCGCGGTCAGGCTCAGGGCCTGGGGGCAAACCCCGACCATAGCCAAGTTGCGGGGCGCTGCAAATTAAAATCGGGGTAGCGAAAATCATTCTCGAATCGAGGGTATGACCACAGCCGGAACACATGCCCTGTGGGAGCAGCGGTCTTCTTGTGGGCGCTGGCCTTGTCAGGCCAATGATCCCCATGGGATCCTCCCCGGCCATTGTTTCCAGCGAGCCCTCCCATGCCCAACATCATCCGCATCGCCGCCGCCCTGCTGATCGACCCCCAGGGCCGTACCTTGCTGGTGCGCAAGCGCGGCACCGAGGCCTTCATGCAGCCAGGTGGCAAGATCGATGCCGGTGAATCACCGGTGCAGGCGCTGGTGCGTGAACTGCATGAAGAGTTGGGGCTGAACATCAACGCGGACCAGGCCGTGCACCTGGGCCGGTTCAGTGCCCCGGCCGCGAACGAACCAGGTTTCGAGGTGCAAGCCGAACTGTTCCGTGTCGACAGCGCCGCGCCGGTAACGCCGGCTGCGGAGATCGAAGAGGTGGTGTGGCTGGCTGCCGATCAGGCACCAGCCCTGCTACTGGCGCCTTTGACCCGCGACCTGATACTGCCGCTGTACCGCCAGGCAGTCAGCGCACCGCGCTGACGCCGTCAAGCGTGGCGAACGAGGTATCTTTGGCGGTCAACAGGAAGTCGCGCATGTACGGCGCATCGAGCATGTCGGTGCGCACGGCAGCATAAAGGGTGGCGAACAGGCCTTTTTCACCCAGGCGCTTGCCCTTCACATAGCCGCGTGAGCTGTACTCGTGCAGCGCCCAGTGCGGCATGCCGCAGACCCCACGGCCGCTGGCCACCAGTTGCATCATCATCACCGTCAGCTCCGACGTGCGCACGGCAGCCGGCTCGATGTCGGCCGGCTCCAGGAAGCGGGTGAAAATGTCCAGGCGGTCGCGCTCCACCGGGTAGGTGATCAGCGTCTGGTCGAGCAAGTCTTGCGGCACGATGTAGGGCTTGCTGGCCAGCGCGTGCTGGTTGGCCACGGCCAGCATCGCTTCGTACGTGAACAGCGGCACATACGTGATACCTGCCAGGTCCACCGGGTCGGAGGTCACTACCAGGTCCAGGTCGCCGCGTGCCAGGGCCGGCAGCGGGGCGAAGGCAAAGCCGGAGGCCAGGTCCAGCTCCACTTCCGGCCAGGCATCGCGGAACTGGTCGATGGTCGGCATCAGCCACTGGAAGCAGCTGTGGCATTCGATGGCCATGTGCAGGCGCCCGGCGGTGCCACCGGCCAGACGCGCAATGTCGCGCTCGGCGCCGCGCAGCAGTGGCAGGGTGGCATCGGCCAGTTGCAGCAGGCGCAGCCCGGCACTGGTGAAGCGGATCGGCTTGGTCTTGCGCACGAACAGCGGCAGGCCCAGGCGTTCTTCCAGCTCCTTGAACTGATGCGACAGCGCCGACTGGGTCAGGTGCAGGCGCTCGGCGGCTTCCACCAGGCTGTCGGCTTCGCGCAGGGCATGAAGGGTTTTCAGGTGACGGATCTCCAGCACAGCTGACTCCGGGGTGTGGGATTGAAGAAACAGGGAATGAGTTGAGTTTCTCTCATGTTGCCGTGCCTGTCGACTGGGCGTTCAGCCGCACCGTCTGGCGGGAGTCATGAAACTGTCACCAAACTGTGGCAGCGCGCCCGAACAGAATTCATCAGACTCGCGCTTTACTGGGGATCTGCATTCTGGTGTTTCTTTCATGCGGGCTTTTTGGCTTTTTCTTTTCTTCCTTTTCAGCGTACCTGCCAGCTTCGCCGAACAGCGTTGTGACGCCCACGTACCGGTGCAGCGCGCCGAGCTGGGCGCGGTCAGCCTGGTGTACCAGAGCGTGGGCGCGCCGCGTGATCCGGCCTTGCTACTGGTCATGGGCCTGGGCGGGCAACTGATCCACTGGCCGGACGATGTGGTCGAGGCATTGTGCCGCCAAGGTTTCAGGGTTATTCGCTACGACAACCGCGATGTCGGGCTGTCACGCTGGAACCAGATGCCGCCGTCGGCCAACCTGACGGTGGAGCTGCTGCGTTACAAGCTGGGCCTGCCAGTGGCGGCGCCCTATACGCTGACCGACATGGCAGACGATGGTTTACGCCTGATGGACGCCTTGGGGGTGCGCCAGTTTCATGTACTGGGCGTGAGCATGGGCGGCATGATCGCCCAGCACCTGGCGGCCATGGCTCCCGAGCGCGTGCGCAGCCTGACGTTGGTCATGTCCAGTTCCGGGGCGGCGGGGTTGCCGGCGCCCGACCCGGCGCTGGTGCAGTTGCTGGCCCGGCGCAGCGCGCCCAACCGCGAGGTGGCCATCGAGCAGCAGGCAGACTTGTTGGCGGCGTTGGGCAGCCCTGAGGTGCGGGATGACCGTGCGGTGTTGCTGCACCAGGCAGCGGTGGCCTACGACCGGGCGTTCAACCCGGACGGAGCCAAGCGTCAGATCATGGCGATCCTGGCCGAGCCAAGCCGCGTCGAGCTATTGAACCAGTTGAGGGTGCCGACCCTGGTGGTGCACGGCACGGCTGACCCGTTGCTGCCGGTGATGCATGGCGTGCACCTGGCGGCGCATATTCAAGGCAGCCAGCTGCGCTTGATACCAGGGCTGGCGCATCGCTTCCAGGAGCCGTTCAAGGCACCGCTGCTGGGGGCTGTGTTGCCTTATCTGCAGGCGCATCGGCAGGATGTCACGCATATTGCAGGGCTCTGAAACCCGCGCCGATATCAATCAGTGCATCCGCACCCACAAGGTCACCAGCACGGTCGCAGCCATCAGCCAGGCCACCGTGGCCAGTGCCAGCGATGCCTCCAGGCGCAGGTGGTCAACCAGTACATACAGGGTCGCCAGGTACACGAAATACGGAATGATCGACCACATGCCGAACATGATGGTGGTCTTCAGGTCGGCAATGCTGCGCCCCTTGCCAACAATGTAATGGGCAATCAGGGCAAAGGTGGGGAACAGCGGCACCAGCCCGGCGATGTAGTAGTTACGCGTCTTTGACAGCACCGCCAGCAGCAGTACCACGCCAGCGCCCAGGGCCGCTTTGAATACCAGGTCCACGTTGTTATTCCAGTTTGGGTTGAGGTCAGCCGAGGCCGTATTTCTTCACTTTGTCGAACAACGTGGTCTTGGCCATGCCCAGCTCCTGGCTGGCCTGGCTCAGGTTGCCCCCGGTGCGTTGCAGTGCGTCGCTGAGCAGGTTGCGTTCAAACGCCTCCACCGCCTCGGCAAAGCCCAAACCCTGGCTGGCGCCGCCGCTGGGGCCTTTCTTGAACGCCGGCAGGCCAAGCGCATAGCGTTCGGCCACGTTGCGCAGCTCGCGCACATTGCCCGGCCAATCGTGGGCCATCAGGCGCGACAAGGTCTGGCTGTCCAACGTCGGGGTTTCCCGGTCGAAGCGCAGGGCCGACTGCTGCAGGAAGTGTTCGAACAGTTGCAGGATGTCTTCGCGGCGTTCGCGTAGTGGCGGCAGCTCCAGGGTGACCACGTTCAGCCGGTAATACAGGTCGCTGCGGAACTGGCCGCTCTGGCCCAGGCTGTCGAGATCGGCCTTGGTCGCGGCAATTACCCGGCAATCCACCGGGATGCTCTGGTTAGAGCCCAATCGTTCCAGGGTCCGTTCCTGCAGCACGCGCAGCAGCTTGATCTGCAGGTTGATCGGCATGCTCTCCACTTCATCGAGGAACAGCGTGCCGCCGTTGGCGTGCTCGATCTTGCCGATGCGGCGTTTGCCGGCGCCGGTGAAGGCGTTGGCCTCATGGCCAAAAATCTCGCTTTCGAACAGGTTTTCCGGCAGGCCGCCGCAGTTCAGCGCCACGAACGGTTGGCTCTGGCGGCGGCTGAAGTCGTGAAGGCAGCGTGCGACCAGCTCTTTCCCGGTGCCGGTCTCGCCTTCGATCAGCACGTTGGCTGAGGTGTCGGCGACGTTGGCGATCAGTTCGCGCAAGTGCTCCATGGCGGGGGAGCGGCCAATGATGCGGCCCTCAAGGCTGCTCTGTTCGGCCAGTTGGCGGCGTAGGGCCACCACTTCTCGCGACAGCCCGCGTTGCTCCAGTGCGCGGCGCACCACATCGACCAGGCGCTCGGGGGAGAACGGTTTTTCCATGAAGTCGTAGGCGCCGTTACGCATGGCGCCGACGGCCATGTCGATATCGCCATGGCCGGTGATCAACACCACCGGCAGGCTGCGATCACGGGCCTTCAGGCGGTTGAGCAGTTCCAGGCCGTCAATGCCCGGCAGGCGGATGTCACTGACGACAATCCCGGCGAAATCGTCGCCGATGCGTTCCAGCGCCTGCTCGGCGCTGCCCACGCCTTCGCAGGCGATATCTTCCAGCGCCAGCGCCTGCTGGCAGCCGAGCAGCACATGCGGGTCGTCTTCGACGATCAGGACGGTAAGAGGCGCTTGGTTCATGGGTGCTCTGCCGATTCGCTAGGGGGAGAAACCAGGGGTAGGGCCAGGACGAAGGCCGTGCCGCCAGTGGCGGGGTGCTCGACGTTGAGGCTGCCCTTGGCGGCGGCGGCAAGGCTCGCCGACAAGGTCAGGCCCAGGCCCAGGCCATGTTCGCCCGGTTTGGTGGTGAAGAAAGGTTCGAACAGGTGCTTGCGCGCCTCGGCATCGATGCCGTGGCCATTGTCGCGCACCTGCAAGCGGTACTTGTCGCCCTGCAGTTCGCCTTCCAGCCATAGCTCGGGCAGCGGTTGCGCGGCCATGGCATCAAGCGCGTTGCCGATCAGATTGACCAGAATCTGTTCGAGGCGCGTCTGGTCGATAGCCAGTTGCTGGTCGTCGAACTGGTGGTGCAACTGCAAATGGCAGGCGCTGATGCGGTTGGCCAATACTTGCAAGGTCGCTTCCACCGCCTTGGCCAGCGAGGCCTGGCCGCTGTCATCGCCGCGCCGGGCGAAGGAGCGCAGGCTGGCGGTAATGCGGCCCATGCGGTCGATCAGGTCGTTCATGGTGCGCAGGTTGGTGCTGGCGGTTTCCAGTGCCCCACGTTCGAGGAAACGCACCGTGTTGCCAGACAAGGTGCGCAACGCGGCCAGCGGCTGGTTCAGCTCATGGGCGATACTGGTGGACATCTGCCCGATGGCCGCCAGCTTACCGGCCTGCACCAACTCATCCTGGGCGTGGCGCAAGGTTTGCTCGGCATGCCGGCGCTCGCGAATTTGCCCCTTCAGGCGTTCGTTGCTGGCGCGCAGGTCGGCGGTGCGCTCGGCAATCCGCCGCTCCAGCTGGCTATTCGCTTCCTCAAGGGCCTCACGGGCTGCCAGGCGGGTGGCGATGACCTTGCGTCGTTCGTTCCAGGCGATGCCGAGGATCGCCAGCAAGGCGAACGCCACGCCCACCAGAATGCCCTGCACCATGGACTCGCGACGCAGGTCCTGCAGCGGGGTCAGCAGGGTGAAATGCCAGGGTGTATCCACCAGGCGACGGGTCTGCGCCAGGTAGGCAACCTCGTGGGGTTTGCCTTTTGCGGTTTCGCTGTTGGCCGGGAAGGTCAGTTTTTCCACACCGTCGGCCAGGGTTTCCCGGGCCAGTGGCTGCAACTCGTTCAGCGGCCACCAGTAGTATTGCAGGCTGCGCGCCAGGCGCTCCTTGATTTGCGGGGTCAGCGGGCGCACCGACTTCAGGCGTCGGGCCGGGTCGCTGGAGAGGATGATGATGCCGTTCTCGTCACTGACGAACGCCTCCAGACGGGCACGTTGCCAGCGCTCCTCAAGCGTGTCCAGGCGCACCTTGATCACGGCCACGCCAATGATCTTGCCGTGCTCCTCCAGGCCATGAGCCAGGTAGTAGCCAGCCTCGCCAGTGGTGCTGCCGATGCCATAGAAACGCCCAGGCTCACCGCGCACGGCTGTCTGGAAGTAGGCGCGGAACGACAGGTCTTCACCCAGGAACGAGTCGGCGTCGCGCCAGTTGCTGGTGGCCTGGACCCGGCCATTGGTGTCGAGGACGAAGATGGCCCGGCTGCGGCTGCGCCGATTCAGGCCTTCAAGGTATTCGTTTACGGTTTGCCGTGAGCCGCCGTCCGGGTCGGTGAGCAGGTGCGAGACGCTGTCTTCCAGCTCCAGCAGGCTTGGCAGATAGGTGTACTTGCTGATTTCACTTTCGACCGTGCGTGCGTGCAGCTCCAGCTGGCGTTCGCCGTTTTCGCTGAGGGTGCGAATGCCGTTGCTTTCGCTGATCAGGTAGCCAGCCATTCCCAGGCCGACCATCAGCAGGATGATCAGGGGCGGCAACAGCAATTGGCGGAGCAGGCGGGAATTCACGGCAGGCTTGGCAGGGAGAAGAAGCGAAGGGTCGCATTTCATCACAGTGGCCTTGTCACGACCAGCGCCAACTGCCCGAAAGGGCAGCGGCGCCGACCGGTTCAGTGAGGCAAAATCAGTGTTGCAGGATCTTGCTGAGGAAGTGCTGGGTACGCTCGTGGCGGGCCGACGGGTTGCCGAAGAAGTCTTCCTTCTGGCAGTCCTCGATGATGTTGCCCTTGTCCATGAAGATGACGCGGTTGGCCACTTTGCGGGCGAAGCCCATTTCGTGGGTCACGCACATCATGGTCATGCCTTCGTGGGCCAGCTCGACCATGACGTCCAGTACTTCGTTGACCATTTCCGGGTCCAGTGCCGAGGTCGGTTCGTCGAACAGCATGACGATCGGGTCCATCGACAGGGCGCGGGCGATGGCCACACGCTGCTGCTGGCCACCGGACAACTGGCCGGGGTGCTTCTTGGCGTGGGCACCGAGGCCGACGCGGTCGAGCAGGGCCAGGCCCTTCTTGGTCGCTTCCGCTTCGCTGCGGCCGAGCACCTTGCGCTGGGCAATGGTCAGGTTCTCGGTGATGGACAGGTGCGGGAACAGCTCGAAGTGCTGGAACACCATGCCAACCCGGGAGCGCAGCTTGGGCAAGTTGGTCTTCGGGTCGGCAATCGAGGTGCCATCGACCACGATGTCACCTTTCTGGAAGGGTTCCAGGGCGTTCACGCACTTGATCAGGGTGGACTTGCCCGAACCCGACGGGCCACACACCACCACCACTTCACCCTTCTTGACCTCGGTGCTGCAGTCGGTCAGTACCTGGAAGTCCCCGTACCACTTGTTGACGTTCTTGATGGAAATCATACGGTGATCCTTTTTTGCAGGCGCTTGACCAGCCACGAAGCGGAGAAGCTGATGAGGAAATACACGACACCGGCGAAGATCAGGAACTCATGGGAGCGCCCGATGATGTCGCCGTTGGAGCGTGCCGAGTTGAGGAAGTCCACCAGGCCCACGGTGTACACCAGCGAGGTGTCCTGGAACAGGATGATGCTCTGCTGCAGCAGCAGCGGGGTCATCTTGCGGAAGGCCTGGGGCAGGATGATCAGGCGCATGGTCTGGCCGTAGGTCATGCCCAGGGCCTGGGCGGCGCCCATCTGGCCCTTGGAAATCGACTGCACGCCGGCGCGGACGATTTCGCAGAAGTAGGCCGCCTCGAACATCATGAACGCCACCACACACGAGGTGAAGGCACCCACGGGGGTGTCCTCGCCGGTGATCCAGCGCAGCACGAACGGCACCGCCAGGTAGAACCAGGTGATCACCAGCAGCAGCGGGATGGAGCGGAAATAGTTGACGTAGGCGCCGGCCACGTTCGACAGCAGTTTGTTCGACGACAGGCGCATCAGCGCCAGAATGGTGCCCAGCACGATGCCGCCGACCACGCCCATGACCATCAACTGCAGGGTCATGACCATGCCGTCCCACAGGGCAGGCAGGGCCGGGATGATTTCGCTGAAATCCATGTCCATTTATTTGCCCCCTACGGAAATCAGGCCAGGCACCGAGACTTTCTTCTCGACCATGCGCATCAGCAGCATCAGGCCCATGTTCAGGGTGAAGTAGATCAGCGTGGCCAGGGTAAAGGCCTCGAACAGGTTGGCGGAGAACTCGGCGGTTTGCTTGGTTTGTGCCAGCAGCTCCATCAGGCCGATCAGCGACGCCACCGAGGAGTTCTTGAACACGTTCAAGAATTCCGACGTGAGCGGCGGAATGATGATCCGGTAGGCTTGCGGCAGCAGCACGTTGGTGTAGATCTGCGGCAGGCTGAAGCCCATCGCACGGGCAGCGGCTTCCTGGCCGCGGGGCAGCGCCTGGATACCGGTACGTACCTGTTCACACACGCGGGCGGCGGTGAACAGGCCCAGGCAGATGACCACGCTGATCAGTGCCGAGGTAGTCGGGTTGAGGTCTTGCTTGAACCATTCCTGCAGGCCTTCGGGCAGCAGGTCCGGTACCAGGAAGTACCAGATGAACAGCTGCACCAGCAGCGGCACGTTGCGGAACAGCTCCACATAGGCGGTCGCGATACCGGATACCACGCGGTTCGGCACGGTGCGCATCACACCGAGCACCGAGCCCAGCAGCAAGGCGATGATCCAGGCGGAAATGGCGATGGCGATGGTCCAGCCCAGACCGGTGACGTACCAGTCCAGATAAGTTTCGCTGCCCACGCCGGTGGACTTGAAGAACACGCCCCAGTCCCAGTTGTAATTCATCGGGATTTCCCCTCAGACGGTTGTTTCACGGGCACCTTCGAGCATCCGGGGGCGCTGGGCGCCCTCGGATGAAAGGGTAGACACTAATGCGTGGCCTGTGGGTTCAATCGTGCGCGGATGCGCACCTGGCCACTAAACGCTGAGGATCAGGACTTCTTCTCGTCCGCTGCCTTGTCGGTCGGCTCGGCGATCAGTTTCTTCAGCTCGTCGCTCATCGGGAACTGCAGGTTCAGGCCCTTTGGCGGGATCGGCTGCTGGAACCACTTGTCGTAGCTCTTGTTGACTTCGCCCGACTTGAAGTAACCGACGATGGCGTCATCGACCGCTTTCTTGAAGGCTGCGTCATCCTTGCGCACCATGCAGCCGTAGATTTCGTACGACTGCGGGGTGCCGGTGATGACCCAGTCCGAAGGTTTGCGGGCCTTGGCCATTTCGCCGGCGAGCAGGGCGTCGTCCATCATGAAGGCCACGGCGCGGCCGCTTTCGAGCATGTTGAAGGCTTCACCGTGGTCCTTGGCGGAAATCACGTTCATCTTCATCTGCTTGTCGGCGTTCATCGCCTTGAGGATGCGTTCGGACGTGGTACCGGCGGTGGTTACCACGTTCTTGCCGGCCAGGTCCGGGAAGTCTTTGAATGCAGGCTGACCGTCCTTGACCTTGGTCAGCAGACGGGTACCGACTTCGAAGATGCCGACCGAGAAGCCGACTTGCTGCTGGCGCTCGACGTTGTTGGTGGTGGAGCCGCACTCAAGGTCCACGGTGCCGTTCTGCACCAGCGGGATACGGGTCTGGGAGGTGACGAGGTTGTAACGGACCTTGATGTCCGTACCCAGTTGCTTCTTCAGGGCGTCGACGACAGCCAGCTGGATGTCATGCGAGTAGCCCACGGGCTCGGGCTTGCCGGCCAGGTAGGAAAACGGGATGGAGGAGTCGCGGTGGCCCAGGGTGATGGTGCCCGATTCCTTGATCTTCTTCAGGGTGCCGGTCAGTTCTTCGGCCATGGCCGGCGAAGCGATCACAGCGGCCGCGATGGCGGCGCCCAGCAATTGACGAACGATACGCATCAAATTTTCCTCGACGTGTTTGTTTTTTTTATGGAGCCGTTGGCGGACTCTTTCGTTCAACGAATACCGCAAGAAGCGAGTGCATTCGGCTACCAAGTGTAGAGCATGAGTCGTGCCAAGCCCTGATGCCGATCATAACGCCGCAAAAATGCTGGGGATTAAAGTTTTCTGACCTAAGTGTGACGTGCTTTTTCGTCCGGATATCCGAATGTGTCGACTGCCCTTGTTCGGTAATCCGAATGGGTGTGTGGTCGGGTAGCTACCCTCAGATGTAATTACCGCTTCCCGAGAATTGGGCTGTGGCTTCTTGCGTGCTTCCTATTGAAGAGGCTCGCTCCATGTCCAGCTCCAATGAATACCCTTACCCCACAGACTCCATTGATGCACTGCTTGCCAGGCAGCTGCCCGCCTGGGTCAGCAACGCTACCGGCAGCGCGCTGCGCGAATTGCACCTGGCGTTGAAGCAAGAGCAGGCAAGTGCAGAGCAGGTAAAGCAACTTCTGGGTCGTATACCCGGGCTTACCGAATACGCCACGCCCTTGCTTGAACAAGCACTGCAGGCGCAGCACAACGTCAAGGTGGACGTGCGCAATGGTGTGTTGTGCACGGTGGTGCGTAAGGAGTTTCCCAGCATATTTCCTTTGCCACCTATAGTCCGAACTGTACGAACCGCTTCAGTGCCGCTTTTGGCTGCTGCATTGCACAATTTTGCCGAGGAAGAGTTGCAGGCTCGGCCACTGGTTCGTCGTCGGTTGGAAAGCGCCTCGGGAGCCCTGCTGCCGATTTCCTTCGTTCAGTTCGCCAAGCTTTGTCGCAAACTTGATCTGGGCGGTGGCTACCAGGCTGTGCTGCATGAGCATCTACTGCCACCCGACGTTGACGGTAGCCCCGCTGGCGCGCCGCGCAGGCAAGTCGAAGCGTTGCTGGAAGAGGCATCACGTGCGGCAATGGAGGCGGCCGTGCGCCTTGCCTTGCTCAAGGGGCAGATCCAGGAAAGTAGCTATTTGCAGTTGCTGAGAGTGTTTTCACGCAAGGCGATCGTGCCGGCCGATACCACCAAGCTCAAATATCGCCAGCTTTTTGTGCTCGGCAAGTGTGTGCAGGGGGTAGTGGTCGTCGAGGTGTGGGATAGCCAGGGCTCCCGTCTGCAGAACCTCCTGCTGTGGACACCGGGTGACCCAGAGCAGCCTGTCCGGCAGTACAGTTCGTGGCAGGCACTCTACCAGGCACTGGGAGGACGACTGCGCGAAGCGTCCTACGCCCGTTATTTTTCCCGGTTCATTGCCGAGACAGACCGCGTAGCGTTCTGTACCAAGCTTGAGCACCTGTTAACTGCCACCAAGGTGGGTACTGCACTTGAACTTGATGGCCGTAACTTCCCGATTACCGAGCCACTGTTCGCCTACCTGCGCGCCCAGCGGCTCAACAAGATTCTGGGTGACGCGAAAGCACTGGCGGTACCAACCGGGGTCGAGGACGCTGCCTCTCGCAACCAGCGCCTGAAAGGCTATGAAAATGCTGGCCTTACATTACTTGGCCTTGCCGGGCTGTTTGTTCCGGTGTTGGGTGAGGTCATGATGAGCGTGGCTGCGCTGGAGATTGCCGATGAAGTGTACGAGGGTTATCAGGATTGGCGGCTTGGTGACCGTGAGGCCGCTTTGGGGCATCTGTTCTCGGTAGCAGAAAACGTAGCCCTGGGGGCTGCCGTTGGGGTGGGGGTGGCAGCCGGCGCCAAGGTGCTTGAGCGTGTCATGTTCGTCGACGAGCTTGCACCGGTGGTGGCTGAAAGTGGCCGTGTGAAACTCTGTACCACTGACTTGGCTGCTTACCGTCTGGAGCAGCATACGGACCTGTCCGTGTGGCAGATCCATGCTGACCCGCAAGGCTGGCACCTGCACTTGCATGATGGGGCATTCCAGTTGGCTGGGGCGGCGGATGGCAAAGGTCTGTCGATTCGTCACCCGCTGCGCGAGAGCGCTTACCGGCCCAGGCTCGAAAGAAACGGCAGTGGCGGTTGGCGACATGCGTTGGAGCAGCCCCAGGAGTGGGGCGGCGAACTACGGCTTTTGCGCCGGCTGGATGCCCGTTTTGCCGATATCACCCAGGAGCAGGCCACCGCTTTGCTTGATTGCACAGGGTTCGATGAGGCGCGGCTGCGGCAGCTTTGTGCGGAGGGCGCACCAGCGCCTGCTCGGCTTCAGGATGCGTTCGAGCGCTATCGCCTGCATGCGTTGCATCCAACGGTGGAGGCGCAGGCCTTGGAGGTGTTGGTCGCACAAGCCCAGGAGGCAGAAGAGGTGGAGGATGCCTTGTTGCGGCGGAGCTTTCCCGGGCTTTCCGTGCGGGGTGCCAAGGAAATACGCAAGCAGGTTGACGGCCGAGACCTGGAGCAACTGAACAAGACCGGGCGTGTGCCGCTGGCAATGGCGGAGAGAGTGCGCTGGTTCCTTGGTGACAGCCGTCTGGACCGCGCCTGTGCCGGATTGCGCTTGAGGCAGGCGGTGAATACCGACACTGAGAAACTGGCCGTAGGGCTGGTACATGAGTTGGCCGCCTGGCCTGAAACGCTGCGTGTCGAACTGCGTGAGGGGGCATCCGGGGGGCCGGTACTTGGGCAGGTGGGCGCAGAGTTGGCACAGCAGGTTATCAGCATCGTACGACAGGAGCAGGGCTACAGCGTGCATATGCGAACAGTCGCAGCCCAGGCCAATAGCCTTGCAACCGACAGCTTCATGAACGCCCTGTTGCTCTGCATGGGGGATGAACAGAAATTGTTGTTGGGCGATGCGATGCTCACCGAACCGCAACTGGTTGAAAAACTGGCGACATACGCGCGTGACCATCGGGAATTGTCGTCCAGGCTTATTGGGCAAGTACCGATCGCTGGTGGCGTTCGCCCGCCCGTGCGTTTTGCCGATGGTCGACTTGGCTATCCCCTCAGCGGCCGGGGTGAAAGCCGAGGCCAGGCCAGCAGGCGCGGAATTCGGCAAATTTTTCCGACATTCGATGATGCTCAAATGCAGCAGTACATGCTTGACCTGGTTTCCAGGGGCGTCGACTCATGGTCCCACTACGAGGCATTACACGCACAATGGGGGGGCCTGAGGCAGGCGCTGGCGAGCTGGCGAGCGGAGTATGTGAGGCTTGTTGATCTGTTGAGGCGTAGCAGGGTGGTCAACACCATTCGGCGTTGTTGGCGCCGTAAGTCGGGTCGGCGAGCAGATGGCACCTATGCGCTTGAAATTCGTGGCGAGCGGGTGGGCAGCTTGCCACAGTTACCTGACGGCATCATGTTCGAGCATGTTACCCGGTTGGTGCTGCGAGACATGGATCTGGCAGAGATCGATGCCGACTTCCTAGGCCGCTTCCCGAACCTGACGGAACTTGATTTGCGTAGCAATCGGCTGTTGTCGATTCCCCATGGGCTGGAACATTTGACAGAACTACGCGTGCTGCGCCTGGACAATAACCAGATCGTTTTTACGCAAGCCGATAGCCATCGATTGAACGCATTGCTCAACCTTGAAAGGCTGGAACTCAATTACAACCCGTTGGGCGACGCGCCGGCTGTGCGGCAGATGTTGAACTTGAGAGCAGTGGGGATGCGTGCGGCCGAGATAGAAGCGCTTCCCGCCCGAATTGAGCAAATGCCGTGGCGAGGTATTGCCGATCTGCGTGAAAACCGGATTCAGCAAGTCAACCAGGACCTACAAGGGTTGCGTGTGCGTTTGCAGCAAATGGCCTTGCATGACAATCCACTGGACGAAGCCAGCGAGCGGTATCTGCAAGAACAGCCAGGGCCATCGAGCGCTGTTCAACCCGTCGTCCGGCACAGCCCTGACTACCGCCATCATCTTGTTCGACAGGCAGAGTTATCGACGTGGCTGACGGGGTCGATTGGCGCTCAAAGGATTGAGCGCGAGATGTTATGGAGCAACCTTCGGCACGCGTCTGGCGGCGATGACTTCTTCAACTTCCTGCGCGACTTTGCTCAGTCACCGGACTACCTGAAATACCCCGCGTACTACCGCGCCAGAGTGTGGGCGATCATCGAAGCGTGCGAGCAGAACAGCGAGCTGCGTGAACTGTTGTTCGAGCAGGCGGGCGGGGTCGCGACCTGTGAGGATCGCTTGCTTTGGGTGTTCAGCCAGATGGAAATACGTGCCCTGGTTCATCGAGAGACTGCAGGCCTACCTCAGATGCAGAGCGAGCGAGCGTTAATGAAACTTGGGCGTTCGCTCTATCGGTTGCAAGAGCTGGATAGAGTTGCGGCGGAAAAACTCACCAGGCTCAGGGAAGAATTTGCGAACAACCCCGCGCTACTGGAACGCATTGACGATGTCGAAACGTACCTTGCCTACCGTGTGGGGCTGGCGGGGCCATTGCAGATACCGGGCCAGCCAGTGACGATGCACTACCTTCGCGAGTCGCTGGTGACGACGGAGGACATCAATGTTGCCAGGGTTGAAATACTTACGTCAGAAAGCAGCGATCGGTTGATGCAGTCACTGGCCAATCAGGAGTATTGGCAGGACTATCTGCGGGCGACCTATTCGGGCCGTTTCAGGGCATTGGTGGATGCTCAGCGCGAATTTCTGGAAGCGTACGACAGGCTTGTGGCAGACGGCAGTATTGATGAGCTGACCTATCTGGAACGATGCAACGAACTGAAGGCGGACCTGGAAGTCCGTGAGCGTGCATTGATCGAGCAATTGACCGCAGAGGCTTATTCGCGCTGGTCAGTCTGAACCGCTTGCTTGCAACAGCGCCGTGCAGCGTGTGAGCGATGCACGGCGCCTGGGGGCTTCAAGCGGCTTCGACACCGGCGCGGCTGTCTTGCAGGTAGTCTTTCAGGGTTTGTTGTTCCATGGCGCTAGTGAACAGGCCCAGCTTGGTCCGACGCCACAGAATATCCTCGGCATCAACCGCCCACTCTTCGCTGCGCAGGTAGTCGATTTCGCGAGTGAACAAGCCGCCGCCTACTGCCTGGCCCAGGTCATCCGGGCCGGCAACACCCTCCAGCAGGCGCCACACGCGGCTGCCGTAGGTCACTACCCAGCGCTTGGCGATGTCAACGGGCAGCCAGCCATGTCGGGCAAGCAGAGTGTCTAACAAGCCTTGCGTGGTGGTCATCTGCTCGCCGCCCGGCAATGGCGCGTCAGCGGTCCAACTGGCGCGCATCTGGGGGAAGAACGGCTGTAGTTCCGCCATCGCCGATTCCGCAAGTTTGCGGTAGGTAGTCAACTTGCCTCCGAACACTGACAACAGTGGCGCTTCGCCCTCGGCGGCAGACAAGGCCAAGGTGTAGTCGCGGGTTACCGCCGACGGGTTGTCGGACTCGTCGTTGCACAGCGGACGTACGCCGGAATAAGTGTGCAGGATGTCGGCGCGGCTGAGTTGATGGTTGAAGTGTTCGTTCACAACCTTCAACAGGTAGTCGGTTTCCTGCTCGGTAATCGCCACCTTGGCCGGGTCACCGCTGTATTCGCGGTCGGTGGTACCGATCAGGGTAAAGCGATCCAGGTAGGGGATGCAGAAGACGATGCGCTGGTCTTCGTTCTGCAGGATGTAGGCATGCTCGCCTTCGTACAGGCGCGGGACGATGATGTGGCTGCCCTGGATCAGGCGGATACCGTAGGGGGCGTCAAGCTTGAGGTCGTCCTTGATGAAGCTGGCGACCCATGGGCCGGCGGCGTTCACCAGGGCGCGGGCGCGGATGGTCTGCAAGCTGCCATCGGCGTGTTGCAGCGACACCTCCCACAAGCCATCGACGCGCTCGGCGCGCAGGCAACGGGTGCGGGTGCGCACGTGTGCGCCATGTTCGCGAGCTGCCATGGCGTTCAGCACCACCAGGCGGGCGTCGTCCACCGCGCAATCGGCGTATTCGAAACCGCGGGTGATTGCCGGCTTGAGCGGGTACCCCGGGCCGAAGCGCAGGCTGCGCGAGGCACCCAGGCGCTTGCGCTTGCCCAGGTGGTCATACAGGAACAGGCCTGCACGAATCATCCACGCCGGGCGCAGGTGCGGGCGGTGTGGCAACACAAAGCGCATCGGTTTGACGATGTGGGGTGCCTTGGCCAGCAGCACTTCACGTTCAGCCAGCGCTTCACGCACCAGGCGGAACTCGTAGTGCTCCAGGTAGCGCAGGCCGCCGTGGATCAATTTGCTGCTGGCTGAAGAGGTGTGTTGGGCCAGGTCGTCCTTCTCGCAAAGAAATACCTTCAGGCCACGCCCAGCGGCGTCGGCAGCGATGCCCACGCCATTGATGCCACCGCCGATCACGGCGAGGTCATAGCAGTCGGCGAGTGGGGGCTGGGACGAAACGGGCTGGGACACGGGCAAGGCCTCCTGAGGCTGTTCACATCGAATATGAACATTGATGTTCGTTTTCGAAAATACTAGCGCAAGAGAAAGCCGGTCGCCAGTCAGTCTTTATAGAAAAAACTGATCAGATGACAATAAAGTGAACATTTACGAAAATGGCGGGCCGCTTGGCAGCCCGCAGGCGGCTCAAACCACTTCGAGGCGGATCTTGTACTGGTTGAGCAGCTGGGTGAGGGTGGTGGTCGGAGCCTGGTCGGTTACCAGGCAATCGACCAGGCTGATCGAGCCCAGACGCACCATGGCGTTGCGCCCGAACTTGCTGGAGTCGGCGGCAAGGATCACTTGCCTGGCATTGGCGATGATGGCCTGGGATACCCGCACTTCCTGATAGTCGAAGTCGAGCAGGCTGCCGTCTTCATCGATGCCGCTGATGCCGACCAGGGCGAAGTCGACCTTGAACTGGTTGATGAAGTCGACGCTGGCCTGGCCGACCACCCCGCCATCGCGACGTACCGTGCCACCGGCCACCAGTACTTCGAAGTCATCCTTGGCGGCGAGGATTGCAGCCACATGCAGGTTGTTGGTAATGACCTTCAGGTGGTTGTGATTGAGCAGTGCCCGGGCGATGGACTCGGTGGTGGTGCCAATGTTGATGAACACCGAAGCATGGTCGGGAATCTGCCGGGCTACCGCTTCGGCAATGCGTTGCTTTTCGTCGCGCATCTGGTCGGCACGCATGGCGTAAGCGGTGTTTTCCACGCTCGAGTCGTAGGCCGCGCCACCGTGGTAGCGACGCAGCAAATTGAGTTCGGCCAGCTGGTTGATGTCACGGCGGATGGTTTGCGGTGTCACGACAAACAGCTGCGCCATTTCTTCGATACTGACGTAACCGCGCTCACGCACCAGTTCGAGGATTTGTTGTTGGCGAGGGGGCAGATTCATGGGGCGGTCCTTTGGGGCTGCCGGACAAATTCTGCAATGATGCCGTAGGACGCGGATGACGGCCAGTAGACGATTGGGGCCGCGAGGCGGCCCCGATTGGCATTACGCCTCGTGATCTTCCCAGTCACGGGTGCGCTCGACCGCCTTTTTCCAGCCGGCATACAGCTTCTCTTTCTGCGCTTCATCCAGCTGTGGGCTGAATTCGCGCTCGATGATGGCTTTATCACGCAGCTCGTCCAGGCCACTCCAGAAGCCACAGGCCAGGCCAGCCAGATAGGCGGCACCCAGCGCTGTGGTTTCGCGCATCTTCGGCCGCTCTACGCAGGTGCCGAGGATGTCGGCCTGGAACTGCATGAGGAAGTTGTTGGCCACCGCACCGCCGTCCACGCGCAGCTCGGACAGGCGCTGGCCGCAATCTTGCTGCATGGCGTCGAGTACATCGCGGGTCTGGTAAGCGATCGACTCCAGTGCGGCGCGGATGATGTGGTCCACCTTCACGCCGCGGGTCAGGCCGAACAGCGCGCCACGGGCATACGGGTCCCAGTACGGGGCACCCAGGCCGGTGAAGGCGGGCACCAGGTAGACGCCGTTGCTGTCCTTGACCTTGCTGGCGAAGTACTCGGTATCCAAAGCATCGTTGACGATTTTCAGTTCGTCACGCAGCCATTGCACGGTGGAGCCACCGTTGAACACCGCACCCTCCAGCGCATAGGCCACCTCGCCACGCGGGCCGCAGGCGATGGTGGTGAGCAGGCCATGGGACGACTTGACCGCCTGGTCGCCAGTGTTCATCAGCAGGAAGCAGCCGGTGCCGTAGGTGTTCTTGGCCTGGCCTGGCTCCACGCACATCTGGCCAAACAGTGCCGACTGCTGGTCGCCGGCGATACCGGCGATGGCGATGCCGCTCTTGGTGTGGCCGTACACTTCCGAGGACGGGCGCACCTCTGGCAGCATCTGGTGCGGGATGCCCAGGATCTCCAGCAGCTTGGCGTCCCACTGCAGGCTGTGGATGTTGAACATCAGCGTGCGCGAGGCATTGGTGTAGTCGGTGACGTGTACCTTGCCGCCGGAGAACTTCCAGATCAGCCAGGTATCGATGGTGCCGAACAGCAGCTCGCCACGCTCGGCACGTTCACGCGCGCCTTCGACGTTGTCGAGGATCCACTTCAGCTTGGTGCCAGAGAAGTAGGGATCGGTGACCAGACCGGTTGCTTCGCGAATGTAGTCTTCATGCCCGTCACGCTTGAGCTGGGCACAGATTTCGGTACTGCGGCGGCACTGCCAGACGATGGCGTTGTACACCGGGCGACCGGTTTCCTTGTCCCATACCACGGTGGTTTCGCGCTGGTTGGTGATGCCCAGTGCGGCGACCTGAGCATGGCTGATACCGGCCTGGGCCAAGGCTTCGACCATGGTCGCGCTTTGCGTGGCGAAGATCTCCATCGGGTCGTGCTCGACCCAGCCCGCCTGCGGGTAGTGCTGGGCGAACTCGCGCTGGGAGGTACCCACCACATTGGCGTCGCGGTCGAAAATGATCGCCCGCGAACTGGTGGTGCCCTGGTCCAGGGCGATGATGTAGTTCTTATCCTGGGTGTCTGTCATGGTCGTAGGCCTTGCAAAAATAGGGGGTCAGGGCTGGGCGTGATGCCGGCATCAACTGGCTTGAGTATCGCCCTGGCGGATGTCATTTGTCTCAGGGTTCGCGGCAGGTGCCGTTGGCAAGTTGCGGGCGATAAGGCCGCGATAGGTCGCGGCACCCACGCAGGCGCCAAGGATCGGTGCGAACACCGGAACCAGGAAATAAGGAATATCCCGCCCGCCAGTGAAGGCGATTTCGCCCCAGCCGGCCAGGAAGGTCATGAGTTTTGGCCCGAAGTCGCGGGCCGGGTTCATCGCAAAGCCGGTCAAGGGGCCCATGGCACTGCCGATCACGGCAATCAGCAGGCCGATCAGCAGCGGTGCCATGGCACCGCGTGGCAGGCCGTTGTTGTCGTCGGTCAGGGCCATGATCACGGCCATCAGGATGGCGGTGATCACCACTTCCACCAGAAATGCCTGGCCGGTGGACAGCGACGGGTGTGGGTAGGTGGAGAACACCGAGGCCAGCTCCAGGCTGGCTTCGCTACCGCGCAACATCGCGTGGGCCTGTTCGAAATCGAAGAACAGGTTGCTGTACAGGGTATACACCAGCGCTGCCCCGCAGAACGCGCCGCACACCTGGGCCAGCATGTAGAAGGGCAGCTTGCGCTTGTCGAAACCGGCAAACAGGGTGAGGGCGATGCTCACGGCCGGGTTCAGGTGCGCGCCGGAAATGCCGGCGGTGAGGTAGATCGCCATGCTCACGCCGACGCCCCAGATGATACTGATTTCCCATAGGCCGAAGCTGGCGCCGGCGACCTTGAGGGCGGCAACGCAGCCGGTACCGAAAAAGATCAGCAGGGCGGTGCCGAGGAACTCGGCCAGGCATTGGCTGGACAGCGTGGGTTGGCGTAGAGCAGTCGTCATGTATGACCTCGTTTTTTTTGTTGTGAGGCGCGTGGCGCTCGACAGCAAAGCCCGGTGTCTATCCCCATTGACCCCGGGCAGATGTAGGAAATGCACCTTATAAGTGCACCATTTTATTCAGAAACGAAAAAATATAGACAAGAAACGCTGATGTCAAAGGTCGAAAGTGAACGACCAGTCACGATATGGCCGCTAAAATCAACCGCGGATCCCCGTGCTAGAGGCGCCCAATTGCGGTGCGCTGGCTGGGATGTGGGAATTGTCCTAAAGTAGCCGCCGAGCCGTCCAAGACCGGAGCCCCTGCATGACCCCCGCCCTAGACCTGTTGAAGAAGCACCGTGCCGAGCACCGCGTGCACAGTTATGAGCATGACCCCAAGTCGGCGTCTTACGGCCTGGAGGCGGCGGAAAAGCTTGGGCTCGACCCGCAGCAGGTGTTCAAGACCTTGCTGGCGAGCAGCGAGAAGGGGGAGCTGTTGGTGGCAGTAGTGCCTGTGGTGGGTACTTTGGACCTGAAGGCCCTGGCCCATGCTGCGGGGGTGAAGAAGTGCGAAATGGCCGACCCTGCGGCGGCGCAGCGGGCTACGGGTTACCTGGTGGGTGGGATCAGCCCCTTGGGGCAGAAGAAACGTCTGCGGACGTTCATTGATGATTCAGCGCAAAACTTTGCAACGATCCATGTTAGCGCCGGGCGGCGTGGGCTGGAGGTGGAATTGGCTGCAGTTGTACTTGCCGAGCATACCCAAGGCAAGTTTGCCGGAATCGGTCGGGGTTGAGATTTTGGGGCTGCTTTGCAGCCCATCGCCGGCAAGCCAGCTCCCACAGGAATTGCGCAGAGTTTCAGGTCGATGCGGTCGAGGTGGGAGCTGGCTTGCCGGCGATGGGCCGCAAAGCGGCCCCAAGGATCTGAAGTCAGGTCGCCGAACTGTACCGACGTACGCCATTCTCCTGCCGAGGCAATTGCGCCGCCACACTGCCCGGCACCGGGAACAGCACCAGGTGATCGGCCTTCACCGCAATCCCCACATCCCCACCCACCTGATGGTCGACATGGCTGGGGAAAATCGCTTCCAGCTGGCTGCCGGTCGGCAGTTGCAGGCGATACAAGGTCGACGCCCCCAGGAAGCTCTTGCCCACGATAGCCGCCCTCAGCGGGCTGTCCGGCGCATACACGATATCGTCCGGTCGCAGCAGCACATCCACCGAGCTGCCTGGCGCCATGGTGTAGGCGCGGTTACCGCGCAGTTCACCCAGTTCGGTATTGACCGCCTCGTGGCTGCTCATCTGCCCCCGGATGAAGTACCCCTGGCCGATGAAGCTGGCCACGAATGGTGTCTGTGGCTCGTGGTAAAGGTTGTAGGGCGTGTCCCACTGCTCCAGGCGGCCTTCCTTGAACACGCCCACCTGATCGCTGACGGCGAACGCTTCTTCCTGGTCATGGGTCACCAGGATGGCGCTGGTGCCGCGGCTTTTGAGAATGTCGCGAACCTCGTGGCTAAGGCGCCGACGCAGCTCCACGTCAAGGTTGGAGAACGGTTCGTCGAGCAGCAGCAACTGCGGCTCTGGCGCCAGTGCACGGGCCAAAGCAACCCGTTGCTGCTGGCCACCAGACAGCTCATGCGGATAACGCCCGCCCAGGCCGCCCAGCTTGACCAGTTCGAGCATCTCTTCGATGACGGCGGCCTGGCGTGGGTGCTTGGCGATGCCAAACGCAATGTTCTGCGCCACGGTCAGGTGCGGGAACAGCGCGTAGTCCTGGAACACCATGCCGATGCGGCGTTTTTCCGGGGCCAGGGTGAAGCCGGCGCGGGAAATGACGTCGCCGGCCAGCTGGATTTCACCGTCATGCACCGGCTCGAAGCCGGCAATGGCGCGCAGGGTGGTGGTTTTGCCACAACCGGATGAACCCAGCAGGCAACCGATGTCGCCTGCGTTCAGGTGCAGGTTGAGGTTCTGGACGATGCGCTGGTCGCCATAGCCGCAGGCGAGGTTGCGCAGGTTGAGCAGTAGGGGTTGACTCATGCGTGGTGGTAAGCCGGTTCTACAAGGAATTCGAGAAGCGCCTTCTGTGCATGCAGGCGGTTTTCAGCCTCGTCCCAGGCGACCGAACGAGGGTCGTCGAGCAGGTCCTGGCTGATTTCCTCGCCACGGTGGGCGGGCAGGCAGTGCATGAAGAGGACATCGGGTGCCGCCAGGTCGAGCAGTTCGCGGGTGACCTGGTAAGGCGCGAAATGCGCCAGGCGCCGTGCAGTTTCCTCCTCCTGGCCCATGGAAGTCCAGACATCGGTGACCACAAGGTGTGCGCCACGTACGGCTTCCTTGGCGTCACGGATGATCTGCACGCGGTCACCGCCCAGCGCCATGAAGCGTTCATCCGGCTCGTAGCCTTCGGGGCAGGCGATGCGCAGCTGGAAATCGAACTGCCGGGCAGCTTCGATGTAGGAGTTGCACATGTTGAAACCGTCGCCGATCCAGGTCACGGTCTTGCCCTGGATCGAGCCGCGGTGTTCCAGGAAGGTCTGCATGTCGGCCAGCAGCTGGCACGGGTGCGACTCGTCGGACAGGCCGTTGATGACCGGTACGCGCGATTTGGCGGCGAATTCGGTCAGGGTGCTGTGGGCGTGGGTACGGATCATCACCACGTCGAGCATGCTCGACAGCACGATGGCGCTGTCGCCGATCGGCTCGCCACGGCCCAGCTGGGTATCGCGCGGCGACAGGAAGATGGCCTGGCCACCGAGCTGGATCATGCCGGCTTCGAACGACACCCGGGTGCGGGTCGAGGACTTCTCGAAGATCATGCCCAATACGCGGTTCTTCAGGGGCTCGAACAGCACGCCTCGCTTGCGCAGGTCCTTCAGCTCGATGCCGCGGCGGATCACCCCGAGCAATTCGTCGGTGGTGAAGTCCAGCAGGGAGAGAAAGTGCCTAGCGCTCATGATTGACTACCTTATCTGCAACGGTATGCAGGTCGACCGTATGGTTTTTTTTGACAACGGGAGTGACCTGCGGCGTAAGCCGCACGGGGCGGACGAAATAGGGAAAGGCGCAATACTATAAGTAAATGTCGCCTCAAGCCAAGGGGGGAAACAGCGGCCTATTCGAAAGGATGTTGCAAAGGGTGTCTTTACCCGCTGGCCGGTGCTGTTTTTTATTTACTACACAGGGTTGTACACGGCTTGCTGGCAATTTGGCAAATGGCTGTCGCGAATCGTGCGCCTGATGTCGGTGGATTCACACGGCGAAGGGCGCTGGCCCGGGGGAGGGGCCGGGCGCATAGTCACTGTTCGACAACAACAAGGCAGAGGCGGCCATGACCAAGACCCTGCACCACCGTGCCTGTCACCTGTGCGAAGCGATCTGCGGGCTGAACATCGAAGTCAGCCACGAAGACGATGGGCGGGCGCTGATTAGCTCGATCAAAGGCGACCCCGAGGACCCGTTCAGCCGCGGCCATGTCTGCCCCAAGGCCGTGGCCCTGCAAGACATCCAGAACGACCCCGACCGCCTGCGCCAGCCGCACAAGCGGGTGGGGGAGCGCTGGGAGGCCATTGGCTGGGACGAGGCCTTTGCCCTGGCCGCCGACAAGCTGTGGGCGATCCAGCAGGCGCACGGGCGCAATGCCGTGGCGGTTTACCAGGGTAACCCGAGCGTGCACAACTATGGCCTGATGACCCACAGCAACTACTTCCTTGGCCTGCTCAAGACGCGCAACCGTTTCTCGGCCACTTCGGTGGACCAGTTGCCACAACATCTGGTCAGCCACCTCATGTATGGCCATGGCCTGCTGCTGCCGATCCCGGATATCGACCAGACCGGCTTCATGCTGATTCTCGGTGGCAATCCGCTGGCCTCCAACGGCAGCATCATGACCGTGCCCGATGTAGAGAAGCGCCTGAAGGCCTTGCGCGCGCGGGGAGGGCGTCTGGTAGTGGTAGACCCGCGGCGCAGCGAGACGGCGGCCATGGCCGATACCCATCTGTTCATTCGCCCGGGTGGCGATGCGGCCTTTTTGTGCGGCTTTCTCAACACCCTGTTCGAAGAGGGCCTGGCGCAGGGTTCGCACTTGCCGGTCAACGGCCTGCAACAAGTGCGCGAAGCACTCGCGCCGCTCAGTGCCGAGGCCATGAGCGTGCATTGTGGTATTGCCGCGTCGGATATCCGCCAGCTGGCACGGGATTTCGCCGCTGCAGGCAAGGCCGTGTGTTATGGGCGCATGGGTGTCTCTACCCAAGCCTTCGGTACCCTCTGCCATTGGCTGGTGCAACTGATCAACCTGGTGACCGGCAACCTCGATCGTGAAGGTGGCGCGTTGTGCACGGAGCCTGCCGTCGATCTGGTGGCGACCACCTCGGGTGGCCATTTCAACGCCTGGCAAAGCCGGGTATCGGGCTTGCCCGAGTACGGTGGCGAGTTGCCCGTGGCGGCCCTTGCCGAAGAGATGTTGACACCAGGCGAAGGGCAGGTCCGCGCGCTGGTGACAGTGGCCGGCAACCCCGTGCTATCCACCCCTAACGGTCGCCAGCTGGATGCAGCGCTGGAGGGGCTTGAGTTCATGCTCAGCATCGACCTCTACATCAACGAAACCACCCGGCATGCCGACCTGATCCTGCCTTCCACCAGCGCGCTGGAAAACGACCACTACGACAGCACCTTCAATTTGCTGGCCGTGCGCAACGTCACCCGCTTCAATCGGGCGATCCTGGCCAAGCCGGAAGGGGCGCTGCACGACTGGGAAATCTTCGTCGGCCTGGCGCGGGCATTCGCCAGGCGCGCCGAGCTTGAATTGAAACCAACCGTGGCGCCCGCGCAGATGATCGACCTGGCCTTGCGCAAAGGGCGCTATGGCGACGCAACACCGTGGCGGTTATCCCTGGCAACACTGGATGAGCACCCGCACGGGCTTGATCTAGGGCCTTTACGCAGGAACCTCGCGGCACGCCTGGCGACGGTCAGCAAGGCTGTTGACGCTGCACCTCAGGTATTGCTGGACGACCTGAGTCGCCTCGCACAACTGGCGCCCCCTGCACCGGGTGAACTGCTGCTGATCGGCCGCCGCCATGTGCGCAGCAACAATTCATGGATGCACAACTTCCATCGCCTGGTGAAAGGCAAGCCACGCCATCAGTTGTTGATGCACCCGCAAGACCTGCTGCAGCGGCAGCTGCAGGACGGCCAGCGGGTGCGTATCCGTTCGCGTACGGGTGATCTGGAAATCGAGGTGCAGGCCTGCGAAGACATGATGCCGGGGGTGGTCAGCCTGCCCCACGGCTTCGGCCATGGCCGCCAGGGCGTACACATGCAGATCGCCCAGACACAACCCGGCGTGAGTGCCAATGACCTGACCGACGAGCGCTTTCGGGACGCGGTTTCCGGCAACGCTGCACTCAATGGCGTGCCCGTGCAGGTAGAGGCCGCATGAGCAATGGTAAGGCCGAGCACGCCGCTCGGCTTTCCGTTACAATGCGTCACCGTGCCGACGACCGCGTCGGAAAGTTCAGCTGAGGTGCTAGATGGATATCATCGATACGATCAAAGAGCAGATTGCCAACAACACCATTCTGCTTTACATGAAAGGCTCGCCGAATGCCCCGCAGTGCGGGTTCTCGGCCAAGGCATCGCAGGCTGTGATGGGTTGTGGCGAGAAGTTCGCCTACGTCGACATCCTGCAGAACCCGGAAATCCGCGCCAACCTGCCAAAGTACGCCAACTGGCCGACCTTCCCACAGCTGTGGGTAGCCGGTGAGCTGGTTGGCGGCAGCGACATCATGCTGGAAATGTTCGAGAAGGGTGAGTTGCAAACCCTGATCAAGGAAGCGGCTGCCAAGGCCAAGGCTTCCGAAGCCTGATTTTCCGGCAAGCATAAAAAAACCCGCGGATCGCGGGTTTTTTTATGCGGTGAAGAATTACTCTTCGCCCATCTGCGACTGCAGGTAATTCTCGATAGTGATCTTGTCGATCAGACCCAGTTGGGTTTCCAGCCAGTCGATGTGCTCTTCCTCGGACTCGAGAATATCTTCAAGCATGTCACGCGAGCCGAAGTCGCCAGCCGTTTCGCAATGCGCAATGGCCGCCTTCAGGTCTACCAGGGCTTTCTTCTCGAGCTTCAGATCACACTCGAGCATTTCCTTGGTGTGCTCGCCGATCATCAGCTTGCCCAGGTCCTGAACGTTCGGGATGCCTTCAAGGAAGAGAATACGCTTGATCAGTTTGTCAGCGTCTTTCATCGCGTGGATGGATTCCTTGTACTCGAGCTTGCCGAGTTTGTTCAGGCCCCAATCTTCGTACATGCGTGCGTGCAGGAAGTACTGGTTGATCGCGACCAGCTCGTTTCCGAGGATCTTGTTGAGATGCTGGATGACGCTTACGTCGCCTTTCATTGCGGGTTCCTGCCCTGTAGAAGTGTGCCAATACAGTGAAGTTTGAGCCCGATACTTAGGAGTGTCAAACCTAAGTTATTGAATAATAAGTGAAAATTAATAGGAATAAGAATGTTTGTGAACCGCGTTGCGGCGCTAACTTATTGAATTACAGGCATAAAAAAACCGGACACAGGGTCCGGTTCTTTGAATTCTGGGGTTTCAGGCTGCGGTAAATTCTACGGGGTAGGGCAGGGCTGCCTGGCTGACCTGAAGCTCGGTCAGGGTCTCACGGACCACCTGCTTGGCCAGGCAGGCGCATTTGCCACACTGGCTTGCGACATTGGTCGCGGCTCGCACTTCCTTGTAACTGCAGCATCCTTCATAGATCGCATCGCGGATCTGTCCGTCGGTAACGCCGACACAAAGACACACATACATAAGGGCTGACCATCGCGGGTTGAGTCGATGGGTTGGAGCTTAATGTTAATGAGAATGCTTGTCAAAGGACTTTCTGGAAGGGCCGTGCTTGAGCGACCGGCGGTTGCCTGCCTGATGGATTCGGCCTGTCATCAGAAGCCGTGTATGATGGTCGGCCTTTGTTGGATGTCGGGCAAGCCCGTCTGGCCCGGCAAACGGTTTTTCACCCTCATCAGGAGATTACAATGAGCGTACTCGTTGGTAAGAAAGCCCCCGATTTCACCGTTCCGGCCGTGCTGGGCAATGGCGAGATCGTCGACAGCTTCAACCTGGCTTCGGCCATCAAGGGCAAGTACGGCCTGGTGTTCTTCTACCCGCTGGACTTCACCTTCGTCTGCCCGTCCGAGCTGATCGCCCTGGACAACCGCATCCCGGACTTCCAGGCCCGTAACGTAGAAGTGATCGGCGTGTCGATCGACTCGCACTTCACCCACAACGCCTGGCGTAATACCCCGGTCAACAACGGCGGCATCGGCCAGGTGAAGTACACCCTGGCTGCCGACATGACCCACGAAATCTGCAAAGCCTACGACGTCGAGTCCGAAGGCGGCGTGGCTTTCCGTGGCGCCTTCCTGATCGACACCAACGGTGTTGTCCGTTCGCAGATCATCAACGACCTGCCACTGGGCCGTAACATGGACGAGCTGCTGCGCCTGGTTGACGCCCTGCAGTTCCACGAAGAGCACGGCGAAGTTTGCCCTGCCAACTGGAAAAAAGGCGACAAAGGCATGAACGCTTCGCCAGAAGGCGTTGCTGCCTACCTGAGCGAGAACGCCGGCAAGCTGTAATTGCTGCGTGCATGAAAAAACCGGCCCTGGTGGCCGGTTTTTTTGTGCCTGGCTTCTGGGGCGCGAAGCGCCCCTCGCATCAACTCAATCGTTGAAGTCGCGCCAGCCGCCCATTTCTTTCCAGCGGTTGACGATGCCGCAGAACAGCTCTGCCGTCTTCTCGGTGTCGTATCGCGCCGAGTGCGCTTCACGCCCGTCGAAGTCGATGTCCGCACTTTGGCAGGCGCGCGCCAGTACGGTCTGGCCATACGCCAGGCCCGCCAACGTAGCGGTGTCAAAGCTGGAGAACGGGTGGAACGGGTTACGCTTCAGGTCGTTGCGCGCTACCGCTGCATTCAGGAAGCCCAGGTCGAAGCTGCTGTTATGGCCGACCAGGATCGCCCGCTTGCAGCCATTGGCCTTGAGCGCCTTGCGCACGCCACGGAAGATGTCGGTCAGCGCGCTTTCCTCGCTGACGGCCATGCGCAGCGGGTGGTCCAGCTTGATACCGGTGAACTCCAACGCCGCGGCTTCGATATTGGCACCCTCGAACGGCTCCACCCGGTGGAAGTAGGTGTGCTCGGGGAACAGGAAGCCTTTCTCGTCCATGCCGATGGTGACGGCGGCAATTTCCAGCAGGGCATCGGTGGCGCTGTTGAAACCACCGGTTTCCACATCCACCACGACCGGCAGGTAGCCACGGAAGCGCTCGGCCATCGGGTGGCGCGAACCGCTGCTGCCCTGGGAGTCCAGGTCGTCTTCGTAGAGGTCTTCGCTCACGCGTTGTCCTCCAGCAGGCGCCAGCGCAGTTTTTCACCAGCGCGCAGCGGGATTACCGTCTGCTCGCCAAACGGCAGGCTGTCCGGGGCGGTCCATTCTTCGCGGACCAGGGTAATGGTGTCGGTGTTTGCCGGCAGGCCATAGAAAGCCGGGCCGTGCAGGCTGGCAAAGCCTTCCAGCTTGTCCAGTGCGTTACGTTGTTCGAACGCTTCGGCGTACATTTCGATGGCCGCATAGGCGGTGTAGCAACCGGCGCAACCGCAGGCGGCTTCCTTGGCGTGGCGGGCGTGAGGTGCCGAATCTGTGCCGAGGAAGAACTTCGGGTTGCCGCTGGTGGCCGCATCCAGCAGCGCCACCTGGTGGGTGTTGCGCTTGAGGATCGGCAGGCAGTAGAAGTGCGGGCGAATGCCGCCGACCAGCATGTGGTTGCGGTTGTACAGCAGGTGCTGGGCGGTGATGGTCGCGCCAACGTTGGCCGGGGCCTCGGTGACGAACTGCGCGGCATCGCCGGTGGTGATGTGTTCGAACACCACTTTCAACGTAGGGAAGCGCTCGACCAGACGGCGCATGTGCTCGTCGATGAAGCGCTTCTCGCGGTCGAACACGTCGATTTCGCTACGGGTCACTTCGCCATGCACCAGCAGGGGCATGCCAACTTCCGCCAGTGCCTCGATGGCCGGGAAGATGTTGTCGATGCTGGTCACGCCCGAGTCGGAGTTGGTGGTGGCGCCGGCCGGGTACAGTTTGGCAGCGTACACGATGCCGCTGGCCTTGGCCGCGCGGACGTCCTCGGGGCTGGTACGGTCGGTGAGGTACAGCACCATCAGCGGCTCGAAGCGGCTACCGGCCGGGCGCGCGGCAAGGATGCGCTCACGGTAGGCGCCAGCCTCGGCGGCATTGCGCACCGGTGGAACCAGGTTTGGCATGATGATGGCACGGGCGAAGGTACGCGCCACGTCGCCAACGGTGTGGGGCAGGACGGCACCATCGCGCAGATGGATGTGCCAGTCGTCGGGGCGCAGGAGGGTCAGGCGATCGGACATTGGGGATTCCAGGCGGGTCGAACTCAAGCCCCAATGCTACCGGAAAACCCTGGGTCGAGCACGGCTATCAAGTTTTCCGGCCAGCGTCCGATAGCCTGCAGGTAAGCCGTCAGAATTTGTGGAGCCGCCCGTGCGCCAGCGTTACCTAGCCCTGTTGACCCTGTTCGCCAGCCTGCCGGCCGGTGCACTGACTTTCCAGACGCGCATGGAGAACATTGCCTGGAAGGTCGAGGGTGACCAGTTCGAGTGCCGCCTGATCCAGCCGATCGAAGGTTTCGGCAGTGGTGAGTTCGTGCGCCGCGCGGGTGAGCAGCCGGTGTTCCAGTTGCGCTCGGACAGCAACGTACTGGGTGCAGGCACCGCCAGCCTGCTGGCGGCGGCGGCCCCATGGCAACCCGGGCGCGGCGACATCAACCTGGGCAATGTCCGCATGGCCCGTACCGGTGTGCTGTTCAGCTCGTCCCAAGGCCAGGCCAGCCGCCTGATCAATGGCCTGCTCGACGGGCGCAGCACGGTGGTGCGCAACTATGCCGGTGAGGCGGGCAGGCCGATGGAGGTGCGGGTGTTGCCGGTCAGCTTTGCCAAGGCTTACAGCGACTATCAGGCCTGCGCGGGCAAGCTGCTTGCGATGAACTACGACCAGGTGCGTCAGACCCAGGTGGGCTTCCCGGGGGGCGGCATTGAACTGGATGAAGCCGCCAAGGCGCGTCTGGACCTGATCCTTGACTACATGAAAGCCGACCCGACGGTTAACCACATCGAGCTCGACGGCCATTCGGACAATAGCGGCAACCGCCTGACCAACCGCGACCTGTCGCGCCGTCGGGCATTGTCGGTGGCTGATTACTTCAAGGCCCATGGCTTGAAGGAAGAGCAGATCATCGTGCGCTTCCATGGTGAGCAGTACCCGGTGGCGAAAAACAACAGCCCTGCCAACCGGGCGCGCAACCGGCGAGTGAATATCGAACTGGATCGGGTTACGGTGGTTGAGAAGCCGGTGGAGAAACCTGCCGAAAAAGCCCCTGAGCCAACGGCTCCTGCGCCAGCGGTCAAGTAACCCGCATTCTTTTCGTACGGCCTCCTCAAACGTTGAGAGCCTGCGCAATCCCTGTGGGAGCGGGCAAGCCCACGAAGCAGGCGACGCGGTAGATGGCACCGGCTGCGCCGGTGTTCGCGGGCATGCCCGCTCCCACAGGTTCGGCGTCGTACTCGGCGGCGCCGTCGCGCTTGCGAAAGTTCCTGTCGCTTTGTCGTCAGAAGCTGTCGCCCCACTGTAATTTTATCTGCAAGGCCGTTAGAATCGATCCCTTTCCGTACAACCCCGTGGAGTGATGGCATGGCGGACGTAAAAAAGGTCGTACTGGCGTATTCCGGCGGCCTTGATACTTCGGTGATTCTCAAGTGGCTGCAGGATACCTACAACTGCGAAGTGGTGACCTTCACCGCTGACCTGGGTCAGGGCGAAGAGGTCGAGCCGGCCCGTGCCAAGGCTCAGGCAATGGGCGTTAAAGAGATCTACATCGACGACCTGCGCGAAGAGTTCGTGCGTGATTTCGTGTTCCCGATGTTCCGCGCCAACACCGTCTACGAAGGCGAGTACCTGCTGGGTACTTCCATCGCCCGTCCGCTGATCGCCAAGCGCCTGATCGAAATCGCCAACGAAACCGGTGCTGACGCCATTTCCCACGGCGCCACCGGTAAAGGCAACGACCAGGTTCGTTTCGAGCTGGGTGCCTATGCCCTCAAGCCTGGCGTCAAGGTCATCGCCCCGTGGCGTGAGTGGGACCTGCTGTCCCGCGAGAAGCTGATGGACTACGCCGAAAAGCACGGCATCCCGATCGAGCGCCACGGCAAGAAGAAGTCGCCGTACTCGATGGACGCCAACCTGCTGCACATCTCCTACGAAGGCGGTGTCCTGGAAGATACCTGGACCGAGCACGAAGAAGACATGTGGCGCTGGAGCGTCTCGCCTGAGAACGCCCCGGACCAGGCGACCTACATCGAGCTGACCTACCGCAACGGCGACATCGTTGCCATTGACGGCGTCGAGAAAACCCCGGCCACCGTCCTGGCCGACCTGAACCGTATCGGTGGTGCCAACGGCATCGGCCGCCTCGACATCGTGGAAAACCGTTACGTCGGCATGAAGTCGCGTGGTTGCTACGAGACCCCTGGCGGCACCATCATGCTCAAGGCGCACCGTGCCATCGAGTCGATCACCCTGGACCGCGAAGTCGCTCACCTGAAAGATGAGCTGATGCCGAAGTACGCCAGCCTGATCTACACCGGCTACTGGTGGAGCCCTGAGCGTCTGATGCTGCAGCAGATGATCGACGCTTCCCAGGTCAACGTGAACGGTGTCGTGCGCCTGAAGCTGTACAAGGGCAACGTTACCGTGGTTGGCCGCAAGTCGGACGATTCGCTGTTCGATGCCAACATCGCGACCTTCGAGGAAGATGGCGGCGCCTACAACCAGGCCGATGCCGCAGGCTTCATCAAGTTGAACGCACTGCGCATGCGCATTGCCGCCAACAAGGGCCGTTCGATGCTCTGATTGCGCGCTTGTGCAATGAAAACCCCGGCTTAAGCCGGGGTTTTTTTTGCGTGCAGAAAAGTCAGGCATTCAACTGTGTTGGCTCACAACATCGCCCTCAAGTGCACTGATCGACAGCTGCGCACACTGACGTTTTTCCAGGTTGCAAAAGCGCCATATTCGGGGCGGCACGGGCGGTTGGGCAAGTGCATGCAGGAGTTGTTGTTCCATCATGCGATAGGCGTCGGGGCCGGAAAACATGAACGTGACAGGCTCGCCTTGCGCCGCCTCAGGAGCATCACTGATGACACTGTTCACAGCTGGGGTTTTGTCGAGTGCCATCTTGTTTGGTGGCGGGCTGTAGAACGACTTGTAATTGAAGTTGAGCGTGAGAAAAAACAGTGCCGTCAGAAAGAACGGAAAGCCTACCAGGAACCAGGTGTAGAGCTTTTGGCTGGACTCGCTGAGAAAAGGCAGTGTGGCAAGGGCGGAGGCTTCGATAATCCCCGCGAAGATGGCAATGATCGTCAGCGGGGCAACAGGTTGTGCTTGGGTCATGTGGGCCATCTCCAGCGGTTTTGCCCATCATTACCTTACTGCGGTACTCAACTAAAGACTGGATTGTTTTCCAGGTGAGGAATAATCGACATAAATCCACTCGGCTTTGTTTTTTCAGCGCGTTTGAGTTGGACGTTTCGCCAGCAGATGTTCAGTTTTCAACTGGTGCGTTTTTGCAGGCGGGTGATACCGTTGTTTTGGTGCTAAGGAACGCGTTTGTTACAACCTTGGTCATGAAGTGTAGGAAATTTCTGTAAGTGTTGTAAGTTTTGTCTGTCCATGAGTTTCGTCAGTAAATCGCCGCGCCAGCAAGCGTCCTGTCGGTTATCGTGGCGTGCCAAAGCAAAACAATGAATGAATGGATATCGCATGAATAAAGTGCTTATCGTGGATGATCATCCGGTCATACGCCTGGCCGTACGCATGCTGATGGAGCGGCATGGGTATGACGTCGTGGCGGAGACCGACAATGGGGTGGCGGCGCTGCAGCTTACTCGGCAGCACCTGCCGGATATCGTGGTGCTGGATATCGGGATACCGAAGCTGGATGGCCTGGAGGTGATCGCCCGCATGACGACGTTCAGCCCGGCTAGCAAGGTCCTGGTGCTGACATCGCAGGCCCCCGGCAACTTCTCGATGCGTTGCATGCAGGCGGGCGCTGCAGGATACGTGTGCAAGCAGCAGGAACTTACCGAGTTGTTAAGCGCCATCAAGGCAGTGTTGTCGGGTTACAGCTACTTCCCCAACCAGGCGTTGCATGCGTCACGTGGCAGGGGGGCGGGAAGCGAGGTGGACATGGTCAATCGCCTCTCCGCGCGTGAAATGACGGTGCTGCAACAACTGGCGCGAGGGCGTTCGAACAAGGAGATTGCCGACAGCATGTACCTCAGCAACAAGACGGTCAGTACCTACAAGTCGCGGCTGCTGCTCAAGCTCAATGCACGGTCGCTGGTCGACCTGATCGAGTTGGCGCAGCGGCAAGGACTGAACTGACTGCCAAGCCTTGAAGCCTCCAGTCAGGAGGCTTTGCCAAGGCTACAGGTCTTGCTTTACAGGTCGTAGTCGAAATCGGCCAGCTGCTTTTGCAGGCGCCGTTCTTCCAGCATGTTATCGATGGTGCGGCGTTTGCTCAGGTTGGTCTTTGCGGTTTCCACCTGGGGCTCCGCGTCATCGTCTGCGGCAACAAAATCATCTTCGATCGACAGGTCGTCTTTATCGGTACTCATGAGTCGCTCCAAGCCAAGGGGCCATTGGCCGTCCTTATAACCAGAAAGCAGGCGCCGGTAAAAAAGATTTTTTCAATCGTGGTGAGGGGTTTCCAGCTATCGCCTCAATCGTCGGAGGTTTTGTGCTTGTACTCGCACAAATCTTCGATCCTGCAACTGCCGCACCTTGGCTTGCGCGCCTGGCACACGTAGCGCCCGTGCAGGATCAGCCAGTGGTGGGCATCGAGCAGGTAATCTTTTGGCACGAACTTGACCAGTTTCTTTTCCACTTCCAGCACCGTTTTGCCAGGCGCAATACCCGTGCGGTTGCTCACCCGGAAGATGTGGGTGTCCACCGCCATGGTCGGTTGGCGGAACGCTGTGTTGAGCACCACGTTGGCGGTCTTGCGGCCCACACCGGGCAGTGCCTCCAAGGCTTCGCGGGTTTGTGGCACCTCGCTGCCGTGCCGTTCGATCAGCAGCCGGCAGGCCTCTATGACATTCTTGGCCTTGCTGTTGTATAGCCCGATGGTCTTGATGTATTCGCTAAGGCCTTCAACGCCCAAGGCATAGATGGCCTCGGGCGTATTGGCGACGGGGAACAGGCGGGCAGTGGCCTTGTTGACGCCGACGTCGGTGGATTGCGCGGACAGTGTCACGGCGACCAGCAGTTCGAACGGGGTGGTGTAGGCCAGTTCTGTCTTCGGGTCTGGGTTGTCTTCGTGCAGCCTGCGAAAAATCTCCAGGCGTTTGGCGGCATTCATGAAATCAGAGCTTTCCTTGACGACGTGGGTGGGCAGGGCCCGGACGCAAGCGATTGTACAAGGCCAGCAGCAGTCCGAGCAGTAGCAGGGCGCCCGGGGCCAGGCTGGCCACGTGCAGGTCGGCAACGTTGGCCAGCCATTGGCGGCTGGCGCCGAGCACCAGGCAGAGGGCAAATACCGCACAGAAATACCCGGCGAGCATGCGCCAGCGGCCTTGATCGGGCAGCAGATGATCGCAGGCCAGGCACTGCAGGCACAGCAGGGCGGGATAATGGCCCAAGGCAAGTGCCAAAGGCAGCGACCCTGCGCGCAGGGCCATTTGCAGGCAACTGGCCAAGGCTGCCAGCATCAGCAGGCTGGCTGGCACATAGGCCCAGCTGGCCAGGCGCTGGCGCAGCGGTGTCAGCAAAAGCTGATGCAGGCTGCCCATCACTACTGCGCACAGGCCAATGGCGACGCCCTCATGCAGCGTTCGGGTCGCACCCAGCAGGGGCGTCAGGCTTACGGCCAGCAGGCAGAACCTATTCATGTGCTGCACCCTCCAGCAGTACGCTGCGCTGCTCATCGAAATAGCTCAGCGCCTCTTGCAGCGCGGTGATCACCGCCCGTGAAGTCACGGTTGCGCCGGCCAGTTGGTCAAAGTCACCCTGGTCCCGCTTCAGCGCCCAATGGTCGCCCTGATGGCGGTTGTCGAACTGCCCCAGCCAGTGCAACTGCGGGTCGCCCAGGCGTGCGCCCAGACCGGGGCTTTCCTGTTGCTCTATGACCTGGCTGCCGATCAGGCGGCCATCTGTGGCGATGGCCACGCTCAGTACGATGGGTCCGGCATAACCTTGGGTTTGAGTGACCAGGACGATCGCGCTTGGTTTGCCCTCCATCGTGGCACGGTAAGCCGCCAGGATGCGGCTGTTGGGCCGCTGCGCCTCGGGCTTCGCGAGCGGGCTGTCCAACGGTTGGTTGTCGTAGCTGCCCTCTGGCAGCACGGCCAGCCGTTGACGGCTTTGCAATTGCTTCTCGGCACCGGTGATGGCTGGGCCGGTCAAGTGCCGCCATGCCAGCGTGGCAGACACTGCCAATACCCCAATCAGCACCAGCAGGCTCACATCATGCGTCAGGCGTTTCATCGGGCGGCCTGTTGGGGCTGTGCCGCAAGGCGTTCAAGCGTTGGTGCCATGAGGTTCATCAGCAGGACGGCGAACGCGGTGCCATCAGGGTAGCTGCCCCAGGTGCGAATCAGGTAGATGAGTAGCCCGGCACCCAGGCCGAAGTACAGCCTGGCCCGTTCGTTCCTGGGCCCCGACACCGGCTCGGTGGCAATGAAAAAGGCTGCCAGCATGGTCGAGCCGGAGAACAGGTGCAGCAAGGGCGAGCCGTTGGAGTCCGACCCAGAGCCGTTCCAGCCCAGCAGGCTGAACACGAACAGCCCTGTCAGCAGGCCCAGTGGTGCATGCCAGCTGATCACCTTGCGCTGCAACAGGAACAGGCCGCCGAGCAGGAATGCCAGGTTGACCCATTCGCTGCCGCGCCCGCCGATGTTGCCGAAGCCAGGATGGCTGGCAAACAGCTCCTCGATGGTCAGGCTGCGGTTGTGGCGCAGGCCGTCGAGCAACGTCGGCCGGGCCCAGGCGTCGATCTGTTCGCCCCCGGTGAATACCTGCTGCAAACTGTCGAACAGGCCTGGGGGTTGCCCTGGCCAATGGTTCATCTGCAACGGGAAGCTCAGCAGCACGAAGGCATAACCGACCATGGCCGGGTTGAACGGGTTGCGTCCGACGCCGCCAAAGGCCTGTTTGCCGAAACCGATGGCAACGCTTGCCGCGACCACCGGCAACCACCACGGGGCCAGGGTGGGCAGGGCGGCCGCCAGCAGCACGGCGGTTACCAGTGCGCTGCCGTCGCCTAGCGCTGTGCTCAGCGGTTGGCCGCGCAACGCCAGCAGCACAGCTTCGCACAGCAATGCGGCGGTGGCACTTAGCAACAGGTTCAGCAGCATGCCCCAGCCATGCAACCACAACAACGCCAGCAGGCCAGGCAAACAGGCCAGCAGGACCAGGCCCATACTGGTGCGCAGTCGCGGATCGGGCTGGCTGATCATTGTCCGAACATACCGTTAAAGCCAGAAAATGCCATGGCCATCACCCCGGCGCCGATCAATTCGAGCGGCAGGCCGCGCAGTGCGCCGGGGATATCGGCATGGTCACTGCGCTGGCGCAAATCGGCGAACAACACCAGTGCCAGCCAGAAGCCGCCGCCCGCCAGTAAACCTTGCAGCAGCGTCGAGGCCCAGGTGCTGCCATCGCCTGCCTGCTGCAGGGCAAGCCCCAGCACTGTGGCATTGCTCGACAGCAGCGCTGGCAACCCGACTACGGGCCAGGCCGGGCGCCACTTGGCCAGCAGCCAGGGCAAGCCCCAGGCGAGCAGTGCCAGCCAGGGCAATAACAGGAACAGGGCAAGGTCGGGGATGTGCAGCGGGGCAAGTACCCCCCGCATCAGCAATTGTGCGCCGATCGTGCCCAAGGCAATGCAAAGGGCGCAGGCCAGACCATGCACATGCAGGTTCAGCCGGGGGATTGGCTGCTGCTGCAGGCACAGGTGATTGACCAGCGCGGCGCTGATCACGACCAGAAGGTAATCGCTCATGAGATGACGATAGCCGGGAATGCGGGTGATTGTCCGGTAATCAAGGCGCAGAAGAAACTGCCCCGGCACGAGGGCCGGGGCAGGGGGTGTCACTTGATGCGCTGGCCTGGCTTGGCGCCGCTGTCCGGGCTCAGCAGGTAGATTTCTTCACCGCCAGGGCCGGCAGCCATGACCATGCCCTCGGATACGCCAAAACGCATTTTCCGGGGCTTGAGGTTGGCGACCATCATGGTCAGGCGGCCTTCCAGTTTGGACGGGTCTGGGTAAGCCGACTTGATGCCGGAGAACACGTTGCGGCGCTCGTCACCGATGTCCAGGGTGAGTTGCAGCAGTTTGTCGGCGCCCGGCACGGCTTCGGCTTGGACGATCAGCGCCACGCGCAGGTCGACGGCAGCGAAGGTGTCGAACTCGATTTCTGCCGACAGCGGGTCCTTGGTCAGCTCGCCGTTGCCGGCCGGGGCCTTGGCTTCGGCGGCCAGCAGGTCTTCCTTGCTGGCGGCGACCATGGCTTCGACCTTGGCCGGTTCGATGCGGCTCATCAGGGCCTTGAACGGGTTCAGTTTATGGTTTTCCAGGCGCGACAGGTGGTCGTTCCAGGCCAGCGGGGCAACGTTGAGGAACGCCTCGGCGTCTGCTGCCAGCACCGGCAGTACCGGCTTGAGGAAGATCACCAGCTGGCGGAACAGGTTGATGCCCTGGGCACAAATGGCCTGCACTTCATCCTGTTTGCCTTCCTGCTTGGCCAGCGACCACGGTGCCTTGTCGGCGATCCAGGCGTTGGCGCGGTCGGCCAGCGCCATGATTTCACGCATGGCGCGGCCAAAGTCACGGCCTTCATAGGCTTCGGCGATGGACGGAGCGGCAGCCAGGAAGGCTTCGGTCAGCTCAGGAGCGGCATCACCGCTTACCATCACGCCTTCGTTGCCTTTGTGGATGAAGCCGGCGCAGCGGCTGGCAATGTTCACGACCTTGCCCACCAGGTCGGAGTTGACCTTCTGCACGAAGTCTTCCAGGTTCAGGTCCAGGTCGTCGACGCCACGCCCCAGCTTGGCTGCGTAGTAGTAACGCAGGTATTCCGGCTGCAGGTGATCGAGGTAGGTACGGGCCTTGATGAAGGTGCCGCGCGATTTCGACATCTTCGCGCCGTTGACGGTCAGGTAGCCATGCACGTTGACGGCAGTCGGCTTGCGGAAACCGGCACCTTCGAGCATGGCTGGCCAGAACAGGGCGTGGAAGTTGACGATGTCCTTGCCGATGAAGTGGTACAGCTCGGCCTTGGAGCCTTCGTTCCAGAACGCATCGAAGTCCAGTTCCGGGCGGCGTGCGCAAAGGTTCTTGAAGCTGGCCATGTAGCCGATTGGCGCGTCCAGCCACACGTAGAAGTATTTACCCGGTTCACCCGGGATTTCGAAGCCGAAGTACGGCGCATCGCGGGAAATGTCCCACTCTTGCAAGCCGGAGTCCAGCCATTCGGCCAGTTTGTTGGCTACCGCGTCCTGCAGGGTGCCGCTGCGGGTCCACTGCTGCAGCATGGCCTGGAAGTCTGGCAGCTTGAAGAAGAAGTGCTGGGAGTCACGCAGCACCGGGGTGGCGCCGGAGATCGCCGACTTGGGGGTCTTCAGCTCGGTAGGCGCGTAGGTGGCACCGCATTTTTCGCAGTTGTCGCCGTACTGGTCTTCCGCCGCGCACTTGGGGCAGGTGCCCTTGATGAAACGGTCGGCCAGGAACATGCCCTTTTCCGGGTCGAAGTACTGGGTTACCGAACGGGTGGCGATGTGCCCGGCTTCACGCAGGCGCGTGTAGATCAGGCCCGACAGCTCGCGGTTCTCTTCGCTGTGGGTAGAGTGGAAGTTGTCGAAATCCACCAGGAAATCGGCGAAGTCGCTGCTGTGCTCGGCCTGGACGTTGGCAATCAGCTGCTCCGGGGTGATGCCTTCCTTTTCGGCGCGCAGCATGATGGCCGAGCCGTGGGCGTCGTCGGCGCAGACATAGATGCACTGGTTGCCACGCATTTTCTGGAAGCGGACCCACATGTCTGTCTGGATGTACTCGAGCATATGGCCTAGATGGATGGATCCATTGGCATAGGGCAGGGCGCTGGTGACGAGAATCTGACGTGGCTCGGACATGGTGGCTCGGCTACTTATCTGGCTACGGGGTAAAAATTAAGGGTGATCGGCCACTATAAAGGGCTGGCGAAGATATTTCACCCCGCATGCGCATCTACTGACGATTGACGGGTTAGGATAGGCGCCTGTTTTACATTCAGTTTGCCAATGGGAGTCTCCATGAGTGCCGTCACCCGTGCCGCCGTCGAAGGCGTGCTTCGCCAGTACACCGACCCCTACCTGAACCAGGATCCGGTCAGCGCCGGTTGCGTGCGCGCCATCGACATCCAGGGCGGGCAGGTCAGTGTGCAATTGCAGCTGGGCTATGCCGCAGGTTTGTTCAAGAACGGTTGGGCCCAGGTGTTGCAGACGGCCATCGGCAACCTTGAGGGCGTCAGCAGCGCCCAGGTATCGATCGACTGCGTGGTCGCCGCTCACAAGGCCCAGGCCCAGGTGCCGGCCATGGCCAACGTCAAGAACATCATCGCCGTGGCCTCGGGCAAGGGCGGTGTGGGCAAGTCGACCACTGCGGCCAACCTGGCGCTGGCGCTGGCCCGCGAAGGCGCACGGGTGGGTATTCTCGATGCCGATATCTACGGCCCTAGCCAAGGCGTGATGTTCGGCATTGCCGAAGGCACCCGCCCGCAGATTCGCGAGCAGAAGTGGTTTGTGCCGATCAAGGCCCATGGCGTGGAGGTCATGTCCATGGCCTTCCTCACCGACGACAACACACCGATGGTCTGGCGCGGCCCTATGGTTTCCGGTGCGCTGCTGCAACTGGTCACCCAGACCGCCTGGGATGACCTGGACTACCTGGTCATCGACATGCCGCCGGGTACCGGCGACATTCAGCTGACCTTGGCGCAGAAAGTGCCGGTGGCGGGCTCGGTGATCGTCACCACGCCGCAGGACCTGGCGTTGCTGGATGCCAAGAAGGGTGTGGAGATGTTCCGCAAGGTCAACATCCCGGTGCTGGGTGTGGTCGAGAACATGGCCGTGCACATCTGTTCGAATTGCGGCCATGCCGAGCATCTGTTCGGCGAAGGCGGTGGTGAGAAACTGGCCAGCCAGTATGGCGTTGACCTGCTGGCGTCGTTGCCATTGTCGATGTTGATCCGCGAACAGGCCGACAGCGGCAAGCCGACGGCAATTGCCGAGCCGGAAAGCCAGATTGCCATGGTCTATCAGGAACTGGCCCGCCAGGTAGGCGCGCGGATTGTGCTGCAAGAGGCGGCGGCGCCGGCGATGCCGAGCATTACCATCAGCGAAGACTGATCGGAGACCGAGTCACCTGTTTCGCGGGCTTGCCCGCGAAACAGGTGACTCGGTCTTTCAACCAGGCATAAAAAAACCCGCCAGAGGCGGGTTTTTTTGAAAGCTAGGAAGCTAGATCGACTTAGGCGATCTGAACTTCTTCAGCCTGCATGCCTTTCTGGCCGCGGGTAGCGACGAAAGTAACAGCCTGGCCTTCTTTCAGGGTTTTGAAGCCGTCAGCTTGGATGGCTTTGAAGTGCACGAACAGGTCGTCGCCCGACTGAGGGGTGATGAAGCCGTAGCCTTTCTCATCGTTGAACCACTTAACAACACCGGATTGACGGTTGGACATTTTTCTGTCTCCTTGGACAATTTGATAACGGTCAGGAAAAACCCTGCCCGGGACTGAGCGCAAAGAGAGCAGAAAATTCAGCGATGGGCCGATCAGGATCGTGCATCAAACTAGAGATTCTCGGTGTCACGTGCAGCACAGTGGCGCCACCTTACCCCACTTTCCGCAACCTGCCAATGGTCAGAAGGCGCTTTACGCAAATTCGGATCGACGGCGGCTGCAGCCCCCGCCCGGCGCGGGATGAGGCATAGAACTTTAACCTGGGCGCCGGGACCGGTAAGATGCGCGTCACGATTTTCACCACGCAACTCTTCAGGACACCCCCGCCATGAGCATCAAATCGGACAAGTGGATTCGCCGCATGGCGCAGGAACACGGCATGATCGAACCGTTCGTCGAGCGCCAGGTGCGCGGCGAACAAGACAGCCGGGTGATCTCCTTTGGCGTCTCCAGCTATGGCTACGACGTACGCTGCGCTGACGAATTCAAGGTGTTCACCAACATCAACTCGGCTACCGTCGACCCGAAAAACTTCGATGCCGGCAGCTTCGTCGACATCAAGAGCGACGTGTGCATCATCCCGCCAAACTCTTTTGCCCTGGCGCGCACCGTCGAATACTTCCGCATTCCGCGTGACGTGCTGACCATTTGCCTGGGCAAGAGCACCTACGCCCGTTGCGGCATCATCGTCAACGTCACCCCGCTGGAGCCCGAGTGGGAAGGCCACGTGACGCTGGAGTTCTCCAACACCACCACGCTGCCGGCGAAGATCTACGCCAACGAAGGCGTGGCACAGATGCTGTTCCTGCAGTCTGACGAAGAATGCGAAGTGTCCTACAAGGACCGTGGGGGCAAATACCAGGGCCAGCGCGGCGTCACCCTGCCGCGTACCTGAGCCGACAAGCGCGGGGAATTACCCGCGCCTTTGGCACTCCAACGAAGTAACGCCGGTGCGCATGATGTGCATCGGCTTTCGTCAGGAGCAGCCAATGAAACTCCATCCCGCAATCAGTGCCAAGCTGGCAGGCCTGCAGCCCAACCACGTGGGGTTGTTGCCCTGGTCATTGCTGGCGCACCCGCTGCCCATGCAGGCGGGGGGCGTGCCCCATCAGCCTGACCCCGATACCCCGCAGCCCCCAGAGCCTGGCGAGAGGCCACCCATGGAGCCGGGCGAGCCGACCTTGCCGGATGAGCCGCCGCCAGCACCTGTCGCCTGAACGCCGTTACAGCGGCCAGACGCGCCCTGCGCCAGCCATGTATACCCGGCTGGTGCCGGATGGCGCGATCTTCCAGCCGCCGGTGAACTCTCCGAATGCCGGCAACAGGCTGACGTGAGCGTCGATCAGGAAGCACGGCAGTCGCAGGCGCTGGCGGGCCGTGCCGCGTAGCACAAAGACCGGGTGCACATGGCCGGCCAGCACTGGGTAAGCCGGGTGAGGCGCTGGTTCGTGTTGTAGCGCGAAAGGTTCCAGTATCCAAGGCTCATCCTTGACCTCAATGCGAAGCGATGCAGGTGGATCGCCGGCGTTACGATCATGATTGCCGCGTATCAGCACAATGTTCAGGTACGCGTGGCGCTGCCGCCACGCATGCAGCCTGGCCAGCGTTGCTGGCGCCCGGGCAGTGCGTGCATGGAGGAAGTCCCCGAGGACGATCAGCTGGTCGCAGTCATGGGCTGCCAGCAAGGCATCCAGCCGGGTGAGCGTCGCGTCTGTGGTGCCTCGCGGCACAGGCTGGTGCAGGGCACGATAGCTGGCAGCCTTGCCGATGTGTACGTCGGCCACCAGCAATGCTCGGCGGCTGGGCCAATAGATGGCCTTGTCGGCAAGCAGCCAGAGCACCTGGCCTGCGTGTTCGATGGGCTGGTGACTCATGCCTTGCCCGCCGCTTGTTCCAGTTCTGCAACCATTCGCGCAATCCGGTCTGCCAGCTTCTCGGTACTCAGCGTCTCGCGCATGCCCTCTACCAGCAAAGCGAAGGCCAGCGGCCCCGGTCGCTTCAATACCTGCAGGTCCAGCTTCAGGCCGGCCATTTTCAGCAATTGCCGACGCAGCCGCTCGATCTCCAGCTCCTCGCCCAGCACTTCGTCCCGTGCCTGGCCGAGTAGCAGGTTACCGGCGTCATGCTTGCGAAACACTTCATAGAACAGCCCGCTGGATGCCTGGATCTGTCGAGTGCTCTTCTGTGCCGCCGGGTACCCGCCAAACACCAGCCCGGCAATCTGGGCAATTTCGCGAAAACGCCGCAGTGCCATTTCCCCTGCGTTCAGGCTGGCCAGCACATCTTCCAGCAAGTGCTCGGTACCCAGCGCTTTCGGCAGGTGCGTTGTCCAGTCCACCGGTGCAGGGCTGAGCAGTTCGAACCCGTAGTCGTTGACGGCAATCGATACCGACAGCGGTTGTACGCGGCTGACCCGCCAGGCAATCAGGTTGGCCAGGCCCAGGTTGGCCAGGCGCCCGGCAAAGGGGTACAAGAACACGTGCCAGCCCTGGCGGGACTTGAAAGTCTCGGCCAGCAGCGTGCCGGTGGTCGGCAACGCCGACCACTGTGCCTGCAACGCCAGCAGCGGGCGCACGGTTCGCATCTCCGGGCCGTCAAAGCGGCCATGGGCCGCAGAATCGAGCTGCTCGACCAGGGCGTCGGCCAGTTCGCTCGATAGCGGCATGCGCCCACCGCTCCAGCGTGCCACCGCAGCCTTGCGCGCGGTGCTGCGGCGCACATAGGCGGTCATGTTTTCCACGCGTACCAGTTCCAGCACCCGCCCGGCAAACACGAGCGTGTCGCCGGGACGCAGGCGGGCGATGAACGCTTCTTCGACACTGCCCAGCGTCTTGCCTCCACCGCCCTTGCTCCAGTATTTCAGTTGCAGGTTGGCGTCGCTGACGATGGTGCCGATGCTCATGCGGTGGCGCCGTGCCAGGCGTTCGCTGGCAACCCGGTAAACGCCGTCGGGCCGGGGCTCGACGCGCTGGTAATCCGGGTAGGCGGAAAGTGAACTGCCACCGTGGCAGACGAAGTCCAGCGCCCACTGCCACTGGCTGTCGCGCAACGCGCGGAAGGCCCAGGTGCTGCGCACTTCGGCCAGTAGCTGCTTGGGTCGAAAGCCACTGCCCAAGGCCATGCTGACCAGGTGCTGCACCAGCACGTCCATGCACAGTTGCGGCGAGCAGCGGGCTTCGATGTGCCCGGCCATCAGTGCCTGTCGGGCTGCAGCTGCCTCCACCAGTTCCAGGCTATGGGTAGGCACCAGGGTGATTCGCGAGCGCCGCCCCGGTGCGTGCCCGGAGCGCCCGGCCCGTTGCATCAGGCGGGCGATGCCTTTGGCCGAGCCGATTTGCAGCACCCGTTCCACGGGTAGAAAGTCCACGCCAAGGTCAAGGCTGGACGTGCAGATCACCGCTTTCAGGCTGCCCTGCTTGAGGCTACGTTCCACCCAGTCGCGGGTATCGCGGGCCAGCGAGGCATGGTGCAGGGCAATCAGTCCGGCCCAGTCAGGGCGGGCTTCAAGCAGGGCCTGGTACCAGAGCTCGGCCTGGGCGCGCGTGTTGGTGAACACCAGGCAACTGGCACTGGCCTCGATTTCCCGGCTGACCTGGTCGAGCATCTTCAGGCCCATGTGCCCGGCCCAAGGAAAGCGCTCGATCGCTGTTGGCAACAAGGTATCGACTTGCAGCGCCTTGTCCTGTCGGCCCTGTACCAGCAGGCCGCCTTGCGGCAGCAGAACGTCCCGTGCATGTTGCAGGTTGCCCAGGGTGGCGGATAGGCCCCAGGTCGGCAGGCCTGGATGCCAGTGGCGCAGGTGGGCCAGGGCCAGCTGCAGTTGTACCCCGCGCTTGTTACCCAGCAGTTCGTGCCATTCATCCACGACCACCAGCCGCAGGGTGGCGAAATCTTCGCGGGCCTGTGCGCGCGTCAGCAGCAGCGTCAGGCTCTCGGGCGTGGTGACCAGCACGCTTGGCAGGCGCCGAGCCTGTCGGGCTCGTTCGGCACTGCCTGTGTCACCGCTGCGTACCCCAACGCTCCACGGCAGCGCCAGTTCATCCACGGGCACCTGCAGGGCGCGTGCGGTGTCGGCAGCCAGGGCGCGCATGGGCGTCACCCACACCACCTGCAATGGCGCCGGTTGGCTGCCGTGGGGCTGGGGCTTGAACGCACGAAGCGCGGCGAGCCACACGGCGTAGGTTTTGCCGGCACCGGTACTGGCGTGCAGCAGGCCGGACTCGCCGCGCGCCACAGCCGCCCAAACGCGGCGCTGGAAAGCGAAAGGCTTCCAACCACGCCTGGCAAACCAGGCATTGGCAAGGTCGGTGGCGGCGGGCATGAGGCAAGTGGTCCTTCGAAGGCTGTGCTTCTACAGACCGCCCGCCAGGCGCAATGGTTTTACCGAATCAGTTGCCCAGCAGGTAGCCACTGCGACATACCTGCTCGCCAGCAACATGGGCGATGACCATACCGGAAGTGGCCATGCGCCTTACGCTGCGGGCATACAGCAGGCCCGGTTGGCTGTTGCGCACTGCCGTTACCCGGTCACTGAGCGGGTCGATGACTTCGGCAATCAACTGCCCGGCTTCCAGGTGCTGTCCGGGTTTGGCGTGATACACCAGCAACCCGCCCAGTGGCGTCACTACCGGTTCGACAGCAGCCAGCGGTGTGGCCGGGCTGGGCAAGGGTGGCAGGGCAGGGCTGGCGCCTTCGATAACACCCGCGTGGGTAAGGAAGTCGAGTATCGCCTGGCAGTCTTTGCTGGCCAGGTCATGGCTGACATCGGCCTGGCCGCGCAGTTCGACCGTTACCGAGCAGCAGCCCAGCGGGATCGGGAAGCGCTTGCCGAAGCGTTGCTGCAACTGCCACCAGACCAGGCTGAAACATTCGTCGAACGACTGCCCGCCCGAGTCGGTGGCCAGCAGGCTGGCCTGGGCGCCCAGGTAGCGGGCCAGCGGCTCGATGTGTGGCCAGGAATCGGGTGTGGTGTACAGGTGTTCGACCGCCTCGAAGTCGCAGTGCAGGTCCAGCACCATGTCGGCATCGCAGGCCAGGCGCTGCAGGATCAGGCGCTGGGCTTGCAGCGGTGTGCGGGCCGGGTGCGCGTCCAGCCCACGACGCAGGTATTCGCGGATCAGCTCGACGTTGTGCGCCGGGTTCTGGGTCAGGTGCTCTTCGATCTGGTCGCCGATGCTGTCCGACAGGTCGACGAAGTTGCGGTTGAAGTTCTCGCCGCTTTGCAGCTCGAAGCGCCCCAGCGGTGCATCCAGCAGCACTTGCTCCAGGCCGACCGGGTTGGCCACCGGCACCAGGATGATCTCGCGCTGCAGGCGGCCTTGTTCTTCCAGCGCAATCAGGCGGCGCTTGAGGTGCCATGCCACCAGCATGCCGGGCAGTTCGTCGGCATGCAGGGAAGCCTGGATATAGACTTTGCCGCCACTGCGAGGGCCGAAGTGGAAACTGTGCAACTGGCGGGTGATGCCCGGAACGGGTGAGAGCAGGTCGTGGGTTGAATGGTGCATGGTGGTCCTGGATGCGTGGCGAATACGGTCTGCGACACAGGTCGGCACACTGATAGAAGCATAGTTTTTAGGGTTGCGCCTCAATGGAGCCGCCACCTTTTCAGGCCAGCAGTGCCTGCAAGGTGGCCAGGTCATCCGCCTCTTCCACCGGCTTGTCCAGCCGCCAGCGCAGCATGCGCGGAAAGCGCACGGCAATACCGCTCTTGTGGCGCCTGGACAAGGCAATGCCTTCGAAGCCCAGTTCGAACACCAGCGTAGGCGTTACGCTGCGCACCGGGCCGAAGGTTTCCACCGTGGTCTTGCGGATAATGGCATCGACCTTGCGCATTTCTTCGTCACTGAGCCCCGAATAGGCCTTGGCAAAGGGTACCAATGCTCGCCCCGGGGTGCCGGCCGGTGCGTCCCACACGGCGAAGGTGTAGTCGCTGTACAGGCTTGCACGCCGGCCGTGGCCGCGTTGGGCATAGATCAGCACGGCATCGACGCTGAACGGGTCGATCTTCCATTTCCACCAGGTACCCATATCCTTGGTGCGCCCCACACCGTAAAGGGCCTCGCGTTGCTTGAGCATCAGGCCCTCGACACCCAGGCTGCGCGACTGTTCGCGCTGGTGGGCAAGGTCGGCCCAGTCCGGGCCTGTCAGCAGCGGCGACAGCAGCACGGGGGCAAGCGGGTGCGCATCGACCAAGCGTTCCAGTTGGCTGCGGCGCTCGTGCTGCGGCCGGTTGCGCCAGTCTTCGCCTTGCCACTCCAGCAGGTCGTAGGCCTGCAACACCACCGGTGCGTCGGTCAGCAATTGCTTGCCCAGCGTTTTGCGCCCCAGGCGCTGCTGTAGCAAGGAAAAAGGCTGCACGGCCAGTTCAGCCCCCGTATCACCTGGCTTCCAGACCAGAATCTCGCCGTCGAGCACCACGCCATCGGGTAGCGTCTGCGCCAGGCTGTGCAGTTCCGGGAAGCGCTCGGTCACCAGCTCTTCGCCGCGCGACCACACCCACAGCTGGCCCTCGCGCTTGACCACCTGGGCGCGAATGCCGTCCCACTTCCACTCGATTTGCCAGCTGCCTGGCGGCCCGAGCAAAGTATCGAACTGGTCGATAGAGGCTTGTAGCGGGTGGGCCAGGAAGAATGGGTAGGGCTGGCCGCCGCGCTGGCGATGCTCATCGGCGGACTCCGGGGCGATCAGCTTCTGGTAGCTGGCTGCGGTAGGGCGATGGCCAATATCGGTGTAACCGACCAGGCGCTGGGCCACGCGCTTGGCGTCCAACCCGGCCAGTTGCGCCAGGGCGCGGGTGACCAGCAACTTCGATACGCCCACGCGAAAACTGCCGGTGATCAGCTTCAGGCACAGCATCAGGCTGGGGCGATCCAGCTGCGCCCAGAGCGGCTGCAGGCGCTGCTGAACCTGCTCAGGCGGTAGCCCGCGCAGGGGCAGCAAATGCTGCTCCACCCAGGTGGCAAGGCCTTCATCGCTGCCATCGGCGTGTATGGGTAGCAACAGCGAAATGGTTTCGGCCAGGTCACCCACTGCCTGATAGCTTTCTTCGAAGAGCCAGTCCGGCAACCCGGCCTGAGCCGTTGCCTGTGCGCGCAACACGCGAGTGGGCACCAGCTGGCGCGGGCGCCCGCCGGCCAGAAAGTACACGGCCCAGGCGGCATCCTCGGCGGGGGCATTGGCGAAATAGTCGCGCAGTGCCTCAAGCTTGGCGTTGCTGGACGTGGTCGCATCCAGGCGCAGGTACAACGTGGCAAAGGCTTTCATGGTGTGGGTTCGGCCGTGACGACGTCGTCTTCGTCGCCGTATTCGGTGGCGAAGGCGCGGGCATCGAGGCCTTGTTCGTTGAGGTAGCGCACCAGCACGTTGACCGAGCCATGGGTGACCATCACCCGTTCGGCGCCGGTCTGGCCGATTGCCCACAGCAGACCGGGCCAGTCGGCATGGTCCGAGAGGACGAAGCCCCGGTCCACACCGCGCCGCCGGCGGGTGCCGCGCAGCAGCATCCAGCCACTGGCGAAGGCATCGCTGTACTCGCCGAAGCGGCGCATCCAGCTACTGCCGCTGGCCGACGGGGGCGCCAGGACCAGCGCTTGGCGCAGCAGTGGGTCGTTGCGCGTTATATCGCCGGCGTAGAGGGTTTTCGGCAGGTGGATACCGGCGTCCCGGTACACCCGGTTGAGCGGCTCGACGGCGCCGTGTACGAGTATCGGGCCGATGCTGGCGTCCAGCCCATGCAAAATCCGCTGGGCCTTGCCGAAGGCATAGCAGAACAGCACGCTGGCCTTGCCCTGGTTGCTGTTGGTCCGCCACCAGGTATTGATGTCGGCGAAGACCTCAGCCTGGATGGGCCAGCGATAAATGGGCAGGCCGAACGTCGACTCGGTGATGAAGGTGTGGCACGGCACGGGTTCGAAGGGCGTACAGGTGCCATCGGGCTCTACCTTGTAGTCACCGGACGCGACCCAGACTTCACCTTGGTACTCCAGGCGCACCTGTGCCGAACCCAGCACGTGTCCGGCCGGGTGCAGGCTCAGGGTCACACCATGGTGAAGCAGGCGCTCACCGTAGGGCAGGGTCTGCAAATCGATGCCCTGGCCCAACCGGCTACGCAGAATGCCGGCACCTGGGCTGGCGGTCAGATAATGGCCATTGCCGGTACGTGCATGGTCACCGTGGCCATGGGTGATCACGGCGCGGTCCACGGGCCGCCAAGGGTCGATGTAGAAATCACCGGGCGGGCAGTAGAGGCCTTCGGGGCGGGCGATGACAAGGTCCATAGGGCGAGCGCGGGTTGCCGAGAATACCTGTTAAGAGCTCGGAACGGTCTCGGGAGTTCGAACGGTTTTACTTGGCGAAATGGACTACACGCCATTCAGAAATGCCGAACGGCCTTTTGCGGTTAACTGTGTGTGGTTGAACGGGTGCAACAAAAATGTTGCGATCTGCTGGCGCGTCATGCACATTGACTCTACGAAGGCCTGCATGAAATACAGTGAATTCCGCCGATGGCTGCGTAGCCAAGGCGCTACGTTCGTGGCTGCCAAGGGCAGTCATTTCAAGGTTTACCTGGGTAATCGCCAGACGATTTTCCCGGACCATGGTGCGAAGGAAATAAGCGAAGGCCTGAGAAAGAAAATCCTGAAAGACTTGGGATTGAACGCATGAAGGGTTCAGAGAGGCATGTGATGATATTCGAGTATCCGGTGGTTGTTCATCAGGAAGGCGGTAGTGTCTGGGTGAGTTGTCCCGATGTGCCAGAGATGGCCTGCGCGGGTGATACTTCGGAGGAAGCATTGTTCGATGCGGTGGATGCCTTGGAGTCTGCGCTTTCGTTCTATGTGGATCAGAAACAGGCTATCCCTCTACCTTCAGCGCCTGCGGCTGGCCAGCCCGTGGTACGCCTGCCAGCCCTGACGGCAGCGAAGGCGGCGCTGTGGAATACGATGGTGGGACAAAAAATCAGCAAGACCGAGATGGCACGCCGGCTAGGGGTAAATCGTCCCCAGGTCGATCGTCTGGTCGATCTGTTGCATCGCTCGAAAATCGAGCAGGTTGAGCATGCCTTGCATGTGTTGGGACAGCGGATCGAGCTTTCAGTCGTCGCTGTTTAAAGCCCGAGCCGCCACAGCTGGCGGCTCGGACCGAGGGCTTACTTGCCAGGCACCAAGGTCAAGCGCTGGCTGCCATACGCCCGCCCGAAGTTCTGCTGCTGCAGCGGCAGGCTCATGAACCGGCCTTTGAACCAGGCATCCAGTCCGTCGTTGTAGTGCGCGCTTGCCGGGTTACCGGACTGGCCGCTGCTGGTCAGCACCTGCAACGGTTCGGGCTGGCCGAAGTCGACGATCATCCGCGTCGAGGCCGGCAGGCGGGTGTCGAAGTCGCTGCCCCAGGCGTATGGCGTCAGGGCCAGGGTGGTGAAGTCGCCACCTGCAGCCAGTGGTGAGCGGCTGATGGCTTCACCCAGGCCATGGTAGGCCGGTGCTGGCCAGCGGTACTGGTGCAGCTTGCCCCACTGCCAGGCGCGGCGGTCGGCGCCCAGTTGCGCGATCCCGGCGTCCATTGCTCCCGCCAGGCTGCGGGCGAGAATGGTAGGCTTGTCTTCTTTTTGTGGGGTGTTGCGGTCATCCCAGAACGGGCTGTCGTCGCGGCCCAGCAGGTGATCGGCCTGGGCCGAAAACGACAAGCGGGCATTGCTGACGAACGCCTGCCAGGCCGGGCCGGATTCCGGGCCCAGGTCGTCGAGGAAGGTTTGCCGCGTTACCTCTTGCAAGAACAGCTCGTACAGCGCGGCATCCGCCGACACTGGGCTCAGTCGGCCATCGAAGGCCTTGAGCCGGGCCAGCGTGTCGCGGGCCTTGTCGCGTTGTGCGGCAGGCAGGGCGTCGATCGCCTGCTTCAAGGGCTGGGCCATGCCGGGGGCGTCGAACATCTGCTTGAGCTTGTCGGCCAGCAGGGTCACCTGGTCGTTCTGCAGGGCCATCAGGCTGCGGCTGTCGTGGCGGCCATTGCCGGCCAGTTGGGCCAGGCGCTCGGCGCGCTCAGGGTAGTACCAGGTGCTGGACAGCTGCATGCCGTAGCCGCGCGGCAGGCTGCGCTGGTTGGCGTGGCCGATCCAGCCAGCAGGCGGGTCCTGGTCGTACGGGTGCAGCATCGGGTCGGCATAGCCATCCCAGTCGTAGCGCCCGTCCCAGCCCGGCGAGGGCAGCAGGCCCTGGCCTTCGCGGCGGTTGGGGTAGCGGCCACTGACTTGCCAGCCGATGTGCTCCGGCTCGGCGAAGACAAAATTGAGGGCCGCGGCGGTCACTTCGCGGGTACTGTCGAAGGCGCGTTCCACGTTCCTGGCCCGGGTCAGGTCGAACAGCGCATCCAGGCTGCGGTCGCCTTTGAACTGCGGCAGGTTCAGCGCCAGGCCCAGGCTGGCGTTGTCTGGCTGGGCCAGCAGGGTGCCGTGGCGGGTGTCATACATCACCTCGCGCAGCGGGCGCTGGCCTCGGACGAAGAACGTTTCGCTACGGGCGCGGGCCGGCAGCCATTTGCCGTCGGCCAGGTAGCTCAGCTGGCTGCCTTGACGACGCAGTTGCTCCAGGAACAGGTCCTGGTTGTCGGCCATCACGGCGCTGCTGCTCCAGGCCAGTTTGCCGTTGTAACCGGCCAGCACGATCGGCAAGCCCGGCAACGACAGGCCGGCAACCTGGTACTTGCCGGTGTGGATCTGTACCGGGCTCAGGGCCCAGGCAGCGCGGCTGTCGCTGGCCAGCAGGCTCTTGCCACTGCGGCTGCGCTGCGGGGCCAGGGCCAGGTTGGCCGAGCCCGGGCTGCCGAGCAGGTCGAGGTCGGCCAGTTTCTGGCTGGCGGCCGCCAGCGCTGGCAGGCCAGGCAGCTGGCTGGCCAGGTTCAGGCCCTTGAGCTTGTCCACCTCGCCTTCGGCCAATGGCTCGTCCGGGGCGCCTGGCAGCAGCCAGGCCAGCTTGTCGCTGCCGGCTTTCTGCGCGAGGGTCAGGGCACTCAATTCTTCCTGCAGGTTCACCGATTGGCTGAACGCGTACAAGTTGAAGATCAGCGCCGAGTCTTCGGGCTTCCAGTATTCCGGGCGATAGCCACTGCTGGCCAGGCCGGCCGGCAGCTTGTCGCGGTAGCGGAACAGGTAGGCGTTGACCCCGCGTGCGTACACTTCGAAAAAGCGCTTGAGCCGTGGCGAGGCGTCGGCGTACTGCTGGGCGGCGCTTTGCTTGAGGTTGGCCGCGCGCATCAGGCGGTCGATGTCCAGCGCTTCGCTGCCGGCCAGTTCGGCCAGGCGGCCTTGGGCCAGCAGGCGCATGGCGACCATCTGCTCGATGCGGTCACCGGCATGCACATAGCCCAGGCTGAACAGCGCATCATGGAAGCTGCTGCTTTCGATCAGTGGCGCACCCATGGCATTGCGGCGTACTGAAACATTCTGCGCCAGGCCCTTGAGCGGCTGCACGCCACTGGTCGGTGGCACGCTGTCCTGGTAGCCGCCCGTCTGGCAGCCGGCCAGCCCGAGCATGCCGAGCAGCGTGGCAGCGGTTGCGAACCGCGGGCGGAAGGGAGGAAAGGCGGGGGCGGCCATGACAAGGGCTCCTGCAAGGCGTGGCGGGTTTCGAAAGGCGCTAAGGTAGTAAGCGCGCAGGCGCCATGCAAGGTCCCAGGTCGGTTTATTTGCCAGCGCTGCCTCAAACGTTGAAGTGGTCTGCCAACGTCTCGGAAAAGTGCGTGCAATTGATGCGCGCATAGCGCCGGTAGTCACGGGTAACGGCGAACGCCGAGCCGGGCATCAGCAGGATCTTGTTTTGTTCCAGTTTGCGCACCAGGGGTTGCAGGTCTGGCAGGTCCGGGTGGTAGACCCAGAGGAACATCCCCCCTTGCGGTGCGATTTCAAACTGCCAGCCTCGCTCGATCAGAAGCCGCTGGGTCTGGACCTGCTGCCTGATCAGGCGCTGCTGCACATCATTCATGTGCCGGGCATAGGTGCCATCCGACAATATGGTGTTGACGAAGCGTTCGCAAAACGCCGGGACGGCAACACAGGTCAGCAGTTTCAGGCGTGTCAGCGGTTCGATCAGGTCTTGTGAGCAGGCGATGAAGCCCACGCGCAGCGATGCTGACAGGCATTTGGAGAAACTGCCGATGTAGATAACCCGGTCAAGGTTGTCCAGCTCGGCAAAGGTCTGGCGTACGGCCGGGCTGAAGTCGCCATACACATCGTCCTCGACCACGAAGAACTCGTGCTCTACCGCCAGGCGCAGGACGCTGAAGGCGTTGTGCGGGCTGATGTTGCTGCCGGTCGGGTTGTGGAAGGTGCTGTTGCAGAAAAATGCCTTGACCTTGTGCCTGGCCAGGTAGGTTTTCATCTCTTCCACGTCCGGCCCGTCCTGGGTTCGCCGTATGCCGACAACGTGCCCGCCCGCCAGCTGGATCAGCTTGATCAGGTTGCCGTTACCCGGCTCGTCGACGAAAACGTGGTCGCCTGGCTTGATCAGTAGCCGCGCAACCAGGTCCAGGCCTTGTGTAGCGCCCAGTGTGGTCAGCAACTGGTTGGGGCGGACATCGACACGGGTCAGCCGTTTCATGTGTACGCACAGCTGTTTGCGCATGGGCAGGTAGCCCTGGATGTCGCCGTATTCGGCCAGCGAGCTTTGCTCCAGCCGCGCCGTGCGGCGAATGGCCTTGGCCAGCAGTTCGGTGTCACGCCAGGCGGGGGGGAGCCAGCCGCTGCCCAGCTTGGTGTAGTGCTGGCCACCTTGCAGCAGCTTGAAGAGCGGGTCGCCCGCCATGCATTCGGGCTCGTGGATCACACCGGTTTGCCGTGACCGGGTCGCGACGAAGTAGCCCCTGCCCGGTGAAGCCGTCAACACACCTTCGCTGACCAGCTGGGCGTAGGCCGAAACAACGTCGTGGTAACTGAAGTCGACCGCAGCCGTCAGTTTCCGGATGGAGGGCATGCGCTGCCCGGGCAGCCACTCCCCTGCATCCAGGCGTTGTCTTAACTGGTGATGAAGGCTGCTGGTGTTCATGGCAGGTCTCAAACCGTTAGAAAAAAAAGCCTAACAGTTAACGGAAATGCTTGTCGACTGTTCGTTTTCAAATGGCCAGTACATGCCACTATTCCCTTGTCGGAAGTGTTGGTTGCCCGCAAAGGCAGCACCTTAAGCGTCTGTTCAACCAGACAACTGGATATCGAGCCCATGCACTCTATGGATATGCAATCAGCCGTCATTGCCAGGCTACCTGTGCCTGATGAACCGGAAACATTCAAGGTTGTAAGGAACCTTGTTACATCGGCGCTATTGGAGTGTTGTTCAGTTGAAGAATTCGAAGCGTTTAAAGAAACTGCAGTTATTCAGTGTGTCACCGAACAAGCCCATGCCGATTTGCAGGCCTTTGCCCTGAAAGATCCGGCCGCGGGCTGCGACCTGGTCTTCATTGCAAGAACGTACACCTCTTATTCTGCCGTTCTGCATTATCGGCTCGCCCATTGGATCTACAACAATACCGCTGCTGCCTATGGTGCCGGAGGTCAATGCCTGGCGGCCATGATCTCCAGGCGCGGCAAAATGCTCTCCGGGGCGGAGATCCACTTCCGCAGCCGTATTGGCGCACGCTTCATCATCGATCACGGCATGGGCACCGTCATAGGCGAAACCTCGACCATTGGTGACGATTGCTACGTGCTGGGCGGCGTCACCCTGGGCGCCCGCGGTATCAGCGGCAACCCTTCAAGCCCCAGGCACCCGACCTTGGGTAACCGGGTACAAATCGGCGCATTCGCCAGTGTGCTGGGCGCTATCCACGTGGGTGACGGCGCATTTATCGGGCCGGGCTGCATTATTACCAAAGATGTTCCCGCTGCTGCCCGGGTACAGGTTAAAACATCATTGCAGGTGGTGCTGGAATCATGAACGCTCTGAACTATGAAGTTTTACGCAATACCGAAAAGCTGTATTACAAAGACCAGTACCTGGCCGGCGTTGATACGCAAGTAACACGCGTGCACAGTGATGGCATTGAATTGCAGAGTACCGTGGCTTACCCGGAAGGTGGCGGCCAGGAAGCGGACTTCGGCACTATTGAATTACCGGTGGGAACTGTGCGGTTTGTCTGGGTGAAAAAACTGTATGGCAGCCCGATTCGCCTCGAAGGTTTCAAGGGCGGAAAACTGGGCGGCATCATTATTCACAGCCTGCACCCTGATGACCTGCACTTGCTGGATGACGTCACGCCAGGCATGCCGGCCCGCATCACCATCGATGTTGAACGGCGCGAACGGCTGACGCTGTCTCACAGTGCCAGTCACTTTCTGTATGCCGCTGCTATCGGGCTGCGTGAAGAGCTGCAGCAATGGACCATCGGCTGCCACATCAAAGAGGATTCGGCACGTTTCGACTTCCTGGTCGAGGACGCTTTCACGGCCGAAGAGGTGGTTGAAATAGAGCGGCGGGCCAACGAACTGATCGGCTGCGATGCACCCATCGAGCACTACGCGGTCGAGGGCCTGGAAGACGCACGTTTGTGGACCTACAACGGCATCGAAATTCCGTGCGGTGGCACACACCTCGATTCACCAGGGCGTATCGGGCGCCTGAGCGTCAGGCGCAAACGCCTGGGTAAAGGTAAGGAACGGCTGATCTGCGCGTTCCCCGATGCCGAAATCGACCTGTCCACTTACCACGGGCACGCACTATGAACAGCACGTTACCGCGGCGCACGTACCTGTATTTCACCGCACAGTCGATCAACCTGACCACAGCGGTCATGTCCGTGACCATGGCCGCCATTGTCGGCGCGGCGCTGGCCCCTGATGCCGCGTGGTCCACCGTGCCATACGGGTTTCAGTTTCTGAGCCTGATGCTGGCAACCTACCCGGTCTCCAGGCTGATGAGCCGCATCGGCCGCAAGAAGGCTTTCATGCTGGGCGCGATTCCTTTGGCATTGTCGGGTATCAGCGGCTTTCTGGCGGTGGAGCACCAGCATTTTGCAACGCTGGTCCTTAGCCATTCTGCGCTGGGCGTGTACATCGCCTTCGCCAACTTCAACCGCTTCGCGGCCACCGACAATCTGTCTCAGGCCCTGAAACCCAAAGCCCTTTCGCTGGTTGTGGCTGGGGGCGTCATCGCCGCGGTGGTCGGGCCGACGCTTACCGAGTGGCTGCGAGATGTGGGTGGCTATCCACTGTTTTCGCTGTGTTATTCCGCGTTTGTCGGCCTGGCGCTGCTGTCACTGCTGATTGCCCTTTGCCTGCCAGACGATGGCGGTGTGACCACCACGGTCAACAGCGCCGCCCAGTCGGCCCGCCCACGCACCGAGCCGTTAAGCCCGAGTGTGGTGGTAGCAATGGGCGTTGCTGCACTGAGCTACGGGATCATGAACCTGCTGATGATCCAGGCCTCGATGCACATGAAGCACATGCACGAGGACTTCTCGGACGTACGCCTGGCGATCCAGTGGCATGTGATTGCCATGTTTGCCCCGTCGTTCTTCACCGGTGCGATCATCCAGCGGTTGGGTATCAGGACCACCATTTGCGCGGGCCTGGCCCTGCTGATCGGCTGCTCGGCCCTGAATATCTGGTCGCACAGCTACGCCATGATGACCCTGGCACTGATTGCCCTCGGGCTGGGTTGGAACCTGACGTATGTAGGCGGCGGCGCCTTGCTGGCCCAGTCGCTGCAGAACAGCCCGGCAGCGATGCAGATGCAGGGCAAGAACGACCTGGCCATTGCCATCTTCGCCACCCTCGGCGCGTTCAGCCCTTCGCTGTTGCTGAGCACGGTCGGCTGGGATGGCACCAACGCCATCTGTATGGCCCTGTGCATCGGGCTGCTGGTTGCCACTGCCGGCCTGCTGCAGAACAAGGCCTGCCTGCATACTTCAATGGAAGGTAGCCGCAAATGAGCGAGCTCATCAGTGTCAGCGATCGCATCTATACCAAGCTGGAAATGAACAACCCGGGGGGAAGCCACAAATACCGGGCGGCCCGGCGCATCGTCGAGCATGCCGTGCGCAATGGCGACATCATTCCCGGTGTGACAACCGTCATCGAGAAAACCGGTGGCAGTTTCGGCTTCGGCTTGCTGGCGGCCTGTCACAAGTACCAGGTCGCGGTGGAGCTGGCGGTCGGGCTGAGCTTCAGCCAGACCAAGCGGGATCTGCTCGAGTGTTTCGGTGCCCGGCTGATCGGCAAGGAAATGCTGATGGCCGGTGCCACCCCCAAGGATGTGGTCATGCACCACCTGGATAACCAGGCCGCGTTGGGCAAGTCATACTTCTATACCGACCAGTTCAACAACCCGGTGGGTATCGAGGCCCACCGTTACCAGACGGCCAGCGAGCTGGCCGTGCAACTGACCAACGCCGGGGCAGGGCGGGAAGTCCTGTTTGTTGGCTGTGCGGGTACGGGTGCAAGCTTCACGGGCATTACGCTGGGGCTGAAAGATCACGGTTTCGAGGTGTCGACGGTGTTGGTCGACCCCTGCGGGTGTGACTCAAGGGCAGGTGTGTTTGCCGACCATCGCTTCGAAGGCATGGCGGTGGGGGTTTGCCCGCCCTTCATGGACTGGTCGCTGGTGGACGAGCGGGCCCAGGTGCAACACGCAGAGATGCTGGCTGCGCAGCGCTGGTTCTACATGCAAAGTGGCATTTTCGTGGGCAATACCGCTGCCGCCTGCCTGGCCGTTGCTCAGCGCATGGCCCAGCACCCGCGGTATGCCGGAACCACTGTGGTGACCATCGCCTATGACGCCGGCCTGTGGTACCAGGACCTGCTGGGGGCGACCCGGCGCAAGGCCGCATAGGCCAAGGCCCTCAGCAGGGGGCGACGTCAGATCAGGCGCCGTGGCACTTTTTGAACTTCTTCTCGCTACCGCATGGGCACGGGTCGTTACGGCCAACGTCCTTCAGGGCGTTACGTACCGGCTCCTGGTGGCCGTGGTTGCAGTGCGGGCCGTGAACATGGCCATGGTCATGGTCATGGTGGTGATCATGGTCGTGGTTGCAGTCAGGGCCATGAACGTGGGGTTGCTGGGACATTGCAGGGTTACTCCGGGATGTGATCGCCGGGGATTATCTCACCACTGCGCGATAAGTGCAGGTCCCGATGGATAAGCAGCCCGGTCGCCAGTTCGCCCTGCAGGGTGTAGTGCAGCGGTTGCTTGCTTCTGAGCAGCTTGGCCAGCGGCTTGAGGTGCTGCCACAGGTTGGTACGCGCGGTGATCTTGAAGGTACGCCGGGCATGCCCGCCCACGCTGCGCCATACGCTGGTTTCATCCTGCACCAGCAGCAGGTCGTTCAGGCGCACGGCATACGACAGGTTGCGGATGAACAGACGGCTGTCATTGGGGTTGTCGACTTGCAGGTGCAGCACGAACTCCTGCTCCAGCAACCTGGCCTTGACCGTTTCGACTTCGACCAGGCGCACCTCGGGTTCGCGCCAGTCTTCACCGCCCCAACTGCTGCAGCCCGCCAGCCATGTCATCAGTGTACCGAGCAGCAGCAGACGGGCGCGGGCGTTCATGCTCAGCTCCCGACGTAACTGGCGCAGCATTTCTTGAACTTCTGCCCGCTGGCGCAGGGGCAGGGGTCGTTGCGCCCGGCCTTCAACCCGACCGTAGGGTCGATGAAGTACCAGCGCCCGGCATGCTGGACGAACGCCGAGCGTTCGCGGTGCTGGTGGTCGCCCTCCTGGTCGTGCCAGCGTGCGGTGAAGGTGACAAAGCCGTGTTCCGGTTGGCCGCCGAGTACTTCAGCGCTTTCTACCTCCAGGCCCAGCCAGGTGCTCTGGGCGCTCCAGGCGGCCATGGCGGCACGGTCCAGGTCGGCTTGTTGGGCAGGCAAAGTGGTGGCCACCAGGTAGTCGACCAGGCCCAGCACGTAGGCACTGTAACGTGAGCGCATCAGCGCCTGGGCATCGGGTGCCGGGGTGCCGGCATGGTAATGCCCACAGCAGGCATCCAGCAGGTTGCCACTGCCACAAGGGCAGACCGAGACACTCATCATCACCACCAGTACTTGCCGAAGTTTTCAGGGTTGGCCCAGAACCTGGCGTTGAGCCAGTCCGGGACCTGCTTGTAGTCATGTAGATCATAGGTGAACAGGCTCAATACCTGCTGGTCACGGCAGAATTTCTCGCTGGCCGACAGGGCCAGGGCGAAAAAGTCGGTGTCTTGCCAGCCGCAGGCGGCCAGGTCGGCCAGCACGGCAACCCGGCTGGCATTGAGGTTGCGGATGCCGCCGAGCAGTTCCAGGCCCGTGCGTTTGGGCAGGTGCTCCAGGCAGTCCACCAGCACCGCCAGGTCAAAACGCTGGGCCGCAAGCTCGGCCGGAAGCGGGCCAGGGGCCGCTGTGGCGATGCTCACCTGCGGGTGTGCCGCGGCGAAGGCGTCGAGCGCCGGGAAGCGTGTGCCCACCAGCAGCAGGCGTTGCGGGGTGAAGCGCTCCAGCAGGGCTGCCAAAGCCTGCTGCGGCGTACGTTGGGAGAAACCTTCGGTCATTGCCAATCCTCGTTCAAGTCGTCCAAGACTAGCGGGCCGCAGCCTGCGGGCAAAGAGGCATGTGACCGCGTCGTGGCTTATTGCTGGCAGGGTTGGAATGCGCGGTCTTTACTCCCAGAGATCGGCCTTATGCCGATTCCCCCTAGGAGAAGCAATGAAATGAGCATAGTACGCACAGCGATACCCCTGGTACTGCTCACCAGTGTGTTGACTGGTTGTGCAGGTTTGCAAAAAACCGACTGGCCGAAATGTGCCGCCGTCGGGGGTGTAGGCGGCGCCGCCTTGGGCGCTATCGAAAGTTCCAGCTGGGCTGGCTGGGGCGCGTTGCTGGGCGGTGGCCTGGCGGCGGGTTACTGCTGGGCCCATGGAGATGGCGACGAGGATGGCGACGGCGTGCCGGACAGCCGTGACAAGTGCCCTGGCACCCCGCGTGGGGTGCAGGTCGATGCCAACGGGTGCCCGCCTGAGCCGGCAGTCGTGGTCGAGGAAGTGGTGGTGCAGAAAGAAGAGGTCATCGTCATCCGCGATGTGCACTTCGAATTCGACTCTGCGAAGCTGACCGCCCGCGACAAAGAACGCCTCAACACCATTGCCACGCGCCTCAAACAGGAAGCGCCGTCCGCCCGCCTGAGTGTCAGCGGCCACACCGACAGCGTCGGTTCCGACAGCTACAACCAGAAACTGTCCGAACGTCGTGCCCACTCGGTGACCGATTACCTGGTCGAGAGCGGCGTACCGCGCAGCAGCTTCGTTTCGGTGGTCGGTGCCGGTGAAACCCAACCGGTGGCTGACAATGCCACGGCCGAAGGGCGCGCCATGAACCGTCGTACCGAGATCAAGATCCAGCGGTAACACGGCATGCGCCCGTGCCTTGAGCAGTGGCACGGGCGCGTCTTGATGCCGGTCAGCCGTTTGTGGCCAATGACACAGGAGCATTCAGCATGAGTGTGACGTCGAAGGCGGCATTGCCGCTGTTGGTGGCTGCCAGCCTGCTCGCGGGCTGCGCTACCCATAGCGATGGCAGCGCGCCCCTCAACCAAAGGACCTGGCCCATCTGCAGCCTGTTGGGCGGCCTGGTCGGTGGCGGCCTGGGCGCTATCGAAAGTTCTGCCTGGGCCGCAGGTGGCGGCGCCCTGGGCGCCATTACCGGGGGGCTGATCTGCTATGCCCAGGACGGTGACGAAGATGGCGATGGTATTTTCGACCGCCGCGATCGTTGCCCCGACACCCCAGCCAACACGGCGGTCGACCACATGGGTTGCCCGTTGAAGGTGTATCCGGCAGCCCCCCCTGTTACCGCACCCGAACCTGCACCTGAAGTCATCATCCTGGATGACAACGGCGCGGTGATGTTCGCCTTCGATTCCGCCGACCTGACCCCGGCGGCCCAGCAACGGCTGCAAGGCCTGGTGGCGAAGCTCAACTCACCGACGGTAGCCAAGGTCGCGGTGATCGGGCACACCGACAGCGTGGGCTCCGACACCTACAATCAGGCGCTTTCCGAGCGCCGTGCCAGCAGTGTTGCCGAGTACCTTATCAGCCAGGGCCTGGAGCCCGGCAAGGTCACCAGTCAGGGGCGTGGGGAAAGCGAGCCGGTCACCGACAACGAAACCGAGGAAGGCCGCGCGCGCAACCGACGGGTGGAGCTGCACCTCAACTGAGCGGTGCTGGCGCCTGCCTTGGCATTGCAGTTAATGTGGGGCGCACGGCCCGCTCGATCGGGCCGTCTCGACATAACAACAATCGATAGGGGCGGGGTATGAAGTTCATCCTGGGCCTGGGCAAGGTCCTGACGGTCGCTTTCTGGGGTGTGGTGTTGTTCAATCAGCTGTTGCCACAACCTTTGCCCTTCAATCTGCTGATCAATGCCGCTGGTATCTTCCTGTTCGGCCTGCACCTGCTCGAAGTGCTGTTCTTCAATGGCAGCCTGCGTGGGCGCAGCCACCGCTGGTTCGACCGATTGCAGATCCTGTTGACGGGTATCTTCCATGTCATGTCCATTCCCCGTGCGCAGGAGGCGCCGCGAAATGCGTAATCTGATGTTGCTGGCCATGTTGGCCACTCCCCTGGCTCAGGCCGAAAGCCTGGAAGTCGCCGCCAACTCCATGCTGCGCCTGCCCGACAAATCGGCCAGCGTGCACTTCACGCACTTGCGTGTCGCTGATTCGGCAACCCTGCTGCTGCCTGCCTCGCTTGCGCAATTGAAGGTCGACCAGCTTGAGCTGGGGCGTGATGCGCGTATCGCCATTGCACCTTCCGATAGCCCGTTGCTGATCGAGGCGCGCAGCGCCAGGTTGGGCGAAGGCAGTGAGTTCAGTGCTCCAGGGGCTGCCGGTAGCTACCAGCGGGCAGCCCGCTCGGGCCGCAGCCTGGACCTGAAACTGGCTGAGCTGGATGCCGAGCGGGTGGCGATCGATGCCCGTGGCGGCGCCGGTGCGCCGGGGTACGTGGGGCTTGATGGTGCCAATGGCCAGGCAGGTGGTTGCACATGGGGCCAGGCCAGTCGCGGTGCCAATGGCGATAATGGCGGCAACGGGCACGACGGTGCCCCGGGTGGGCGCATTCGTCTGAGCCTGCCGCAGGGCTTCCCGCAGGAGCACATTGTGGTGCGCCTGGATGGCGGCGCACCGGGCAAGGCCGGGGCGGCAGGCAAGGCGGGTAAAGGCGGGGCGAGTAAAGGTTGCCTTGTGTACAGCACCGACGCCGGGGCCAATGGCCGGCCGGGGCAGCCGGGCCAGCCAGGATTGGCGGGGGCAGCGGGTGAGTTGATCCTGCAGCGCCTTTGAAAACCTGAACTGGCCCTATCGCCGGCAAGCCAGCTCCCACCCCGACCGCATCAGCTGCAAGCCATGCAGAGTACCTGTGGGAGCCGGCTTGCCGGCGATAGGGCTAGTTCAGGCAACATCAGATCATCAGGCGCGAACTGGCCACGGCGACCACCGCCATGCCCAGCAGCAGGTTGATCCCCACCATCCGTCGAATCCGCCCCAGCACTGCCGCACCCGTCGGCCAGTCCTCCGCCTGCACCGCTGCCTTCAGCTCGGGCAACAGCAACGCCTGAATGCGCATGAACAAGGCAAACATGGCGATCCCGCCGCCGATCATCACCTGCACGTACTTTGGCGCAGTCTCGAAGCCGCTGAAGCGCATGTGCAACATGCCGATACCACTTATCGCCAAGATCGCCACGGCCACCCAGACCCAGCCGAAGAAGCGTCGGAAAACTTCCACCCACAGGCGCAGCCGCGCAGGCCCTTCAAGGGCTACAACCGTTGCCGGGCGCAGCACCAGCCAGGCGAAGAACATGCCGCCGACCCATACCAGGGCAGCCAGAACATGCAGTGTGTAGGGCAGGGCAAAGGCAAGCATCCGGATCTCCATGCGGCATAATGGGCAATAGCGGGGTATGATAGCCGCCCCGTGTGAAACACTGAAAATATATCCAGCCCTTCGGGCGCCTGCAGACCATGATCAGCAACGAACTCAAAGCCACCATCCAGGGCGCCTATTCGCGTTTTCTCGAAGCCAAGAGCCTCAAGCCGCGCTATGGCCAGCGCCTGATGATCGCCGAAGTGGCCAAGGTGCTTGGCGACATCGCCTGCGACGATGAAGGCCGCCGTGCCGGCGAGCCTGCCGTGGTGGCGGTCGAGGCGGGCACCGGTACCGGCAAGACCGTGGCCTACAGCCTGGCAGCCATCCCGGCCGCCAAGGCCGCCGGCAAGCGCTTGGTGATCGCCACCGCGACCGTGGCCCTGCAGGAGCAGATCGTTTTCAAGGACCTGCCCGACCTGATGCGCAACAGCGGGCTCAACTTCAGCTTCGCCCTGGCCAAGGGCCGTGGGCGCTACCTGTGCCTGTCCAAGCTCGACATCCTGCTGCAGGAAGGCCATGCCCAGTCGGCCACCGCCCAGCTGTTCGAGGAAGAAGGCTTCCGTATCGAAGTCGACGAGCGCAGCCAGAAGCTGTTCAACAGCATGATCGAGAAGCTCGCTGGCAACCGCTGGGACGGTGACCGTGACAGCTGGCCCGAGGCCCTGGAAGACCAGGACTGGGCACGGCTGACCACCGACCACAGCCAGTGCACAGGCCGCCACTGTCCGAACTTCCAGCAGTGCGTGTTCTACAAGGCCCGCGAAGGCATGGGCAAGGTCGACGTGATCGTCACCAACCACGACATGGTGCTGGCCGACCTGGCCCTGGGCGGTGGCGCGGTGTTGCCCGACCCGCGCGATACCCTGTACGTGTTCGACGAAGGCCATCACCTGCCAGACAAGGCCATTGGTCATTTCGCCCATTATTCGCGCCTGCGCTCCACCGCCGACTGGCTGGAACAGACCGCCAAGAACCTGACCAAGCTGTTGGCTCAGCACCCGCTGCCCGGTGACCTTGGCAAGTACATCGAGCAGGTGCCGGAGCTGGCGCGGGAAGTGCGCACCCAACAGCAGTTCATGTTCACCCTGTGCGAGCAGGTGGCGGACTTCCGCCCCAGCGAGGACACCGAAGGCCGTGAACGCCCGCGTTACCGCTTCGAGGGCGGTGTGGTGCCAGAGCAAATCCGCGAAGTGGGCATCGAACTGAAAAAGGGCTTTGCCCGCCTCAACGACCTGTTCACCCGCCTGGCCGACTTGCTCAAGGAGGGCATGGACGGCGAGGTCAATATCGGTATCGCCAGCCATCAGGCCGAAGAGTGGTACCCGCTGTTTGGCAGCCTGGTCACCCGTGCCCAAGGCAACTGGGAACTGTGGACGGCCTTTACCGCCGAGGACCCGGAAGACAGCCCGCCCATGGCTCGCTGGCTGACGCTGGCCGAGAGTGGCGCACTGTTCGACATCGAAGTTAACGCCAGCCCTATCCTCGCCGCCGAAATGCTCCGCCGCAGTCTGTGGAGCGTTGCCCACGGCGCACTGGTCACGTCGGCGACGTTGACCGCGCTGGGCAAGTTCGACCGCTTCCGCATGCGCTCGGGGTTGCCGCGCGATGCCGTCACCTGCGTGGTGCCCAGCCCGTTCGTGCATGGCGATGCCGGCCTGCTGCGGGTCCCCGACCTGCAGGCCGACCCCCGCGATGCGGCGGCGCATACGGCGGCGATCATCCGTGAGCTGCCAAACATCGTCGAGGATGCCCGTGGCGCGCTGGTGCTGTTCTCGTCACGCAAGCAAATGCAGGATGTGTTCGACGGCCTGGACCGTGACTGGCGCAAGCTGGTGCTGATCCAGGGCAACCTGTCCAAGCAGGAAACCCTGAACAAGCACAAGGCGCGGGTCGATGATGGCCAGCACAGCGTGTTGTTCGGCCTGGCCAGCTTTGCCGAAGGTGTCGACCTGCCAGGTGCGTACTGCGAGCATGTGGTCATCGCCAAAATACCTTTCTCCGTGCCCGACGACCCGGTGGAAGCCGCTTTGTCGGAGTGGATCGAGGCTCGCGGTGGCAACCCGTTCATGGAAATTGCCGTGCCCGACGCCTCGTTGAAGTTGATCCAGGCCTGTGGCCGCCTGCTGCGTACCGAGCAGGATCGCGGCGTCATCACCTTGCTCGACCGGCGCCTGGTCACCCAGCGCTACGGCAAGGCTATTCTCAATGCGCTGCCGCCGTTCCGGCGGGAGATTTCCTGACCGCCGGAGCACTTGCTCCGGCGCGTTGTCCATTACTCAGTCTTGGGCCATGACGGCCCTGAAGGAGAGCCCCAGCCTTATGGTCCGCCGTACCCTGCCCGCCGTTTTCGCCCTGTTGTTCAGCTCGCCCTTGCTGGCCGGGCAGCAGACGCTGTTCAGCTTCGTGCGCCCGGCCTCGGTGGTCAATGTGGCGACCGAAGATGCAGGCATGCCGCAGTACAACGCGGAGCAAACGGCCGAGGGCGAGGTGCTGCGCCGTGTGGTGTTCAACCCGGCCCTGCGACCGACCTTGCGCCTGAGCCCGCAAGGCGGGGTGTGGGACTGGTCGGCCGGGCAGTTCCTCACCTTGCGCCTGCAAAGTGCCATGGACTGGGCACTGACTGTTGATGTTACGGTGCAAGGCAGCGATGGCCGCACCTTGACCAGCCGCATCGACCTGCCGGCCGGCCCTGCGCAAACGGTGATGGTGCCACTGACGGCCAGCTCGCCGTTGAGCCAGGGCATGCGCGCCGGCCCTCCCATGCCCTGGAACCATGGCGGCCAGCGCCTGCTACTGACCAGCAGCGCTGGCGCGGTTGACCTCAAGCAGGTGACCTCGGTCAGCCTGAGCATCCCCAACCCCAAGGTGGCGCAGAACCTGCTGATCGAACGGGTGGGCATCCAGGATGACGACCAGGCCTACCAGGCGGCTTACCACGAGCTGATCGATGCCTACGGCCAGTCCACCCGCGCCAACTGGCCAGAGAAGGTCGCCAATGACGATCAACTCAAGGCGGCCGATAAGCGCGAGCAGCAACAGCTCAAGGGTTGGCTGGCTGAGCGTGACAAGCAGCAACTGGACAGCTACGGCGGGCTTGTTGCCGGGCCGGCGTTCGAGGCCAAAGGGTTCTTCCGTACCGAAAAGCGTGATGGCCGCTGGTACCTGGTAACGCCCGAGGGGCACCCGTTCTATTCCCTGGGGGTAAATGCGATAGCTGCAGACGGCGGGCGTACTTACGTCGCCGGCCGTGAAGGCATGTTCAAGGCATTGCCGGGTGAGGGCGAGGCATTGGCGGCATTCTATGGCGAAGGCAACAACGACGATGGCAATGCCTCGTCGCAAGGGCGCAATTTCAAGCAAGGGCGCTGGTTCGACTTCTATGCTGCCAACCTGCAGCGTACCTACGGTAAACCCTGCCCGCCGGCCTTGGAAGGGCAGCCAGCCAACTGCCCGCCGCTGGTACTGGATGCTGCCCGCTGGCAGGCGCACGCGCTCGACCGGTTGCAGGCCTGGGGGTTCAACACGATCGGCAACTGGAGTGAGCCTGCCCTGGGCCAGGCCAAGCGGATGCCCTACACCTTGCCGCTGTCGATCGTGGGAGACTACGCCAGCATCAGCACCGGCATGGACTGGTGGGGCAGTATGCCCGACCCGTTCGACCCACGTTTTGCCATGGCTACAGAGCGCGCCGTGGCCATTGCCGCCCGCGATCACCGCGACGACCCTTGGCTGATCGGCTACTTTGCCGACAACGAGTTGGCGTGGGCTGCCCCCGGTAACGACCCCAAAGCCCGCTATGGCCTGGCCTATGGCACCTTGCGCCTGACCACCGACGTACCGGCCAAGCGCGCCTTTCTCAAGCAGTTGCGCGACAAGTACCGTAACCAGGAGGGGCTGTCCAAGGCCTGGGGCATCGAACTGACCGCCTGGGAGCTGATGGAAGACCCAGGCTTCGAGGCACCGTTGCCCAACCCGGAACACCCGGAAATCGAGCGCGACTACCAGCACTTCCAGCAGGTGTTTGCCGAGACTTACTTCAAGACCATTGCCGACTCATTGAAATGGCATGCCCCCAATCACCTGCTGCTGGGTGGCCGCTATGCGGTCAGCACGCCGGAGGCGGTCAAGGCCTGTGCCGAATTCTGCGATGTGCTCAGCTTCAACTTCTATACCCTCAAGCCGCAGGACGGCTACGACTTCGCCCGCCTGGCCGAGCTGGACAAGCCGGTGCTGGTGTCCGAGTTCCAGTTCGGTTCGCGCGATCGCGGGCCGTTCTGGCCAGGGCCGCTGGAGGTGGCGCGGGAAGAGGACCGTGGCCCGGCCTATGGCAACTTCCTCAAGGCGGCCCTGGCGCAGCCGATGATCGTGGGTGCCCACTGGTTCCAGTACCTCGATCAGCCAGCTAGTGGCCGCCTGCTCGACGGCGAGAACGGGCACCTGGGGCTGGTCGCGATTACGGATATGCCCTACCCAGGGTTTGTCGACGCTGTGCGCAAGAGCAACCTGCAGGCCGTGAGCCAACTGCGTACCCAGCTGGAAAAGCCGGCGCCTTGAGTGCAGGCTACCGTTCGTCGCGACCATTTGGCCCAAGCCAGTTTGCAAAACACCCAACTACTGAAACAATGCACACCTTTTTTGGACATGGTCGTACGGGGTACAGCGGGTGCAGATCCAGGGTCACTATGAGCTGAAGTTCGAAGCCGTGCGCGAAGCCTTTGCCGCGCTGTTCGATGATCCCCAGGAGCGTGGCGCCGCGCTGTGCATCCAGGTAGGGGGCGAAACCGTCATCGACCTGTGGGCCGGCAGCGCCGACAAGGATGGGCAGCAGGCCTGGCACAGCGACACCATCGCCAACCTGTTCTCCTGTACCAAGACCTTCACCGCCGTCACTGCCCTGCAACTGGTGGGTGAGGGCAAGTTGGCCCTCGATGCGCCAGTGGCCAAATACTGGCCCGAGTTTGCCCAAGCGGGTAAACAGTCGATCACCCTGCGCCAACTGCTTAGCCACCGTGCCGGCCTGCCTGCCATCCGTGAACTGCTGCCAGCCGAAGCCCTGTATGACTGGCAGGCCATGGTGGATGCCCTGGCCGCCGAGACACCTTGGTGGGCTCCAGGTACGGAACACGGCTATGCCGCCATCACCTACGGCTGGCTGATCGGTGAACTGATCCGTCGTGCCGATGGCCGTGGCCCTGGCGACTCGATCGTGGCCCGTACCGCCCGCCCGCTTGGGCTGGACTTCCATGTTGGCCTGGCAGATGAAGAGTTCCACCGCGTGGCGCACATCGCCCGTGGCAAGGGCAACCCCGGGGATGCCGCCGCGCAGCGCCTGTTGCAGGTGACCATGCGTGAGCCCGAGGCGTTGTCGACCCGTGCCTTCACCAACCCGCCAGCAATCCTGACCAGCACCAACAAGCCGGAATGGCGACGCATGCAGCAGCCAGCGGCCAATGGCCATGGCAATGCACGCAGCCTGGCGGGTTTCTATGCCGGGCTGCTGGACGGCAGCCTGCTCGAGTCCGAACTGCTCGATGAACTGACCCGTGAACACAGCCTGGGCCAAGACCGTACCTTGCTCACCCAGACCCGTTTCGGCCTCGGCTGTATGCTCGACCAGCCCGATGTGGCCAATGCCACCTTCGGCCTCGGCGCACGTGCCTTTGGCCACCCCGGTGCCGGTGGCTCGGTCGGTTTTGCCGACCCGGAGCACGATGTGGCGTTCGGCTTCGTGGTCAATACCCTCGGCCCTTATGTGCTGATGGACCCACGAGCCCAGAAGCTGGTGCGTGTCCTTGCCAGTTGCCTTTGATCGGGTAATGCGGGTATTGCCCCAGCCCTTTGACTATCCTCAATGCCAACGCCTTATGTGTGTGGGCAAAATTTCTTTTAATTTCATGGTGTATCGCTGATGTCTTCACATAAAACCTTAGCACTCGCCCTGTGCCTGACCGCCGTTACCGGCTGTGCCAGCCACTCTCCGGAAGGCTCCAAGGCAGGTGGCTCCAGCTGGTGGCCTTTCGGTTCGGACAAGGTCGCCGAGCAGGAAGTGAAGGCAGCCGTCACTGAAAACGTGGCCAAAGCCGATGCCAAGTCTGAAAGCGCCAGCCGCTGGTGGTGGCCGTTCGGTGGTGATGACAAGCAAGCCAAAGGGCCTGTGGTGCCGAAGATCGACCAGAAGGCGACCCAGGCCTGGCTGGACGAGTACGAGCCCAAGCTGCGCGAAGCCATCAAGGACAGCAAGCTGGAGCTAGAGCGTCGCGACAATGTGCTGGCGGTAACCCTGCCGGTAGACAGCTCGTACAACCCTGACCGCCCGAACATGCTGCTGCCCATGACACTCGGCCCGATCACCCGAGTGGCCAAGGCCGTCGAAGGTGACCCGAAAACTGCCGTGCTGGTGCTCGGCCATGCCGACAGCAGCGGTGTTGCAGCTGCCAACCAGAAGCTCAGCCTGGAGCGCGCCGCGTCGGTATCGGCCATTTTCCGCCTCAGCGGCCTGCAGCGAGACCGCCTGACCCTCAAGGGCATGGGCTCGGTGATGCCACGTGCCGCCAACGACAGCGCCGAAGGCCGTTCCCTGAACCGCCGCGTTGAAATGTTGCTGACCCCGCAGAACACCATGGTCGCACTGCTGGCCAAATATCAGCAGGCCGGCCCGGCACCTGCGCCGGCTTCGATGGTTGCGGTTCAGGATGCCAAGGCACCGGCTGCCAAGGCCGCCGACAGCAAGCCAGCCGCGAAGAAGCCAGTGGCGAAAAAACCAGCAGCCAAGGCCAAGGCTCCCGCCAAGACCACCGCCAAGAAAAAAGCCGCGCCGGCCAAGCCAGCCGCCAAGAAAGCTACCACTGACAAGAAAGTAGCTGCCAACAGCCCTGCGAAGACCAACTGATCGTCAAGGAACGCAGCAATGACCCAATCCCTGGCCGATATGCGCCGCGACTACACCCGTGATGGCCTGGCCGAAGCCCAGGCTCCGGGTGAGCCGTTCGCCCTGTTTCACCAGTGGTTTGCCGATGCGGTGAAAACCGAGCAGGTACCGGTGGAAGCCAACGCCATGACCCTGGCCACTGTCGACGGCGAAGGCCGCCCGCATTGCCGTGTACTGCTGTTGAAGGGGCTCGACACGCGTGGTTTTACCTTCTTCACCAACTACGACAGCGCCAAGGGCCAGCAGCTGCAAGCCAACCCCTTTGCAGCCATGACCTTCTTCTGGCCGGCGCTGGAGCGCCAGGTGCGCATTGAGGGGCGGGTGGAAAAGGTCACGGCCAAGGAGTCGGACGACTACTACCAGGTGCGCCCGCTGGGCAGCCGCCTGGGGGCCTGGGCTTCGCCGCAGAGCCGGGTGATTGCCGGGCGTGAAGAACTGGAGGGGCTGGTCAAGGCAACTGAGGCGCGCTTCTCGGACACCCAGCCCCATTGCCCTGAGCATTGGGGTGGGTACCGTTTGCTGCCTGAGCGTATCGAGTTCTGGCAGGGTCGGGCTAGCCGCCTGCATGACCGGCTGAACTATCGGCTGGTCGATGGGCAATGGCAGCGCGAGCGTCTGGCACCCTGAAAATGTTGGGGCCGCAAAGCGGCCCCAATACTCGACCAGAGGCTACCCCACATACCCCGCAGCCTCCCGCTCCAACCACCCTGGCAACTGCTTGCGCCCCACCTTTTCCACCCGCGCTTGCTCCAGCCGCTGCAGCATATACGCGCGCTTCCCCGCATCCGCCCCCGCCAACGACAACGCCAGGTCACGGTCCATCCAGCGGCGCATGCGCACATACAACCACCCGTGAAAATACAGCCCTGCAACGGTGGTGACCACGACGATGAAGTAATCCATGGCTATCCTTGGTCTCACTTGAAAGGCCTTCGACACAGCCCCGCAGGCTGTACCCCGGCTGAATGAAAACAATTTTATTACGTTTGTACCGTGACAGCCGTCAATGTGCAGCGTCTAATGAGCACCTGACTTATGGAGACTTTACCCATGCGTAAATCCGCTTTGCTGGTGGCGACTTTTACCACCATGTCGCTGCTGCTGGGGGGCTGTGCCTCAAGCCTGACCGGTGATAGCTACTCCCGTGACGAAGCCCGCCGCGTGCAAACCGTGCGCATGGGCACCATCGAATCCCTGCGCCCGGTCAAGATCGAGGGTACCAAAACCCCGATCGGTGGCGGCGCTGGCGCCATCGTGGGTGGCGTTGCCGGTAGTGCCGTAGGCGGTGGCCGTGGCAGCATCGTGGCAGCTGTTATCGGTGCTGTCGCCGGCGGCCTGGCCGGGTCTGCTGCCGAGGAAGGCCTGACGCGCACCCAAGGCGTCGAGATCACCGTACGTGAGGACGATGGCAGCATGCGCGCCTACGTTCAGGCCGTGCAGGAGAACGAAATCTTCCGCGTGGGCGACCGTGTACGCATCATGACCGTTGACGGTACCAGCCGCGTTTCGCACTGACCGCCGCACGGTAAAACAAAACCCCGACATGGCGCCTGCCAGTCGGGGTTTTTTCATGCGTCAGCCAACTCAGCCTGCGTGGGTTTTGCGGCTGGCCATGGCGGTGACGGCATAGCCGATCACTGCGGCGAAGAACGAGCCGGTAAGAATGCCCATGCGGTCCATGCCGGCGTATTCGCTGCTACCCGGCACAAAGGCGAGCGAGCCAACGAACAGGCTCATGGTAAAGCCAATGCCGCAGAGTATCGCGACCCCCAGCAATTGCCCCCAGCCGGCCCCAGCAGGCAGCGCGGCCAGTCGTAGCTTGACGGCCACCCATGTCAGGCCGAAAACCCCCACGGTCTTGCCCAGCAGCAGGCCGACCGCGATGCCCATCGGCACGGGGTGAGTGAAGCTTTCTACGGTCATGCCTGCCAGCGAGACACCGGCGTTGGCGAAGGCGAACAGCGGCAGGATGGCATAGGCCACCCACGGGTGCAGGGCATGTTCAAGCGCCAGCAGCGGCGAAGTTTCGGCGTTGCGTGTGCGCAGTGGAATGCACAAGGCCAGGGCGACACCCGCCAGCGTGGCATGCACGCCACTTTTGAGCACACAGACCCACAGGATCAGGCCAACGACCATGTACGGCCCAAGCTTGACCACGCCAAGCCGGTTCATCGCCACCAGCACCACCAGGCAGGCCGCAGCCAGCAGCAGTGACACGCTCGACAGGGTGCCGGAATAGAACAGGGCGATGACAACGATTGCACCCAGGTCGTCGATGATCGCCAGGGTCATCAGGAACAGCTTCAGCGACACCGGCACGCGCTTGCCCAGCAAGGCCAGTACGCCGAGGGCAAAGGCGATGTCGGTAGCGGTGGGGATCGCCCACCCGGCAACGGCGGCAGGGTCTTCGCGGTTGATGAACCAGTAGATTAGCGCGGGTACCACCATGCCGCCGATAGCGGCCGTGGCAGGAAGCACGATCTGCGAAGGTTTGGACAGGTGGCCATTGATCACCTCGCGTTTGACCTCCAGGCCGATCAGCAGGAAGAACAGCGCCATCAGGCCATCGTTGATCCAAAGCAGCAACGGCTTGGCGATGTTCAACGCGCCGACCTGGACAGCGACGGGAACGTCGAGCAGGCCGCTGTACAGGTAGGACAGCGGTGAGTTGTTGATGATCAGTGCCAGTACGGCGGCGGCGATCAGCAGCAGGCCGCTGGCGGCTTCAAGCTGGAAGAAGCGGGTGAACAGGCTACGCACGGGCTATAGGCTCTCCATGAGCAGTTTACGAATGGAACGGGCGTACACCCTAGCCTGTGACCATATGCTTTAAAACAAAAACAATATTCGTTTTTGTTATATGTTGTTGCTGACAGGCCTGGGGGAAGCCTAGATGGAACTGAGGAAGGAAGGGGGAGGGGAAGCCTGATGTTGGGGGTGGATTATTCTGATGCCTGCCAGCACCCTTTCGCGAGTAAACCCGCGAAAGGGTGCTGGCAGGCAATCAAGCATCAGAGGCCGAGCATATCCCGCGCCACTGCCTCGGCGATGCGAATGCCATCGACACCCGCCGACAGGATCCCGCCCGCGTAGCCGGCCCCTTCACCTGCCGGGAACAGGCCTTTCAGGTTCAGGCTCTGGTAATCCTCACCCCGGGTAATCCGCAATGGCGACGAGGTACGTGTCTCGATCCCGGTCAACACCGCGTCATGCAGGTTGTAACCCTTGATCTGCCGGTCGAATGCCGGCAATGCCTCACGGATTGCCTCGATGGCGAAGTCCGGCAGGCTCGGCGCCAGGTCTCCCAGGGTCACGCCCGGCTTGTAGGACGGCTCGACACTGCCCAGCGCGGTCGAGGGCCGACCAGCTACAAAGTCGCCTACCAATTGCGCAGGCGCCTGGTAGTTGCTGCCCCCCATCACATAAGCATGGGCTTCCAGGCGCTCTTGCAGTTCGATACCGGCCAGCGGGCCACCCGGGTAGTCTCGCTCCGGGTCGATGCCGACGACGATGCCGGAGTTGGCGTTGCGCTCGTTCCGCGAGTACTGGCTCATGCCGTTGGTCACCACCCGGCCCGGCTCGCTGGTAGCCGCGACCACGGTGCCGCCCGGGCACATGCAGAAGCTGTACACCGAACGGCCGTTCTTGGCGTGGTACACCAGCTTGTAGTCGGCAGCGCCCAGTTTCGGGTGGCCGGCGTACTTGCCCAGGCGTGCCTTGTCGATCAGCGTTTGCGGGTGCTCGATACGGAAACCGACCGAGAACGGCTTGGCTTCCATGTACACGCCTTTGGCGTGCAGCATGCGGAAGGTGTCGCGGGCACTGTGGCCCAGCGCCAGGACCACATGGCGCGAATGCAGCTGCTCGCCGCTCTCCAGCACCACGCCGGTCAGCTGGCCGTCTTCGACCAACAGGTCGGTCACCTTCTGCTGGAAGCGTACTTCGGCACCCAGGGCGATCATGTCCTGACGCATCTGCTCGACCATGCCGGTGAGGCGGAAGGTACCGATGTGCGGTTTGTTGATGTACAGGATCTCGTCGGGCGCACCGGCCTTGACGAACTCTTCCAGCACTTTGCGGCCGTGGTGTTGCGGGTCCTTGATCTGGCTGTACAACTTGCCGTCAGAGAAGGTGCCGGCGCCGCCTTCGCCGAACTGCACATTGGACTCGGGGTTGAGTACGCTTTTGCGCCACAGGCCCCAGGTGTCCTTGGTGCGCTGGCGTACTTCCTTGCCACGCTCAAGGATGATCGGCTTGAAGCCCATCTGTGCCAGCAGCAGGCCGGCGAAGATGCCGCAGGGGCCGAAACCGACCACGATCGGGCGTTCCTGCAGGCCTGCCGGGGCCTGGCCGACGAACTTGTAGGTGACGTCCGGCGCTGGGCCGATGTTGCGATCGTCGGCGAACTTGCTGAGCAGTTCGGCTTCGTTGCTGGCTTCCAGGTCGATGGTGTAGATGAACAGCAGTTCGCTGTTCTTCTTGCGCGCATCGTAGCTGCGCTTGAACAGGTTGAAGCTGAGCAGTTGCTCGTCGCGGATGCCCAGGCGCTGGACGATGGCTTCACGCAGGGCTTCGTCGGGATGGTCCAGGGGCAGCTTCAGTTCGGTGATTCGTAGCATGGCAGGGTCCAGTATCCCGGCCATGGGCGGCCGGCGGCTTTACACAAACCGCCAAGTATAAGCTGTTAGCCGCCCCGACTGGCAGGATAAAAGCGCCCGGCGATCAGTTGTCGCGTGCGCCGCCGTAGTAACCGCAGCCCTGCAGGGTCTTGCCGTCGATGCGCAGCTCGGCACGCAGGTGGTGGATGGCACCGGTGGCGTTGTCTACACAGCGCTGCGGTGCGACCCACAGTTCCACATGCTGGTTGTTGGCTTCGCTGGTCAGGGTCAGGCCGCCGCCGGGTACTTCTTCTTCCAGGAAGGGCAGGGGCAGGGGCTCCTGGCCGACGCGGTTGAGCACCATGCCCTTGCCACTGGCCTTGATGTCCCACTCCGGTTCGTGGCCATTGGCGCGCAGGGTCAGCTGCTTGAAGTTGGGGTCGTCACAAGCGCGGGTTGAAGGTTCCAGGCGGTACAGGCGGCGCACTTCCAGCTGGCCATCATTGTTGGCCTGCTTGCTCCCGGTAAGGCGCCCGCGCACGTCGGCGAACAGCTTGTCGTTGGCGTCCTTGGCGAGGTTGGCGGCCTCTTGCAGGATGCCCGTCGCACCGACATCGTTGATCACGAAGGTGCGGTTTTCGCTGCATGGCTTGAACAGCAACTGGCCACCGGCGGCACGCAGTTCGCCCTGCATGCGCGTGGTGCCGATGTTCGGGTCGCTTGGCGGGCTAGCCATCAGTTGGCAGCCTGCGAACAGGGGCAGCAGGGCGGTGAGCAGCAGGGTGGGGGTGAGGCGCATGGGGCGGGCTCCGGGGAATCTTTGCCAAAGAGCTGGCCACGTTACTCAGGCTGGCGCGGGATCACAAGTTAATGGTTGCCTGTACCGGCCCTATCGCCGGCAAGCCAGCTCCCACAGGACTCCACAGCTCGTGAAGATTGTGGTGACCTGTGGGAGCTGGCTTGCCGGCGATAGGGCCGGTACAGGCATTACATTTCTGACAGGCAAAATAAAGGGCCAGTAGTTGGCCCTTTATTTATCAACCGCCGAGGTACGCGTCGCGCACCTTCGGGTCAGTCAACAATGCTTCACCCGTGCCCTGCATCACCACCCGGCCGTTTTCCAGCACATACGCCCGGTCAGCAATCTTCAGCGCCTGGTTGGCGTTCTGCTCCACCAGGAACACCGTCACGCCATCACGGCGCAGCTGTTCGATGATGTCGAAGATCTGCTGGATGATGATCGGTGCCAGGCCCAGCGACGGCTCGTCGAGCAGCAGCAGCTTGGGCTTGCTCATCAGTGCCCGGCCAATGGCGAGCATCTGCTGTTCACCACCGGACATGGTGCCGCCACGCTGGATGTAGCGTTCCTTCAGGCGCGGGAACAGCTGCAGCACCTTGTCCAGCTGCTCCTGGTAGTCGCCCTTGTCGGTGAAGAAACCACCCATCGCCAGGTTTTCCTCGACGGTCAGGCGGGCGAACACGCGGCGGCCTTCCGGCACGACGGCAATACTCTTGCGCATGATGTGCGAGGACGGCTGGCCGACCAGTTCTTCACCCAGGTACTTGATGCTGCCACTGTGCGCCTGCGGCGAGCCGCACAGGGTCATCAGCAAGGTCGACTTGCCAGCGCCGTTGGCGCCGATCAGGGTAACGATCTCGCCCTGGTTGATCTCCACGTTGACGCTGTGCAGCGCCTGGATCTTGCCGTAGAAGGTGGAAACGTTTTCGAACTTCAGCATTTACGCTTCCCCCAGGTAGGCTTTGATCACATCAGGGTTGTCGCGGATCTCTTCCGGCGTGCCGTGGGCCAGGGGGGTGCCCTGGTTGATCACCACGATATGGTCGGAGATGCTCATCACCAGCTTCATGTCGTGCTCGATCAGCAGCACGGTGACGTTGTGCGACTCACGCAGGTAGGCGATCAGTGCCTTGAGGTCTTCGGTTTCTTTCGGGTTCAGGCCCGCAGCCGGTTCGTCGAGCATGATGATGCGCGGCTGGGTCATCATGCAGCGGGCGATTTCCAGGCGGCGCTGCTGGCCGTAGGCGAGGGTGCCGGCGGTACGGTTGGCGAACTCGGTCAGGTTGACCTTCTCCAGCCAGTACTGCGCGCGCTCCATGGCCTCTTTCTCGCTGCGACGGAAGCTCGGGGTCTTGAACAGGCCGGCGAAGAAGTTGGTATTGAGGTGACGGTGCTGGGCGATCAGCAGGTTTTCCAGCGCGGTCATTTCCTTGAACAGGCGCACGTTCTGGAAGGTCCGCACCACGCCCTTGCGGGCGATCTGGTGGCCGGCCAGGCCCTGGATCGGCTGGCCATCGAGCAGGATGGTGCCACCGCTCGGCTTGTAGAAGCCGGTCAGGCAGTTGAACACGGTGGTTTTGCCGGCGCCGTTCGGGCCGATCAACGCCACCACCTGTTTTTCCTTGACGGTCAGGCCTACGCCGTTCACCGCCAACAAGCCGCCGAAGCGCATGCTCAGGCCGCTGACTTGCAGAATTTCGCGGCTCATCGACGCAGCTCCATGTGTGGACGTTGCATAGGCAGCAGGCCTTGCGGACGCCAGATCATCATCAACACCATCAGCGCACCGAACATCAGCATCCGGTATTCGCTGAACTCACGCATCAGCTCGGGCAGCAGGATCATCACGATGGCCGCGAGGATCACGCCCAGTTGTGAGCCCATGCCGCCGAGCACGACGATGGCGAGGATGATCGCCGACTCGATGAAGGTGAACGACTCCGGCGTCACCAGGCCTTGGCGCGCAGCGAAGAAGCTGCCGGCGAAACCGGCGAAGCAGGCACCCAGGGTGAATGCCGAGAGCTTGATCACGGTCGGGTTCAGCCCCAGCGCACGGCAGGCAATCTCGTCTTCACGCAGGGCTTCCCAGGCGCGGCCGATCGGCATGCGCAGCAGGCGGTTGATGACGAACAGCGCCAGCAGGGCCAGCAACAGCGCCACCAGGTACAGGAAGATCACCTTGTTGATCGAGTTGTATTCCAGCCCGAAGAACTCGTGGAAGGTCTGCATGCCCTCGGCGGCGCGGCGTTCGAAGGTGAGGCCGAAGAACTCCGGCTTGGGGATGTTGCTGATGCCGTTGGGGCCGCCAGTCCAGTCGGTGAGGTTACGCAGGAACAGGCGGATGATCTCGCCAAAGCCGAGGGTCACGATCGCCAGGTAGTCACCACGCAGGCGCAGGACCGGGAAGCCAAGCAGGAAGCCGAAGGTGGCGGCCATCAGGCCGGCGATCGGCAGGCACACCCAGAAGCTCCAGCCCAGGTAGTGCGAGAGCATGGCGTAGCTGTAGGCGCCGACGGCGTAGAAGCCCACGTAACCCAGGTCGAGCAGGCCCGCCAGGCCGACCACGATGTTCAGGCCCAGGCCCAGCAACACGTAGATCAGGATCAGCGTGGCGATGTCGACTGCACCGCGCGAGCCGAAGAACGGCCATACCAGTGCCGCGACGATCAGGCCAATGATCACGTAGCGTTGGGTCTTGGGCAGGGTGAGGTAGTTGCTGACGGCCGGCGGGATCAGCTTGCGATCCGAACGGCTGCCCATCACCGCACTCCACTGCTTGTCGAACAGCACGCGCAGGAACATCAGCACCGAACACACGGCGATGATGCTGATGGTGAACGACCCTTGGCTGTGCACGGCCAGGCTGATGCCGTCGATGCTCAGTTTCAGGCCCAGTACCGGGAAGGCCACGGCCCATACCAGCAAGGCGCTGAAGAACGCCTGTTTGAGATTTCTGTTCATACTTTTTCAACCTCCGGGCGGCCCAGGATGCCGGTCGGCCGGAATAGCAGGACAAGAACCAACAAGCCGAATGCCACCACATCCTTGTACTGGTCGCCGAAGATGTCGGCGCCGAACGCTTCGGCCACACCCAGCACCAGCCCGCCGAGCATGGCGCCCGGGATGCTGCCGATGCCACCCAGTACCGCCGCGGTGAAGGCTTTCAGGCCCACCAGGAAACCGGCGTTGGGGTTGATCACCCCGTACTGCATGCTCAGCAGCACGGCCGCCACGGCGGCCAGGGCGGCACCGATGACGAAGGTGAGGGCGATGATGTTGTTGGTGTTGATGCCCAGCAGGTTGGCCATCTTGATGTCCTCGGCGCAGGCGCGGCAGGCGCGGCCCAGGCGGGAACGGGAGATGAACAGGGTAAGCAGGGTCATGGCCACCAGGGTGACCACGAACACCAGGACCTGCATGTAGCTGATCAGTACTTCTTCAGCACCCCCTGGCCCGAAGGAGAAACTGCCGGGGATCAGGTTGGGGATGGACTTGTCCTTGGAGTCTTGCGACAGCAAGACGGTGTTCTGCAGGAAAATCGACATGCCGATGGCGGAAATCAGCGGGATCAAACGGTTGCTGTTGCGCAGGGGGCGGTAGGCAACGCGCTCGATACTGTAGCCATAGGCACTGGTGACGAAGATCGTCGCGACGAAGGCGACGGTCATCAGGATAGGCAGCGAATGGATACCCATCATGGCCAGGCCCGCCAGGGCGATGAAGGCCACATAGGAACCGATCATGTACACCTCGCCGTGGGCGAAGTTGATCATGCCAATGATGCCGTACACCATCGTGTAGCCGATGGCGATCAAGGCATAGGTGCTGCCGATGGTCAATCCATTAACCAGTTGTTGGAAGAAATGGTAGATCTCAGGCATTACAGCGCTCCTAAAAACCTGATTTGCATTTCGCTGGCGGGGGTAGGCCAGGAAACCGCGGGTGACGGTTTTAAGATTTTCAGGTGAGCCTGCCCCCGGATCGCGGGGATCGGGCCCATGAACCTCGTAAAACAAAGCCCACTGCTCGCACAGTGGGCTTCTTCGGTCAGCTATTAGTCACGCAGTTACTGAGGGGAGACTTCGGTCTTCGGCTTGCCGAAGTGCCATTCGTAGACCACGAATTTGAAGTCTTTCAGGTCGCCCTTCTCGTCGTACGACAGGGTGCCGGTCGGGGTCTTGAAGGAGCCGGCGTGGATGGCGGCGGCCACCTTGTCGGTGTCTTCGGACTTGGCGGCCTTGATGCCCTGGGCGATCAGCTCGACAGCCGAGTAGGCAGGGAACACGAACGGGCCGCTTGGGTCCTTGCCGTCAGCCTTGATGGCGTCGACGATCTTCTTGTTCTCCGGGTCGGCATCGAACGACTTCGGCAGGGTGACCAGCAGGCCTTCGGAGGCGCCTTGAGCGATCTGCGAGATGGAGTCGTTACCCACGCCTTCCGGGCCCATGAACTTGGCTTTCAGGCCCTTTTCCTGCGCCTGGCGCAGGATCAGGCCCAGCTCTGGGTGGTAGCCGCCGTAGTAGACGAAATCGACGTTGTTCTGCTTGAGCTTCTGGATGATCGAGGAGAAGTCCTTGTCGCCGGCGTTCAGGCCTTCGAACACGGCAACCTTGGTGCCTTTCTTCTCGAGGGTTTGCTTGACCGCGGTGGCGATGCCTTCACCGTACTGCTGCTTGTCGTGCAGTACTGCAACCACTTTCGGCTTGACGTGGTCGGCGATGTAGTTGCCGGCAGCCGGGCCCTGGGCGCTGTCCAGGCCGATGGTACGGAAGATCAGCTTGTAGCCACGGGCGGTGATTTCCGGCGAGGTGGCGGCCGGGGTAATCATGATCACGCCTTCGTCTTCGTAAATGTCGGACGCTGGCTGGGTGGAGCTGGAGCACAGGTGGCCGATGACGAACTTGACGCCGTCGTTGACCACTTTGTTGGCGACTGCCACGGCCTGTTTAGGGTCGCAGGCGTCGTCGTATTCCTTGGCTTCGAGCATCTTGCCATCGACGCCGCCCGCGGCGTTGATATCCTTGATGGCTTGCTTGGCGCCGATGAACTGCATGTCGCCGTACTGGGTCACAGGGCCGGTTTTAGGGCCAGCAATCCCGATCTTGATGGTATCGGCGGCAAACGAATGGCTGGCTACCCCGGCCAGTACCATTGCGGCGAACAGCTTGGAAATCTTGATCATAGTGCTCCACTCATTCTGTTGTAATTCTTATAGTCCTGGCGGCCAGGGCTACAGACCGGGCGGGATTTGCGGCGTGGCCATGCCAACGCGCAAGCCCACCTTCCCCCGGAACATGTCCCGGAACTGTACCGGTACAGTGTAGAGCGCTGTTCGAGCGCTTGAAAAGCGGTCGAAAAGTGCCTGTTTCCTGGGTTGTCGCTTGATCGACAGAAAGATACAGAAAGGCGCCATCAAACTGCCTGTATCTGTGACCCCACCCCACAACTTCGGGGTCAATCGACCAAATTACATATTTGAAACCGGGTTTTTCTGCAAAAATGCCGGCCTTTTTTATTGGCCGATTTTTGCGGATACCACCCATGACTGATCAAACAAGCACCCTCTATGCCAAATTGCTTGGCGAGACGGCAATCATTGAGTGGAAAGCACTGGAGCGTTTCTGGGCCAAGGGTGACCTGATTTGGGTCGACCCCAGCCTGGACCTGATCACCGTTGCCGAGGCGATGGCCGAGAATCGCAGCGAGATCTTCGCCAAGTGGCGTAGTGATGGCACTGTTGGGCCGGTGTCGGCCGAACAAGCGCTGGACCTGCAAAGCCGCGATCCAGAGATCTGGGCGGTAGTGGTGTCGCCGTTCATCGTGATTCAGGTGAAGGGCCCGGAAGTGGCGTGATCGTTTTTGGTGCGCAAAAATGCGCAGCAGCCCCTTATTGGTGCTTGAAAGCATTCAAGGCGGGTAGAGGGAAGTAACAATTCGGCGTGGCGGTAACAGTTTACGGGATGCGTAATGTGTCTACCCCTCTGCCAACCTGTAAAACAATTCGAATAGTCGGGAGTCATTGATGAGCACTGCACTACCTTCGCTTGGATTCGCCGGCATCGGCCTGATGGGCCTGCCCATGTGCCGACGCCTGTTGGCAGCGGGATACCCGCTGACCGTGTGGAACCGCAGCCCGGACAAGTGTGCGGCGCTGGTCGAGGCCGGTGCGCGCCTGGCCAACAGCCCTGCCGAACTGTGCCAGGGCAGCGACATGGTACTGCTATGCCTGGCCGATACGGCTGTGGTGCGCGAGGTAGTGTTCGGCGAACACGGCATTGCCCAGGGTGGACGCAGTGGCCAGTTGCTGATCGATTTCTCCAGCCTGGAGCCCACCGCCACCCGTGAAATGGCTGCCGAGCTGGCCGCACTGTGTGGCATGGCCTGGCTGGATGCCCCGGTGTCCGGCGGCACGCCCGGTGCCGAAGCCGGTACCCTGGCGATCATGGTCGGTGGCGAGGCGGTTGACCTTGAGCGTGCCCGGCCGGTGTTGCAGGTACTTGGCCAGCGGGTGACGCATATGGGGGCGGTGGGCGCAGGCCAGGTGACCAAGGCTTGTAACCAGATGATCGTGGCGTGCAACGCCTTGGTCATTGCCGAAGTCGTGGCGTTGGCCGAGCAGTCCGGGGTGGATGCGACGTTGATCGCCGAAGCGTTGGCCGGTGGCTTTGCTGACTCCAAGCCCCTGCAGATCCTGGCGCCGCAAATGGCCGAAAGCCGCTTCGAGCCGATCAAGTGGCATGTGCGCACGCTGCTCAAGGACCTTGATGGCGCAGTCAAATTCTCCCGCGAGCAGGGTTCGGCGACGCCGCTCAGTGGCCTCGCCGCGCAATTGATGCGCCTGCACGGTAGCCAGGGTTACCTGCAAAAAGATCCGGCGACCCTGGTAGAACTTTACCGTAACAAGGGTTGAGCACGCCTTCCTGACGCTGCAACCGCTCCAGCAGTGGTCGCAGCTCGGCCAGTGGTACCGGGCGACCCAGCAGGTAACCCTGCAGATAGTCGCAGCCGTGGGCTTTGAGGAACGCCTGTTGCTCCGCGGTCTCTACGCCCTCACTGACCACCTGCAAGTGCAGCGTGTGTGCCATGACGATGATCGCCTGGACGATTTCCCGATCTTTTTGGCTACCCGGCACATCCTGCAGGAACGTGCGGTCGATCTTCAGTACATCCAGCGGCAGGCGTTTGAGGTAGGCCAGAGACGAGTAACCGGTGCCGAAGTCGTCGATCGACAGCGCCACACCCAGGGCGCGAACGCGCTTGAGCAGGTTCACCGTGCGCTGGAGATCACCCATGAGGGCGTTCTCGGTCACTTCCAGCTCGAGTTGCCGGGCGCAGAGCCCGGCGTGAAACAGTGCTTTCTCCACTTCGTTGGGTAGCTCGTTATGGCTGAGGGTCACGGCCGAGCAGTTGACCGTGACCTTGAAGTCGCCGTAGCCATAGCGCTGCAGGTGGGCCAGATCGCTGCAGGCGTGGCGCAGTACCCACAGGTCGAGGTCGATGATCAGGCCGTTGGCTTCGGCAATGCCGATAAAGCGTTCGGGGCCGAGCAGGCCATGTTGCGGGTGCTGCCAGCGCACCAGGGCTTCCAGCTTGGCCAGTAGCCCGCTGCGCATGTCGAAGATGGGCTGGTAATGGACGCAAAGCCCGCGTTCTTCGAGCAGGGCCATGCGCAGTTCTTCTTCCAGTTGCAATGCCATGGTGGCCTGGGTCTTCAAGTTGTCGTTGAAGAAGTTCAGGCTGTTGCGCCCGTTGTCCTTTGACTGATACAGGGCCAGGTCGGCATGTTTGAGCAGCTCTTCGACGCTGGTGCCGTCGTCAGGGAAGATGCTGATACCGATGCTGGTGGTCATGACCATGCGCCGGCCACCCAGGTCGATGGGCTCTTTCATTCGTTGCATGATGCGCTGGGCCAGATGGCGGGCTTCGTCGCGGTTATTGAGGCTGGTGACGATGCAGAACTCGTCGCCCCCGAAGCGCGCGACCAGGTCCTGGCTGCGGGTGGCGGCCTTGATGTGGTTGGCGATCACCTTGAGCAGCTCGTCACCGGCGTCATGGCCGAGGCTGTCGTTGATGCGCTTGAAATGGTCGATGTCGAGGAACATCACTGCCAGGCGGCTTTCACTGGCCTGGTGTTCGGCCAGCCGCTCGGCAAACACCTGGTTGAAGCCACGGCGGTTGACCAGATTGGTGAGCGCATCGTAATGCGCCGCTTGTTGCAGCGAGGCGCGGGCCTGGTCCAGCTGGCTGAGTAGCACGCTGACCCGGCGCAGGTCGTGCTCTTTACTCTGCAACTTCTTGTCGGCCAATGCGGCACTGATACTGGCACCACTGATGAGCAGGGTGATGAAGCCGATGCCAAGCCCAAGTTGCAGGCTGTTGTCGCCAGAAGGCAGGCGCAGGGCGGTATCGGCCGGGATGACCAGCGTCATGGCCGACATCGCGGTGAAATGGGTAGCGACGATACCGGCCGCCATCAGCAGGCTGGCGCCGTACTTCATGGCCTGGTACAGGGTGCCGCTGCCATTACGGAAGTAACGGGCCAGGCACAACGCGGCCAGACTGGTGAGCAGGGCAATGGCGCCAGAGGCCAGCAGCAGGCCGGTCTGGTAATACTGCACGGCGCCGGTTTCCATGGCAGCCATGCCGACAAAGTGCATGAGAATGATGCCCAGGCCAATCAACACTGCGCTTTGCACAAAGTGATGCGTACGCATTTGTGTGCGTTCCAGGCTGTGCATGGCCAGCCAGGCTACGCCCAGGGCGATGAGCAGCGAAAGAATGGTCAGGGAAACGTCGTAGTGCACTTCCACCGGCGCCTGGAACGCCAGCATGCTGATGAAGTGCATGGCCCAGATGCCACCGGCCAGGCAGCACGCGCCGAGCATGTTCCATTGGCGGTGGGCAGTGGGTTCGGGGCTGTGGGATTGTCGCTCGGCCATGTCGAGCGTGGCGAAGCAGGCCGCGCAGGCAACGAAGTAGGCGAGCAGAACCAGGAACGGTTCATGGCGGCAATCAATGACGATACGCCCGGTTGCCGGCAAGTCGGCGAACAGTTGCAGCCCTAGCCACTCCATGGAATGCCTCTTGATCGAGTTTTCACTCGTCTGCGCTACAACCCTGTGCAGACTGTCCAGAGGCAGTATAGGAAGGAGTATTTAAGCCTTCCTGACTAATGGCACATTGATTCCAATGATTTGGTTATCAGTACGATCGCAGCCAGGAATAATAGAGTTTGGACTGTGCTACGGGGGGCTCGTGAGATCAGGGCTGCTGCGCAGCCCATCGCCAGCAAGCCAGCTCCCACAGGTACAAGGCAAAACTTGAGATCTGCTCTGTACCTGTGGGAGCTGGCTTGCCGTCGATGGGCCGCAAAGCGGCCCCAATAGCTCCGGGTTTTAGCCCGCTACCAGCACGCGAATGGCTTCCAGGCGCAGGGCGGCCTTTTCCAGCATTGCCAGGCCATCTTCACGCTGCTTGCGCAGGGCGTTGATTTCGCTGTCACGCACACTCGGGTTGACCGCTTGCAGTGCCACCAGGCGGGCCAGCTCTTCGTCGGCCTCTGCCGCCAGGCGGCGTTGGGCTTCGGCCACGCGCTCGATGTGGGTCGGCAAGATTTTTTCTTCACCACCACTGATACGCTTGGCCAGCACATCGCGCTGGGCCTGGACGAACTTGTTGGCGCTGGCGCGTGGCACGCTTTCGAGCTGGTCGTTGAGGGTTTCGAAGGCCACGCGCGATGCCAGGTCGTTGCCGTTGGCGTCGAGCAGGCAGCGCAGTGCCGCCGGCGGCAGGTAGCGGCCCAGTTGCAGGCTGCGCGGTGCCACCACTTCGCTGACGAACAGCAGTTCGAGTAGCACGGTGCCCGGTTTGAGCGCCTTGTTCTTGATCAGCGCCACGGCGGTGTTGCCCATCGAGCCGGACAGTACCAGGTCCATGCCGCCCTGCACCATTGGGTGTTCCCAGGTGAGGAACTGCATGTCCTCGCGCGAAAGCGCCTGGCCACGGTCGTAGGTGATGGTCACACCTTCGTCGTCGCCCAGCGGGAAGCTGGCGTCGAGCATCTTCTCGCTTGGCTTGAGGATCAGGGCATTCTCGGAATGGTCTTCGCTGTCGATGCCAAAGGCGTCGAACAGGGTTTCCATGTAGATCGGCAGGGCGAACTGGTCGTCCTGTTCAAGAATGGCCTCGACCAGCGCCTGGCCCTCGCCAGCGCCGCCAGAGTTGAGCTCCAGCAGGCGGTCGCGGCCAGTATGCAGTTCGGTTTCCAGGCGTTCGCGCTCGCTGCGGGCGTCGGCCACCAGCGTATCCCAGGCCTTGCTCTCGCCACCTTCGAGCAGCGGCAACAGGCGCGGGCCAAACTGGTGTTGCAGGGCGTTGCCGGTCGGGCAGGTGTTGAGGAAGGCGTTGAGGCCTTCGTGGTACCACTGGAACAGGCGCTCTTGCGGGCTGTCCTGCAGGTACGGGATGTGCAGCTGGATAGTGTGCTTCTGGCCGATCCGGTCCAGGCGGCCGATGCGCTGTTCGAGCAGGTCGGGGTGCGCTGGCAGGTCGAACATCACCAGATGGTGGGCGAACTGGAAGTTACGGCCTTCGCTGCCGATCTCGGAGCAGATCAGCACCTGCGCGCCGAATTCTTCATCGGCAAAGTAGGCGGCGGCACGGTCGCGTTCGAGAATGCTCATGCCTTCATGGAACACCGACGCCGGGATGCCGGAGCGCACGCGCAGGGCGTCTTCCAGGTCCATGGCGGTTTCGGCGTGGGCGCAGATCACCAGCACTTTGGTGCGCTTGAGCATCTTCAGGGTATCGATCAGCCAGTCGACGCGCGGATCGAAACGCCACCAGCGTTCGTCGTCGGCTACCTCACCCTGGGCCTGGAAGGCCACTTCCGGGTACAGCTCAGCGTGTTCGCCAGCCGGCAGGTCGCGGTATTGCTCGGGCGTGGCGAGCGGGTAGGGGTGCAACTGGCGCTCAGGGAAGCCCTGAATTGCGGCACGCGTGTTGCGGAACAGCACGCGGCCAGTGCCGTGGCGGTCAAGCAGTTCGCGAATCAGGCGCGCACTGGCCTGGGTATCGCCATCGTTGACCGCGGCCAGCAGGGCTTCGCCTTCGGCACCCAGGAAGCCCTGGATGGTGGCGTGCGCCTTGGGCGACAGGCGGCCCTCGTCGAGCAGTTCCTGTACAGCTTCGGCTACCGGGCGATAGTGCTCGCTCTCGGCACGGAAGGCGGCCAGGTCGTGGAAACGGTTGGGGTCGAGCAGGCGCAAGCGGGCAAAGTGGCTGTCCTGGCCAAGCTGCTCTGGGGTGGCGGTGAGCAGCAGCACGCCCGGGATCACCTGGGCCAGTTGCTCGACCAGGCCATATTCGGCGCTGACCTGATCTTCGTGCCAGACCAGGTGGTGCGCTTCGTCGACCACCATCAGGTCCCAGCCGGCAGCAAACAGCGCATCCTGGGCTTTTTCGTCGTCGACCAGCCACTCCAGGGCAACCAGCGCGAGCTGGGCGTCCTCGAACGGGTTGCTGGCGTCGCTCTCGATGAAACGTTCAGCGTCGAACAGGGCTACCTGCAGGTTGAAGCGGCGGCGCATTTCCACCAACCACTGGTGCTGGAGGTTTTCCGGTACCAGGATCAGTACGCGGCTGGCACGGCCCGACAGCAACTGGCGGTGAATCACCAGGCCAGCTTCGATGGTTTTGCCCAGGCCCACTTCGTCGGCCAGCAATACGCGCGGGGCGCTGCGGTCGGCGACTTCGCGGGCGATGTGCAATTGGTGGGCGATCGGTTGCGCGCGGCAGCCGCCCAGGCCCCACAGTGCCGACTGCATCTGCTTGCTGGTGTGCTGCAGGGTGTTGTAGCGCAGGCTGAACCACGACAGTGGGTCGATCTGCCCGGCGAACAGGCGGTCGCTGGCCAGGCGGAACTGGATGAAGTTAGACAGCTGGGTTTCTGGCAGGGTGCGCGGCTGGTTCTGCCCGTCCAGGCCGTGGTACACCATGAGCCCGTCGATGTCCTCGACCTCGCGCACGGTCAGCTTCCAGCCCTCGAAGTGGGTGATCTGGTCACCGGGCGAGAAACGCACGCGGGTCAACGGCGCATTGCGCAGGGAATACTGGCGGGTGTCGCCAGTGGCCGGGTAAAGCACGGTCAACAGGCGGCCATCCTGCGCCAGGATGGTACCCAGGCCGAGCTCGGCTTCGCTGTCGCTGATCCAGCGTTGCCCCGGTTGATACTGCTGCGCCATACTGCCTGAACTCCCGCGATGAAAAAGCCGATTATGTTAACGGATCGGCCGGTCAGACCAAAGTGCGAACGCACCGAAAGGTGCCGAACGACAACAGGAAGTAAGTCAGTCTAGCTGTTTCATCGCCTCGCACTGTGCAGCCGACGAGGGCACCGCTTCTATATGTCTGCCAAGCACCGCTGGATGAGCGCTTCCATGGCCGTGGGCAGCCTGCTGCTGCTGAGTGCCTGCGAGCAGAAGAATTTCGAGACCTTGCCCCCCATTCCGATGGAACAGCTTGAAGTGCTGGGCGTACAGACACCGATCAAGAGCGTGCACTACCGTGACCGCGACGGTGAAGGCCTGCTGGTACTGAGCCGCAGCGATGGCCAGGCCAGTGACCCGGAAAGCGAACAGGAAGTGGACAAGGTGGTACTCAAGGCCACCTTGTACGGGCGCACTGCCGAAAGCGATGCATTCAAGGCGCGTTGGCAGATCGAACAGGAAACCACCTGCCCGGGGCTGGACCTGGACGTGGACTTCTACACCGACGTCAGTGACGTGAGCGACTTGAACAAGGACGGTGTCGCCGAGGTGACGGTAGCCAGCCATGCCTTCTGTGGCGGCGGTATCGACCCGCACGACATCGCCATCGAGATGCGCGAAGGGCAGGCCAGCTACACCATTACCGGCCAGTCGCTGATCACTCCGGCGGGCGAGGAACCGGTCGGTGGCGAGCGCGAGGACAGTGCCTCGCTGAAAACCGCGCCGCAGGTATTGCGCGACCATATGGACGCGGTCTGGCAGGAGGTTTACAAGCGGCCCTGGAGCGAAGCCAGCCCGCCAGATGACGACGAGCCTGACGACGAAACCGAGTAAATGTTGTCCATGACATCAAGGTAAACCCGCACCTGCCGATACAGGGGCACAGGAGAACGTCCATGCTGCCGCCGATCATTCCGCTCAGTGCCGCCCCGGTGACCTCGCAACAGGACCCGGTCAAACCCACCCCCGACATCAAACCGGTGGTGCCGACGCAGCCTGCGTCCGGCGAAAGTGCCATCGACCTCAAGCACCAGCGTGACCCGCAAGAGCAGGCACTGTTGCTGCGCGATGAGCAGCGTCGCCAGCAGCAACGCAGGCAGAAGGGTGACCAGGAACGCTACAGTGCCATGCCCGGTGATGAGGTCAACGCCGACAACACCGTGCCGGTGGCCCCGTTGATGGGCGAACACGTACGTCAGGGGCTGCTGGTGGACATCGAAGTCTGACAGGGGGCTGGTCAGTACCTGCGGCTGGCCTCATCATGCAAGTCTCAGTTGATCGTCGAGCCCACCCATGAGCCAAGACAACCTCATCGATTTCGATGCCGAACGCGCCAAGCGCGTCCACGACCTCAAGGAAAAGCGCCTGAACGACATGCGCAACGCGTTCGAGCAGGCCCTGCCGTTGAACAGCAGCAAGAAAAAGAAACCCAAGAGCAAGCCGAAGAAGCGCTGAAATTTGACGCAGGTCAACCCTGCACCCGCCTCGCGTGCCCGGCCTCGGGCACCATTGATCCCGATCAATTTTCCCCCCCGCCACATTGGTTACCTTGCACCCATCGGACAACGGCAAACGAATGGGGAGGCCAGCATGTTCTTCGACAACGTGGTTATCGCCGGTGTGGTAACGGTCGGGTTGATGTTTGCCTTCTTTGCCGGTCTGGGCATTTTCATCTGGAAGGACTCGAACAAGCGCAAGCCGCGCTGACCTTCCGGGTACACGAGCACGCAAGGCATTTAGGGCGACTTCGGTCGCCCATTTTTTTTGCCTGGGATTTGTGCTTTGGCTGCACGTCGATAAAGATGATTAGCTAGCTAATTATTCATTTCCACTTTATCCTGCTCCCCATTGTCTATCTTTTCTACAAGACCATCCCCGCAAGGTCCGCTTCGTGCCCATTACCTTCCAGGCCCTGTTCGCCCCCAGCAGCCTCGCCCTCAAGTTCGCCATCAAGACCCTGCTCGGGGGTGGCCTGGCGTTGTGGCTGGCGATGCGGTGGGGCCTGGAGCAACCGGCATGGGCACTGATGACCGCTTTCATCGTCGCCCAGCCGCTGTCGGGCATGGTGGTGCAGAAGGGCCTGGCGCGGCTGGCGGGTACCTTGGTTGGCACTGTCATGTCGGTGCTGTTCATTGGCCTGTTTTCGCAGACCCCAGGTTTGTTTCTGCTCACCCTGGCCCTTTGGCTGGCCCTGTGCACCGCCGCCTCTACCCAGCTGCGTAGCGCCTGGGCCTATGCCTTCGTGCTGGCCGGCTACACCGCCGCCATCATCGCCTTGCCGGCCATCGACCACCCGCTGCAGGTGTTCGACCAGGCGGTGGCGCGCTGCACCGAGATCTGCCTGGGCATTTTCTGCGCCACCGCCAGCAGTGCCTTGCTCTGGCCCATGCGTGTGGAACAGCAACTGGGCGGGCAGGCCCGACAGGCCTGGCAGAACGGTCTGCAAGCCGCCAGTGCCATGCTGGGTGGCGAGGACGAGGCGCGCAAAGGCTTGCTGGAGAGCCTGGGGCGTATCGTGGCCATCGACAGCCAGCGCGAACATGCCTGGTTTGAAGGCAACCGTGGCCGGCAGCGTGCCCGTGCCATTCGTGGGCTCAGCCAGAAGCTGATGGTGCTGTTGCGCATCTCCCGTTCGGTGCGCCGTCAGTGGCGGCAACTGGATGAGCGGGAGGCTGAGCACCTGGCGCCCTGGTTGCACGACGTGCGCACACTGTTGGGCAAACCCGACAAGCCCGGCCTGTTGCTGTTGCGCCAACGTATCTGGGATGCCGCCCACGATGAGCAGATCAGTTCGGCGGAGCACTTCTGCCTGGCGCGCATGGCCCTGCTGCTGGATTACGCCATGGCTGCCGGCCAGGCGCTGGAGGATGTGGAAGCGGGCAGGGCGCCCAAGGATGTGTCCCAAGGCCTGGCCGCGCACCGCGACTGGTCGCTGGCCTTGCTGTTTGGTTCGCGCAGTGCGCTGGCCTTTCTGGTTATGAGCGGGTTCTGGCTGGCCACGGCCTGGCCTTCGGCGCCGGGTGGCCTGGTGCTGACCTGCGTAGTCTGTAGCCTGTTCGCCAGCCGTGAGAACGGCGCGCAGATTGGCTTGAGTTTTTTGCGCGGGATTTTCCTGGCCATACCTGCTGCGTTTCTGGTCGGGCAAATTGTGCTGCCGCAATGGAGCAGCTTCGCCATGCTGTGCCTTGCCATGGGTGTGCCGCTGTTTCTGGGTGCGCTGGGCATGGCCCACCCCCGTACCGGGGCCACGGCCACCTCCTATTGCCTGCACTTCATCGTGTTGGTGTCGCCGCTCAACGCCATGCAGTTCGGTGTGGCGTCCATGCTGAACAGTGCGTTGGCCATGTTGGTGGGGGTGTCTGCAGCGGTCATGGCCTTCCGTTTGCTGGTGTTCCGCCACCCGGCCTGGCTGGGCCGGCGACTGCGCGCAGCCACCCAGAGCGACCTGGTGCGCCTGACCCGGCGCGACCTGCGTGGGGCCGACAGCTGGTTTGGCGGGCGGATGGCTGACCGCCTGATGCAACTGGCGCGGCATGCCAGTGAATTACCGGAAGACGAGCGCAAGCGCTGGGACGACGGCCTGCATGGGCTGGACATTGGTGATGAGCTGGTACACCTGCGCATGTGCCTGGCGGTCGCCCAGGCCCCCTTGGGGCGTGCCGAGCGCGAGTACCTGCAACAGGTGGAGGCGGTACTGGCCAAAGGGCCTGCCGCCGGGCGAGGGCAGCGCCTGGACACCGCCAGTGAGCAATTCATCGCTGTCCTGCGCCGGCTGCCTGCCAGCGACCCGTTGCGGCTGGCTGAAGGTGCGGTGCTGCAACTGCAAAAAAGCTGGGGCAAGTGGTGCCGCTGGCAGGAGGAAGCCCATGGGGTTGCGTGAATGGGAAGTGGGCGGCGTGCTGCTCAGCCCGTTTCTGCTTTATGTGTTGCTGGCGCTGCTGCTCACCGGCCTGTTGCGCCTGGTGGTGCAGGCCACGCCGCTAGGGCGCTGGATCTGGCATGAGGCGCTGTTTGATGCAGCGCTGTTCGTTTGTGTGTTGTTCCTGGTGGTACGCCTGCTGGGGCCTTTATGAAGGAGTGTTTCGATGCGTGCGGCCGTACGTACCTTGGTGACGCTGTGTGTGGTGGCCTTGGCCGTGTTGGCCGGCTATCAGCTGTGGCAGTACTACATGCTTACCCCCTGGACCCGCGACGCCCGTGTGCGCGCCGATGTGGTGGTGATTGCGCCTGACGTGTCCGGCTGGGTACGCGGGCTCAAGGTCCATGACAACCAGCAGGTCAAGGCGGGCGACCTGTTGATGAGTATCGACCGCGAGCGCTTCCAGGCCGCGTTCGACCAGGCCAGCGCCGTGACCGAGACCCGCGCCCAGCAGTTGCGCCTGCGCGAACGCGAAGCCGCCCGGCGCACGGCCTTGGGGCCCGAGGCGATCAGTGCCGAGTTGCGTGAAAACGCCCAGATCAATGCGGCCATCGCCCGTGGCGAGTTGCACGAAGCCGAGGCGCAGTTGCAGGTGGCCAGGATCAACCTTGCGCGCAGTGAAGTGCGGGCGCCGCGCAGCGGGCATATCACCAACCTGCGTCTGGCCGAAGGCAACTATGTGAACACCGGGGAAGCGGTCATGGCCCTGGTGGATGATTCAACCTTCTATATCCAGGCGTACTTCGAGGAAACCAAGCTGCCACGTATTCGTGTGGGGGATACCGTGAAAGTCTGGCTGATGGGGGCGGGTGAGCCGATGCAAGGGCATGTGGAGAGCATCAGCCGCGGTATTACCGACCGCAACAGCAACCCGGACAGCCAACTGCTGCCGGAAGTGGAGCCTACCTTCAACTGGGTGCGCCTGGCCCAGCGCATACCGGTAAGGATCCGCCTGGACCAGGTGCCGGAAGGGGTGACCCTGAGTGCGGGGATGACGGCCAGTGTGCAGGTGCATGAGCAGTGAAAGGGGGGGCCACTGTGTGGCCCCAAACTGGCGGGCTCAGAGGAACATCCCGCCCGACACCTCCAGCCGCTGCCCGGTAATCCAGCCATTACCGTCTTCCAGCAACAGCGCAATGGCCGCCCCGATGTCATCTGGCAAGCCCACGCGCCCCAGCGCCGTGTTGCCAGCAATGAAGGCATTCACCTGCTGGTTATCCCGCACCACCCCGCCGCCAAAATCCGTCTCGATTGCCCCCGGTGCCAGAATGTTCACGCGAATGCCACGCGCACCCAGTTCTTTGGCCTGGTAGCGGGTCAGCACTTCCATTGCGCCCTTCATCGCGGCATAGGCGGCATACCCTGGCAGCGCAAAGCGCGCCAGACCGGTGGAAATGTTGATGATGCGGCCATTGTCGACCAGCAGTGGCAGCAGGCGCTGGGTGAGGAAGAACGGCCCTTTCAGTTGAATGTTCAGCAACTGGTCGAACTGCGCCTCGGTGGTATCCACGTACGGCACATTCAGCCCGATCCCGGCATTGTTTACCAGGAAGTCGAAACGCTCGCGGCCAAAGTGCTGCTGCAGGGTCACGCCCAAGCGCTCGGCGAAACTGGCAAAACTGCTGCTGTCGCTGACGTCCAGTTGAAGCATGGCGGCCTTGACCCCGGCCTGTTCCAGCCGTGCGACCACCGCGTGGGCTTTGTCCGCCTTGCTGTGGTAAGTGCCGATGACATCGATACCGCGTGCAGCCAGGTGTTCGGCAGCATTGCGGCCGAGGCCGCGGCTGGCGCCAGTGATCAGGGCAATTTTGCGGGTCATGGTGAAACCTCATGGTGGGTGGATGAGGACAGGTTATTGGTCGCTGCCTGGCTGTTAAATCCTGCAAAAACGGAAATACTGTTCGCAAAAACCGGATAGTCGAGGCCCGCAGTGAACAAGCTGGAGTTATTGCGCACCTTTGTGCGGGTGTGTGAGGTCAACAGTTTCACCTTGGCCGCCGAGCGCCTGGGGTTGCCACGGTCGACCGTGTCGGAGCAGGTGAGGGCGCTGGAACGCTTGCTGGGCACACAGTTGTTCAACCGCACCACCCGGCGTGTGCAGGCGACCCAGGATGGCGCTTTGTTGTACGAGCGTAGCAAGGACCTGCTATCGGGCATGGACGAGATCGAGAGCCTGTTCCGTGCCGATGATGCCGAGCTGGCCGGGCGACTGCGCATCGACCTGCCGACCATGATGGCCCGGCGGGTCATCATCCCGGCGCTGCCGATTTTCATGCAGCGTTTTCCGCAGCTGGAAGTGGAGCTTAGTTGCACCGACCGCCAGGTTGACCTGCTGCGCGAAGGGTTCGATTGCGTGATGCGTATTGGCGCCTTGCATGACCTGGACGTGGTGGCACGGCCGGTCGGGCAATTGAGCATGCGTAACTGTGCCAGCCCCGCCTACCTGGCCCGTTATGGCATGCCGCGTACCTTGCAAGACCTGGCCGGGCACCAGTTGGTGCATTACGTACGCACCTTGGGCGCACGCAGTGCCGGTTTCGAATACGTGCAAGGCGGTGAACTGCAGTACCAGGCCATGTCCGGTGGGGTCACGGTCAACAATGCCGAGGCCTATTCGGCGGCTTGCCTGGCCGGGCTGGGGCTGATCCAGGTGCCGGCGGTAGGTGTCGACGAATACCTGCGGCGAGGTGAGCTGGTTTCGGTGCTCGAAAACTGGCAGGCCCCGGCTATGCCTGTCTCTTTGTTGTATGCACGGCAGCGGCATGTGCCCCGCCGGGTCCAGGCCTTCATGCAGTGGCTGGCGGAGCTGTTGCGCTCTCAGGTCGATGCGGTAAACGGTGAGCGCTGAAAACCATGGCGCGTTCATGCGCACCTGCGTTAGGCTGCGGCTTGCGAGTTGCCCGGTAGAGGCGACCCATCCCCCGCCAGGCGTGCGTATCTTCCGATATAATTGCGAGGTTACGTCATGGCCATCACTTCCCAGGACATCTGCAACGCTGCCGACCAGCTCAAGGGCTTTGTCGGTTTTCATGGCAAGCGCGGTGTCCATATTGTGCGTTTTTCCGAGGATTCGTTCGGCATGGACGTGGTCGACGACAGCATTACCCCGTGCAACGAGTTTGTCTGGCGACCTGAGCAAGGGCAGCGCATGGCGTTGTGTCGTGAACGGCTGGCGCTGTTGCTGGAGCAGCATGTGGATGACCGCTTGAATATTGGTGAGCCGCTGCGTGCTTACCTGCGCCGCCAGGACCTGCCAGAGATCGTGGCCGAGCGCAGCCTGCAACAGCCCTGATGCCCCCTGCAGGAGCTGACTTGCCCGCGAAGAATCCGATGCGGTGCATGGCACCGGCGCTGCCGGTGTTCGCGGGTAAACCCGCGCCTACAGAGGCTGTGTGCTGCTTTGGGATGTTTGGTGCAACAACGCCTCCAGCCCGGCACTGTCTAGCGGTCGGCTCATGAAATAGCCCTGTACTTCGTGGCAGCGGTCCTTCTCCAATGCTTTGAGCTGTTGTTCGCTTTCGACGCCTTCGGCAGTCACCGTCAACCCCATCGCTTCGCCCAGGTTGATGATGGCCTGAACCACCGCGCGGTCGCTGCCGCCGTTGTTGTTCAGGCCACTGATGAAGCGCTTGTCTATCTTGATGCTGTCGAACGGGTAGGTACGCAGGTAGCCCAGCGATGAGTAACCCGTGCCGAAATCATCCATGTTCAGGCGCACGCCCAGCTCCTTGAGCGACAGCATGGTGCCCAGCGCGCCTTCGATGTCGTTGAGCATCACGTTCTCGGTAATTTCCAGCTCCAGGCGCTGGGCCGGGAAGGCGGTTTCCAGCAGGATTTCACGCACGTCAGCTACCACGTCGCTGCGCAGGAACTGCGCGGGCGACAGATTCACCGAAACCAGAATGTCGGCTGGCCAGTCATGGGCTGTGCGGCAAGCCTCGCGTAGCACCCAGCGGCCCAGTGCGACGATGATGTCGCTTTGCTCGGCCAGCGGGATGAACGTGTCCGGCCCCAGCAACCCTTCCTGCGGGTGCTGCCAGCGCAGCAAGGCTTCGACCGCTACGATGCGTCGGTCGCTGAGGCGGTAGCGCGGCTGATAATGCAGTTCGAACTCCTGGTTGCGCAGGGCCCGGCGCAGGTCGTTTTCCAACTGGCGGCGGTACTGGATCTGCTGGTTCATCTCGGCAGCGAAGTAACGCCAGGTATTCTTGCCATCGGCTTTGGCCTGGTACAGCGCAATGTCGGCGCAGCGGATCAATTCGCCCGCATCGAAACCCTGGGTGCGGGTTTGGGCGACGCCAATACTGGCACCGACATGCAGGGGTTGGCTGTCGAAGGTGATGGGTTGTTGCAGCAGGCTGATCAAGCGCGCGCAGAAGCGGTCGATTTCGTTGCGGTTGTCCATACCGCTTAGCACCAGGATGAACTCGTCGCCGCCCAGACGCGCTACCAGGTCACCGTCGCGGGTGGTATCGCGCAGCCGCGTCGCCACCTCTTGCAGCACGGCATCCCCGGCAGCATGGCCGAGCGAGTCGTTGATCGGTTTGAAGTTGTCGAGGTCCAGCAGCAGCAGGCTCAAGGGTGGCGAGTCGGTGCCACGCAGCAGGGCTTGCTCCAGGTGCCTGGCGAGCTTGTTGCGGTTGGCCAGGCCGGTCAGTGGGTCGTGCAACGACAGGTGCTGAATGCGCGCGTGGGCGTCGACTTCGTCGGTGATGTCGCTGGCGGTGCCGCGAAAACCGCTGGGCTTGTCGTCATACCAGATGGCGCGGGCCGAAATCCTGCAGTAGCGGTTTTGGCCATTCTGGTCGCGGTAGGTACAGCGCAAATTGGCCAACTGTTGTGGGTCGGCGCTGGTCAGGGCGTCCAGCCAAGGCGAGAGCGGGGTGGTATCGCAGGCCAGCAGCTGGTTGAGCGGTTGGCCCAGCCAGTCATCCACGGGGTAGCCGGTGACGTTGGCAAAGCGTTGCGACAGGTAGGTCAGGCGTTGTTGCCGGTCGGTTTCCCAGATCCAGTCGGATGCCGATTCGGCCACTGCGCGAAAACGCTGCTCGCTGGCTTCCAGCGCCTGGTTGCTCTGTTGCAGGTGAGTGAGTGTAAGGCCGATTGCCCGCGAGCTGCGCAAGGTGAGGCGGAACAGGTAGAGCATGATCAAGCCAAGCATCAGCAGCGCGCCTACCAGCGGCGGCAAGACGGCCCACAGCAGCTGGCGCCCCGGTAGCGGGCTGTTCCAGGCCAGGTGGTAGCCGGTATCGCCCAGTTCGATGCGCAAGTGGCCATGCTCACCCCTGTTGTCCTTGTCCACATGCATGCCGGTAAGGCCGGCACCGGTGCCCAGCCGCGTCAGCTTGTCTTCGGTGAGCTGGTCGATGAACAGCATCACCGGGGCCTGGCGTACCTCACTGTCGGTGACATCGCGATCCGGTCGCACAGCGGCGGCAGTCAGCACGGCCGGCCAGCCGTTGAACAGCACGTAACGGGTGGTCTGTTCCCGTGGTACGGCCGCGGCGCGGGCCTGGTCGATGATCGGCTGCAGGGGCGCGTCTATATAGGTGTTGGCGCCTGCCTGGCTGGGCTGTCCCTTGAATAGTGCGTAGGTGGTGCGGCTGTCCTCTACAACGAACACCCCTTCGTAGCCGCTGGCGCTGTACAGCGACTCGCCTACGTTCTTTTCTTCAAAGGCCCACTTCCAGTCTACCTGGCCCGCCAGGTGTTCGAAGGCAGCATCCCACACGGCATAGCTGGACAAGAACTGGCGCGAGGCGATCAGTCGCTGCTCCAGGGCCTGGTTCGCATGGAAGGCGCTACGCTGACGCTCCTGGTGATCAAGGGTGGCGGCGATGTTGAACAGTGCGCCCAGCGTAACCAGGCAGGCCAGGCCGAAAACTGCACTGAAACCGGCAATCAGGCGGCGCACCTGAAAGCGCGGTGTGGGGCTGGCGGGGTGGAGTTTGGCAGTCCTGGCCATGCGTGAGCGGCTCCTTCAAGCAGCCTCCCGCCAGGCAGTCAGGAAGGAGGTTCAATCAGGATAGGCCAGCTTGAGCGTAGAAGCCTCGCCACGGGCAAAATTGACCTGGTCGCGGCCTGCGTGCTTGGCGGTGTAAAGCGCCTTGTCTGCCTGGTCGAGCCAGTGCTCGGGTGACTCCAGGGTGGCTTCGAAGGGTGACAGGCCGATGCTCAGGCTGATGCGCAGGTGCGGCAACTGTGGGTTGCGGTAGTTGGCGACCCGTTCGCGCAGGCGCTCCATGGCCTGGCAAGCCTGGGCCTCACTGGTGTCTGGCAGCATCACACAAAACTCGTCGCCGCCATAACGCCCGGCCTGGTCGCCTTCGCGCAGATTACGGCGCAGCTCTGCGCTCAGCTGGCGCAGCACACAGTCGCCGACCACGTGGCCGAAGGTATCGTTGATGGTCTTGAAATGGTCGATGTCGATCAGGGCGATGACCGCGTGCCCCTGCTGTTGTTTACAGCCCTGGAACTTCAGCAGTAGCAGGTCTTTCCACGCGCCATGGTTGAGCAGCCCGGTCAGGCTGTCGGTGAGGCTCAGGGCGCTCAGCCGGCGCTTGTGGTCAGCCAGTTTGATCGCCAACTGGTAGCACACCCAGCCCAGGGCCAGCGGGTACAGCGTCAGCATTGGCAGGCAGGCGTACACCTGCAGGGGGGTGGCGGTCAGCTGCAGGCCGGGGCCAAGCAGCAGGATGGAGACAAGCATGCCGGCCAACTGGGCCAGCAGCCCACGAACGACCATGCGCTTGCCGCCGGCTGCGACGTTGTTCATGGTCATCATGGAAAGGACCGTCACGCTGGGGAGCGGATTGAAATGCATGGCGGCAGTCCAGAACCCGCCCATCAGCGAGTCCAGCAGCAGGTTGCGCTGTTCTGCCTGGTAGGGCATCGCCGAGCGGCTTGCCCACAGGTAGGCCATGTGCGGCCACAGCAACCCGTTGAACAGCACCAGCAGCCATGCCCAGGTGGGGGGAGACAGCGGCGCAATGGCCGCCATGACACTGAACAGACCGATGCCCAGGCCGATGACACGCGGCAGATAGATGCGCTTGACGAATGAAAGGCCTTTGCCGCTGCGGTTGTCCATCGTGTTCATCGCTATTCTACCGGGGTACCGTTTATCGCATAACGCGCATGAATATTGTTGAACAGTGTTTCATCGGCGAAAAATGACCTTACAAGCCAATTCACGGTTGATCTGATCACTGTGGGGTAGCATGAAGGCTTTCCTGTTGCTCGGAGTGTTGCTGATGATCCCTTTGGCCAACGCAGCCGGCGAGCCGGCACCACAGCGGGATGGGCGTTTTCACAATCAGGCATCGTTGCCGCAGGATGGGGTGCTGAAAAAGCTGCGCATCGGGCTCAAGTACCTGTTCGTGCGCAAGCCCCCGAAAACCCGGCCGGCCACCCCGATCAGCCTCCAGCCCATGACCCGCGAGCAGGTGCTCGACGCCCCTGATCACAGCGTGTGGCGCCTGGGCCATTCCACAGTATTGCTCAAGCTGCGCGGGCGCTTCTTTATTACCGACCCGGTGTTCGCCGAGCGCGCCTCGCCGGTGCAGTGGGCGGGGCCGCTGCGCTTCCATGCGCCACCGCTGGCGCTGGACCAGTTGCCGCCACTGGCTGCGGTGGTACTGTCGCACGATCATTTCGACCACCTCGACGAGCAGGCGATTCGCCAGTTGGCGCCACGCACCGGGGTATTCCTGGCCCCACTGGGCGTGGGCGACCTGCTTATGAGCTGGGGCGTGGCGCCGGCGAAGGTGCGCCAACTGGACTGGTGGCAGGAAAGCGAGGTGGAGGGCGTGCGCTTTGTCGCCACCCCGGCACAGCACTTTTCCGGGCGCGGGCTGCTGGACAGCAACCGGACGCTGTGGGCGTCCTGGGTGATCATCGATGACGATGTGCGGGTTTTCTTCAGTGGCGATACCGGGTACTTCGACGGTTTCAAGCAGATAGGCGAGCGTTTCGGGCCGTTCGACCTGACCTTGATCGAAACCGGCGCCTACAACGTCGCCTGGCCCAACGTACACATGCAGCCGGAGCAGAGCCTGCAGGCCCACCTGGATTTGCGCGGGCGCTGGATGCTGCCGATTCACAACGGTACGTTCGACCTGTCTACCCACGGCTGGCAGGAGCCTTTCGAGCGCATACTGACGCTGGCCAACCAGGCCCAGGTGCGCTTGAGCACGCCGCAGATGGGCGAACGGGTCAGCCTTGACTCACCGCATGCCGGGCAGAACTGGTGGCAGCCACGGCCTGTGCGTCAGCGGGGCCACGCCAAAGAGCGCACAATGGCGGCACGCTGAGATTCAGTTGTTGTCATTCTTGCTGCGCCGGTGCGGGGCTTGGTCGTCTTTCAGCAGTTGCGAGGGCGGCTTGCCACTGTCGCTGCGTACCTGGGCATGGCTGATCAGGGCGAAGATGAAGCTGCCACCAATAATGTTGCCTGTCAGGGTCGGCAAGGCGAATTCCAGCCAGAAGCTGCGCCAGGTTTCTTCGCCGGCCCACACCAGATAGGACACTTCGACGGAACCCACCACTATATGGGTGAAGTCGCCGAGGGCCATCAGGTAGGTGATCATCAGGATGATCCAGACCTTGGCGTGCTCCATGGACGGGATCATCCAGACCATGGTGGCGATCATCCAGCCCGACACGATGCCTTTGGCGAACATCTGGCTCAGGTCGTTCTTCATGACCTTGCGGCCAACCTCCAGAAAAGCCACGTCCGTCTTGCTGTCGAATATCGGCAGCTCCAGCATGACCCAGGCCACTAGGAGGGTGCCGGCCAGGTTGCCGAGCAACACCACACCCCACAGGCGCAGCAGGCGACCGAAGTTGGCCAGGGTGGGGGAGGTCATGACGGGCAGCACGGCGGTGAGGGTGTTCTCGGTAAACAGTTGCTGGCGTGCCAGGATCACGGCGAGGAAGCCGGCGCTGTAGCCGATGCTGGCGACCACCTGGGCACTCTCTCCTTCCGGCAGGCGTGCGTAGAACAGCCCCATGGCCATCAGCGACAGCCCCATGGACAGGCCGGCGGCCAGTGCCGACCACCACAACGCGGCGAGGGTACGTTCCAGTTCCTGATCGCCCTGGTAGCGGATCATCTCGTGCAGCACTGCCGCCCGCGGTGGCTGGTTGTGGCTGACCTCCTGCTCTTCATCTGCAGACAGGCCCGGGGTTTTCTCGCTTTGCGCATCGCTCATGGCCGCTACGCTCCGTGGGGGTGTTTCTCTACAGATCCGTGGCGCTTTCATTAGTTGCCAGGTGGGGGTAAAACACACGCGGAAAGTTTTTTCAGATCAAGGTGTTGACTCTGATTTCAAAGCGCGTATTATTCGCCTCCTCGCAGCGATGAACGCTTCGGGGCAAGCGGTAAGTGTTTGAAGTTGTTGGCTTTCGAAAGAAAGCGGTAGTAAAAAACTTCAAAATAAACGCTTGACAGCAAATGAGGAAAGCGTAGAATGCGCGCCTCGGTTGAGACGAAAAGCTCTTAACCAAACGCTCTTTAACAAATCGAATCAAGCAATTCGTGTGGGTGCTTGTGAGTACGGACTGATAGTCAAAAAGATTATCAGCATCACAAGTGGCCATGCGAGAAATCACATAGTCATTTGAGATTGTTGAGCCAAGTTTAGGGTTTCTTAAAAACCCAAGCAGTATTGAACTGAAGAGTTTGATCATGGCTCAGATTGAACGCTGGCGGCAGGCCTAACACATGCAAGTCGAGCGGATGACGGGAGCTTGCTCCTTGATTCAGCGGCGGACGGGTGAGTA